>CAKOIB010000038.1 GCA_934086255.1 uncultured Bacilli bacterium
GAAGATAAAGAACCAATAAAAGAAGATAAAACTCCTATTAAAGATAATAATTCTATAAATAATAATAAAAAAGATGATAGTGTTTTATTTAATGTTATTTCTTATTTATTTGGGATTTTATCACTTATAGTATTTATTACCGTTATAGTAATAACTACAAAGAAAAATAAGAAACAATAAAAAATATTGACTTTTAATATATTTGTGATAAAATTATTAATGAATTAGCAATGATAGGAACATAGTAATAAAAGTAATTATTTATAGAGAGAAAGTGCTTGGTGAAAACTTTTAATAAACTTTTATGAATTCACTTCTTAGCTTAATCGGTTACGCGTTATAGTATTAAGTATAAAAATAAGGTGGTACCACGATCAATTCGTCCTTTGGTATCATCTTTTTATTTTAGGGAGGAAATTATGGAAAATATTAAAAATCAAATGAATGATGCCTTTTCTAATATCAATAATCTTTCAGAACTTGAATCTTTAAGAATTAATTATATTGGTAAAAAAGGTATTATTACAGAACTTTATTCTAAAATGAAAGATTTATCTAATGATGAAAAAAAAGAATATGGTATGAAAGTTAATGAATTAAAAGAACTTTTTAATACTAAATACGATCTTTTAAAGAATAAACTTAATGAAAAATCTTTAAATGAAAAGTTAGAGTCTGAAATGATTGACGTAACACTACCTGGTTATAATCTAAAAACCGGTTCAGCTCATATTCTTGATAAAGTAATCGAAGAAATAGAAACCTTTTATATGTCTATGGGTTACGATGTAGTCGAAGGCCCTGAAGTAGAAAAAGATTTATACAACTTTGAAATGCTAAATCTACAAAAAGGTCATCCTGCTAGAGATGCACAAGACACTTTCTACATTAACTCAGATGAAATACTTCTTAGATCACAAACATCTCCAGTTCAAGTTAGAACCATGTTAGAAAAAAAAGGAGAACCATTTAGAATAATATGTCCTGGTAAAACATATCGTAGAGATTATGATGATGCTACTCATTCACATCAATTTATGCAATGCGAAGGAATGGTTGTAGATAAACAAATATCCTTATCAGATTTAAAAGGAACTTTAGACTTAATGGCTAAACACTTATTTGGTAAAGATGTTGTTACAAGATTTAGACCTTCTTTTTATCCATTTACTGAACCTAGTGTTGAGTTTGATGTATCTTGTTTTAAATGTAATGGAAAGGGTTGTAATGTTTGTAAAGGTACAACTTGGATAACTATAGGTGGTGCTGGAATTGTCCATCCTAATGTACTTAATATGGCAGGATATGACAGTGAAAAATATACTGGATTTGCCTTTGGATTCGGAATAGAAAGAATTGCAATGGTCAAATATGGAGTACCTGATGTAAGACATTTTTATACAAATGATTTAAGAGTTTGTAATGAGTTTGAAAGGAGGGGAGAATAATGAAAATATCTACTAATTGGATTAATGACTATGTTAAAGTTGATGACCAAAACAAAGTAGAACTTGCTGATAAAATAACAAATGCTGGGGTAAATATTGAAGAAGTAAAAGAATACAAGTTTAATAACTTAGTAGTAGGACAAATCATTGAATGCGAACGTCATCCAGGATCTGATCACTTAAATATATGTCAAGTTAATGTTGGTGATAGAGTTCAACAAATAATATGTGGTGCTGATAACGTATCTAAAGGAATTAAAGTCATTGTCTCATTACCTGGTGCTATTCTTCCAGGAAATTTTCTAATCGAAGAAAGAAGCTTACTTGGAGTAAAATCATGTGGAATGATATGCGCTTTATATGAACTAGGTTTAGCAGATAAAGAACTAACTTATGACGATGGTATTCACATATTACCAGATACCGCACAAGTAGGAGACGATGCTTGCAAATATCTTGGTGTTGATGATACTATTTATACTTTAGACCTTAATCCAAATAGAAATGATTGCTTATCTCATTTAGGTTTTGCTTATGAAGCATCATGCATTTTAAATAGAAATGTTAACCTACCTAATACCAACTATAGTGAAATAGACCAAAGCATTAATGATAAATTAAAACTAGAAGTAAACACTCCACTTTGTAGTATGTATCAAACTAAAATAGTAAAAGATGTCATCATTGGACCAAGTCCTGATTTCATAAAAAATAGATTAGAACAAGTAGGAATGCGTTCCATTAATAATGTAGTAGATATATCTAATTATATAATGCTTGAATATGGACAACCCCTTCATTTCTTTGATATGGATAAAGTTGGAAATAAAATTATAGTTAGAAATGCCAAAGATAATGAAAGTATTATTACTTTAGACAATGAAGAAAGAGAATTAATTGATTCTGATATAGTAATTGCAAATGAAAAAGAAGCAATCGCAGTAGCAGGTGTTATGGGAGGACTTAACTCTGAAGTTACATCAAATACTAAAAACATTATAATAGAAAGTGCAATATTTGATCCTTATAGCGTTAGATACACTTCAATTAGATTAGGGTTAAGAAGTGAAGCTTCTCTTAGATTTGAAAAAGGTCTTAATTATGAATACACTACTATGGCCCTTGATAGAGCATGCTATTTACTAGAAAAATACGCTAGTGGTAAAGTACTAAAAGATAAAGTAATTTATGACAATGTAGATAAGACTCCTAAAGTAGCAGAAGCAAGTCTTGATAAAATAAATAAAGTATTAGGAATAGAACTTACTAATGATATTGTAAGTAGTATATTTGATAAGTTAGGTTTTAAATATGAATTAAATAATGATAATTATATTGTTACTATTCCTAACAGAAGAATGGATGTTTCAATAAGAGAAGACTTAATCGAAGAAATTGGTAGATTTTATGGATATGATAAACTAGTTAATAAGACTCCAGTTCTTCCTATTAAAAGTGGTGTTTATACTGGTAATATTGGTATTAGAAAAGATATTTCTAAAAGACTTAGAAGTCAATCCTTAAATGAAGTTAAAACCTATACTTTAGTAGGCCAAAAAGAAATAGATATGTTTTCTCAAAACGATCCTATTAAATTACTTATGCCAATGAGTAGTGATAAGATGTATGTAAGACAAAGTTTAATACCATCTCTTTTAAACGTTTATGATTATAATAACAAACGTGGTGTTAAAGATATAAATATATATGAAATAAGTAATGTTTATGACAAAGACTATAAAGAAACACAATTACTAAGTATATTAATGTCAGGTAATTATATTGATTATAGTTTTGATGGAGTCGGTATAAAAAATAATTTCTATGTTATAAAAGGAATAATAGAAAATATTCTTAACTATCTTGGATATGATAAAAGATATAGATTTGAACCACTTAAAGATAAAAAAGAAATGCATCCAGGAATGAGTGCTAGTATATATATTGATAATGATTTAATTGGATATATTGGTAAGCTTAGTCCTGTTGCGAGTAAAGATGATATTTACGTTTGTGAAATTAATTTATCTGTAGTTTACACTAAGAAAAGTAAGAAAATTAAGTACCCAGAAATATCTAAATATCCAGAAATAACAAAAGATGTTGCTTTTATATTAGATAAGAATGTACTATCTAGTGATGTTTTAAAAGAAATAAGAAAAAATGGTAATAAGATATTATCAAGTGTAAAAGTATTTGATCTTTATGTTGGCGATAAGATAGATAAAAATAAAAAATCAGTTGGATATTCTCTTACATTCCAAGATGTAAATAGAACTTTAACTGATGAAGAAGTTGATAGTGTATTTAAAACAATTATTGATAAAGTATCATCTAAGTTTAAATGTGAAATAAGAGATAAGTAGTCTCTTATTTTTTTACACTATTTTATTTATTGTAAAGCATGTCAACTTTGTGTGTGAATAAGTGTAAAATTAATAAAAAAGTTAGGAATTACCCATTTATATGCGTTGTATATATATGAGGTGATTAAATGGATAACTATATTGATATAACTAAATATTATGTTGGTAAGAAAAAAACAAGAGGTCAAATAATTTATAAATATTATTTTATATCAGATGATGGTAAAAAATACTATGTAAGCAAAAATAAAGTAATTTTAGATCCTAGTATTGAAGAAATAAGAATGGCTAAATGGTTCTCAAGTTTAGGTGATGATGTTGTTTACATTAATCCTAAGGTTAATTATCCTCCAGGAATATCAACATCAGATTATATATATAAGGATGAAAAATGGGATTTAAAAATAGTTGGTGTTAATGCTACTAGTACAAAAAGAGCTGTAGATAATATTGTCAAGACTACTAAAAATCAAACTAACAATATTATTTTAGATATTACAAAATCGAAACTTGATAGAGAAAATATAATAGAGCAAGTAAAAACTGTTTTTTTAACAAGAGGTAGGCAATGGATAAGGCAAATTGTGATTGTTGATGATTATAAAGTATTAAAAGCATATAAAAGATGCGATGAAAACATAAAAAAATAAGTCTTCCCCTCTCCGAGCGGAGTGGGAAAGACTTATAATAAGAAGTTATGTGTAATAACTCTTACATTCATATTATAATACAATAAGTTATAATATGTCAAGGATATATTGAACTGAATATATCCATATTTATTATATACTAAATATATTATTTTATACATGTAATACAAATGAGATGCCATCCAGCCAATGCCGAACAACACCTCATTCACAACTTAATTATAACATATTAAGTTAAGACATGTCAAAGATTTTTGCTTGACTTCATTTGTTCTTTTTGATATATTTAGTTTAGTTTTGGAGGTGTCCTATGATAAAAATAGCAGTAATAGGGGGCGGAGCATCTGGCCTTGTTGCAAGCATTTATGCCAAAAACAATAATACAATTGTTGACTTATATGAAAAAAACGATGAAATAGGTAAAAAAATACTAGTAACAGGCAATGGAAGATGCAACTATTTTAATGAAGATTTTACTACTGATAAGTTCTATAGTTTTAATAAATATGACATTAGTAACATTATAAACAATAATATGAAAGAGGAGGTATTATCTTTTTTTGAATCTATTGGAATAATTCCTAGTATTAAAAATGGATACTATTATCCTAGTTCTTATAAAGCAAATAGTATTAGATTATCATTAACAGAGGAAGTTTATTCTAAAGGTATTAATGTTTTTACTAATAGTTTAGTTACCGATATTTTATATAATGATAATGAAAATTGCTTTTATATTTGTATTAATAATGAGTATAAAAAATATGATAAAGTAATTTTATCAACAGGTTCTTGTGCCTATGTTAAAAGCACTAATTCCTATGATTTAATTAAAAAATACCATAACATAACACCTCTTTTACCAAGCCTTGTACCCCTTATTGGAAAAGGCAATTACTTTAAACTTTGGAATGGAGTAAGATGCAATTGTGAAATTAGTTTACTTGATAAAACTATTTTAAAAGAATCTGGTGAGATACAACTTACTGATTACGGTATAAGTGGAATATGTGTTTTTAATTTGAGTGGTTTTATAAATAAAATGCTATATCAAAAGAAAAATGTCTTTGTAAGCATTAACTTTATACCATTTATAAAAAATGATTATTATAAATGGTTTAATATTAGAAAAAAATTACTTAGTGATAGAACTATATATGATTTTTTAGTCACTATCTTAAATGAAAAACTAGTTGATACTATTTTATATGTTACTAATATATCCAAAGATAAAATAGTAAATGAACTTAACTCAAATGAAATAGACAATATTATTTCTAATTTAACTTCATTTAAATTAGAAATCATTTCTTCAAAAGATTTTTCTAGAGCTCAAGTATGCAATGGTGGCATTAATCTTAATGAAATTAATACCAATACCATGGAATCCTTAAAAATAAAAAACCTTTATATTACTGGAGAAATCCTTGATGTATGTGGTATATGTGGAGGATATAATTTAGGCTTTGCTTTTATAACAGGACTTTTAGCAGGACTAGCAGGAGGCAAAAATGATTAAAGTAAGACAAATAAAAATAGATGTTAAAAAATATAATTACGATCTTTTATATAACAAAGTTTTAAAAATACTAGGAGTTAAGTCTTCTGATATTATTAGTTTTAAGATTAATAAAAGATCAATTGATGCAAGAGATAAATCCACAGTTTATTATATATTTGAAGTTTTAGTAGAATTATCATCTTATGATTCAATCAAATATTCAAATAACATTTTACACTATGATGATGTTTCTTACTCTTTTTCTAATATAGGAACTTCAAAAATAAATAATAAAATTGTAGTAGTAGGATCAGGTCCATGTGGACTATTTTGTGCTTATAAGTTAGCACAATATGGATATAAACCTCTCATTATTGAAAGAGGAGAAAAAACATTTGATAGAGTATCATCAGTTGAGAATTTTTGGAATACTGGTGTTTTAATTAAAGAATCTAATGTCTTATTCGGTGAAGGAGGAGCGGGTACATTCTCTGATGGAAAACTTAATACTTTAGTAAAAGATAAAAGAAATCTTATGAGTGAAGTATTTAAAATATTTGTAGAAAACAATGCCCCAGAAGAAATTACATATATAAAAAATCCTCATATTGGTACTGATTTACTTAGAAATGTAGTAGTTAATATGAGAAATAAAATAATAGAAATGGGTGGAGAGTTTAGATTCAGTACTAAGCTTACTGATATTAATATTTCATCTGATAAACTTAATAGTATTACTGTTAATGATAATGAGGTTATACCTTGTTCCATTTTAGTTCTTGCAATCGGTCATAGTGCAACTGATACTATAAAAATGCTTTATAACAAAGGAATAAAAATGTCTAATAAACCATTTGCAGTAGGTCTTAGAGTAATGCATGATCAAGAACTAATCAATAAAAACCAGTACAAAGATTACTCATCATTTCTTGAACCTGCATCTTATAAACTTACTCATGTAACTAAAGACAATCATGGAGTATATTCATTTTGTATGTGCCCTGGTGGATATGTAGTTAATTCCTCTTCTGAAGATAATAGATTAGTTATAAATGGAATGAGTAATTACAAAAGAGATAGTGGTGTTGCTAACTCTGCAATTGTTGTAAGCGTTAGTGAAAAAGACTATGGTAATAATTTATTTGATGGGTTAAAGTTTCAACAATCATTAGAAGAAAAAGCTTATAAATTAGGTAATGGTTCTATTCCAATCCAAAGATATATAGACTTTAAAAATAATATTTATAAAGATAATTATAAAGTCAATGACTCTGTAATAAAAGGGTCCTATTCATATGCTAATTTAAGAAGTATATTTCCAGATTTTATAAACAAAAACTTTATATCAACAATGGAATACTTTAATAAAAAAATACCTGGTTTTTCTAATGACAATGTCCTTTTATTAGGAGTCGAATCACGTACTTCCTCATCAATTAAAATGAATAGAGATGAAAACTACCAATCAAACATAAGAGGTATTTATCCAGCAGGTGAGGGATCAGGCCACTCTGGTGGAATTACTACCTCTGCAATAGATGGCATTTTAGTATTCGAAGCCATTGCTAGTAAGTATAAACCATTGTAATAATTTTTAGTTTTTAATATATAATTTTACTAGGTGATTATGTTGCAAAAAAGATATAGAACATTGCTTTTTATAGCTAGTATTGCCTTAGTAATATTTGGAATAATAATGATATATTCATCTTCATATATATGGGCTGATTATAAGTTTAATGATAGTTTTAAATATGTTAAACAACAATTATTATTCTTTATACTTGGTATCTTTCTTATTTATTTTGTTACTAAGATTGATTATAAAGTTTATTATAAAAAGGCAAATCTATTTTTAATTATTTGTCTTTTATTATTAATACTTGTCTTAATCCCAGGAATTGGAGTAGTAAGAAACGGTTCTCGTAGTTGGTTTGGAATAGGATCCTTTGGTATTCAACCCAGTGAAGCAGTAAAACTAGCAATGATTTTATGGGTATCAAAATATCTTAGTAATACCAACAAAGTATATAAAGGTATTAAACCCATACTTCCAGTTTTAATACTTGTTATGTTAGTATTTACTCTTATTATGCTACAACCTGACTTTGGTACTGGGGTAATTCTTGTTATATCTATTGTATCTTTACTTTTTGTTGCAGGAGTCAATATGAAGTATTTTTATATTCTTTTTGCAATCGGAGTAGTAGGCTCAATAGGACTAATTATAATTGCACCTTATAGAATGTCTAGAATTACATCTTTTTTAAATCCCTGGAAAGATCCATTAGGAAGTGGTTTTCAAATAATACAAAGCTTATATGCAATTGGTCCAGGTGGACTTTTAGGATTTGGTTTTTTAAACTCTAGACAAAAACATTTTTATCTACCAGAACCACAAACTGATTTTATATTTTCTATTATTTGTGAAGAGTTTGGATTAATTGGTGCTTTTTTTGTAATACTTATGTTTTTTATAATTGCATACTGTGGTATAAAACTAGCTTTAAATGAAGATAATTTATTTAAAAAATACTTAATATTTGGTCTTACTTTTCAAATAATATTTCAAGCAATACTAAATCTTTGCGTAGTAGTGGGGCTAATTCCTGTCACTGGAGTAACCTTACCATTCCTATCTTATGGTGGATCTAGTTTACTTATTAGCATGTTAAGTATTGGACTTATTTTAAGTACTAGCAAAAAAGGCAATTAAAAAATAGGGCATTATTGTCCTATTTTACTATTGATCTAATCTTTTCTACTTTATCTTTTAAACTATTATTTTCTTCCTCAAGCATTTGATTCCTATCAATTAATTCTTTATTATTATCATCCAATTTTTTTATTAAACTATCTTTTTTTTCTATCTCATCTTTAAGAGATTTAAGACTTGTTATTAACTCTGTATATGATAAAGTATTTTTATCATCAGTATTTTCCTTTAATAAAGAATCATTATGAGTACCAATAAGATTTATTAAATAATTAGGTATATCACCATACTTTTTACTCAACTCTATTGCATCAATTATATCATTAAAACCAATTTTCTCTGTTATTTCTTTTACTATTTCTATTGCTTTATTTTTATCTTCATAAAGATTTTGAACCTTATTTATGTAGAATATACAATCATCACTAACATTAACAACAGACTTATACTCATCAGCATATCTTTTAATAGTTTTAATCTTACTTATTCTTTGATTTGTATCATAAAAATACTTACTTTGGGATATATTACCATACTCATCAAACCAATTTTTTATAAGAAATTGAGCAATAGTAATAGTTTGTCCTTTTAGTACTTGATTAAAAAACTTTCTATATTCCTCAGAATACTCCTCAAAATGCATATTAGTCATTGGTTGATAAAGACCATTTTTATTACGCTTTAAACCAACAATACTTATTTTATCCTTGTTTAATTTATCTTTAATAGCAATATAATAATCCCCATCAAGTTTATCCTCACCAGTTACATATGATTTTTCACTTTCATACTTAACTATAAACTCGATGTTAAAAACATTTAAACTACATACATTTTTAAAACTTTCTAATTTTTTCTTAATATGTTTTGAAAATACTTGATCTTCTTTTATATAACCATCTTTCATACGTGATAATAAGAAGTTTGGACTTTCTAAAAGATCATTAAGAATCGATACAGAACCTCCGACATAATGACCAGTACTTCTTAAAAAGTCTATGTTTATTCCAAGTAAATGAGGCAAAGATCTGTCTCCGAAATCTATTTCAATTTTATCACTATTACTTAAAAATAATTTGTATCTTGTACTTGACATATTATTATCAAAATACCAATTCAGACAGTTTTCAATATTATCTAGTATATCTAAATACTCATTACTATCAATTCTACTCATATAATACTCCCCCTTAAACAGTGCGTATTATATCATATTTTTAACAAAATGTCAAAATGTGTAGACAAAACACTATTTTTTTATTATACTTTATAATAGGGAGTGATAATATGGAATATAATTATGGATACGATCCTAGTTTAGCAGTAGGGAATTCTCCTACCGCAGTTTTAAGTAGTGTGATTTTAATAATTTATTTAATTAGTATTATTGGAACAATTGTTAGTATAATTGCAATGTGGAAGATATATACTAAAGCTGGTAAACCAGGTTGGGCTTCGATTATTCCAATCTATAATATTGTAGTATTATTTGAAATAGTAGAGTTAGAATGGTGGCATGTTTTAATTGCTATATTTGTACCTTTTGCAGCATTTATTTATGTATTTGTAGTCAATATAAAACTTGCTAAAGTTTTTGGTAAGGGAGTAGGTTTTACAATTTTACTTCTTTTATGTCCCTTTATTGGACAATTAATACTAGCCTTTGGAGATGCAGTTTATAATAGTAAAATTGATTATATAGTCAATAATATGGGAATGAATTATCAAAATAATATGAATAATATGAATAATAGTAAAGATTATAGTACAATGAATATTAATAATAATGATCATTATTATAATGCTGAACTTGATCATATGAGTCAAAAGCAAATTAATGAAATGGTTAAAAATAATATGCAAATAGAACAAAATAATAATCAAAATAATACACTAAATAACAATCAAAATAATACACTAAATAACAATCAATTTAATACAAACGAACAAATAAATGAACAAAATATTATTCAACAAGAACAAGTATTAGATAATCAAATTGGAACAAAACCTTGTCCAGTTTGTGGTAGTAATCAAGTTGCTACTGCTAGAGAGTGCTCTATATGTGCTCATAAGTTTATGTAATTATAAGAATAAAAAGTTTTTAAAGGGTGATACTAGTGAAAAAAGTTTTATTTATAATATTAAGTTTTTTTCTTTTACTAATAGTAGTCCCTGTTGATGCTCTTAGTACTAATAGTAAGAATATTGTTTTATATAATTTAGATACTAATGAAAAAGTATTTGGTTATAAAGACACAGAAAAAGTAAGCATTGCCTCACTTACTAAGATTATGACAGCAATTGTAGCTCTTGAAAATATTGATGATTTAAATAAAGAAGTTACTATAACTAGTGATATGTTAAAAGGTTTAAAAGAAAAAGATGCTTATGTTGTAGGTCTTAAAGTAGGACAAAAAGTATCTTATATTGATTTAATCTATGCTTGTGTTATATCAAGCGGAGCAGATGCCACCAACGCAATTGCAATGTCTATTTCTGGTGGTTTAGAAAGATTTGTTTCTTTAATGAATGACAAAGCAAAAGAACTTGGATTAAGTAATACTTCTTTTTCAAATCCAATTGGTTTTGATGATAGTAATAATTATAGTAGTGTTGATGAAGTTTCTAAAATACTTATTTATGCTTTGAAAAATGAAACTTTTAAAACTATTTTTACCACTGATTCACATGAGTTTAAAGACAAGTCCTTAACTGTTAAAAGTTCCATGAGAGAATCTGCTAAGCATGCTAATATTGATACTTCAATGATTATTGGTGCTAAGACAGGGTATGAGACTAATGCTGGAAGGTGTTTGGCTTCTATCGCATATGATAAGAAAAATGATATAAATTATTTACTTGTTACAACTGGAGCAGATGATGATCATAATAAGATGTATAATATAAAAGATGCTTATGAATTATATACTTATTTTTTTAATAATTATAGTTATCATACTTTAGTAGAAAAAAATAGTGAGATTATAAAGATTTCTACTAGGTATTTAAAGGATGATTTTATTAGTTTTAAGGCTAATGAAGAAATAAAACTTCTTTATAATAATAATGATTTTAATAAAAATAATATTAAGTTATCTTATACAGGTATGAAACAAGTTAAACCTTTTACTAAAAAAGGCAAAACACTAGGGGTTTTAGATGTTTATTATAAAGATAAACTTATTAAAAGTATTGATATTGTTTTAGAAAATAAACCTGGTATTGATATAGTTAAAGTAATAAGAGGGGAATGGTTTACAATACTTAGTGTTCTTATATTTGTATTTTCTTTAATAGTATTTATATTTACTTTAAAAAAGTTTTTAAAAGTTTTCAGAAGATATTAATACGGTTTTGATAGAACCGTTTTTTAATTAATTAAAAATATATAAAAAATTATAGCAAAAATTGCATAAAAATGGTATACTAC
>CAKOIB010000039.1 GCA_934086255.1 uncultured Bacilli bacterium
AAAGAAAGTGCTACTTATGGTATCTTTATCATTATTTATGGTAGCAATATTGTCTTTTGGGGCATATGCTTTATGGAATAGTGAATTACTTACTGGAGATAATAGTATAAGTACAGGTCAAATAAAGATGAGTTATACAGAGACTAATGAAATAGGAATGGAGAACGCACTTCCTATGAAGGATGAAGAAGGAAAAGTGCTTACTAATTATTTTGATTTTCAAGTACTATCTTATATTAAGACTAGAGCAAATGATAATACACAAAGAAAGATTAATTATAAAGTAGTGTTAGAACCAATTGCAGTTGAAAATGCTTTAAGTGATAGTGAGATTAAAGTATATCTTGCTAAGGTAGAAGGAGGTACTGAAACTGTTGTGGTTGAGCCTACTACAATTGATCAAATAAGTAATTATATACTTAGTTCACAAGATGAAGTTTTTTCAAATAATAAGGCTGAAGTAATAACTAGTTATAGACTTAGAGCTTGGATTGATTCTAAGGTTGATACTAATAAGCTTAGTGCAAAGAAGTATAGTTATAAGTTTAGAGTAAATGTCAATAGTGGTGATATTACTAGTGAATTAAAAGCATTAGATGAAAGTGGAGCAAATGCACCAGAACTTACATCAAACATGATACCAGTATATTATGATAGTACTAGCGATAGTTGGAAGAAAGCTGATGAAAAAAACAAAAAAGCAATTTATCAATGGTATGATTATGATAATAAGATGTGGGCAAATGCAGTAACTGTTACAAGTACAAATAGAACTAAATATTTAAATGCAAGTGTAGGTACAGCAATACCAATGAGTGATATTAATACAATGTGGGTATGGGTACCAAGATATACTTATACATATTTAAATACAAATACACCACAAGAAATAAATGTTAAGTTTGAAAAGGGTACAGCAAGTACTGGTACAATAAAATGTACTGATGCAGTAACAGGTACTAGTAGTACAAGTGAAACATGTACTGATACAACAAATGGAGGATTAAAAGCAGGAACAAGTACATACACTCATCCAGCATTCTGGTGGGATAAAAATGACAACAACGTAAGAGAAGAAAATGAAGAATTAACAGGAATATGGGTAGGAAAGTTTGAAGTATCTAGTGATACTACATGTACAGCATCAACTCAAGTAGCGGTAGGATCAGGATGTAACTTACAAACAATAAGACCTGAAATAAAACCAAATGTAACATCATGGAGAGGGGCACAAGTAGGAACATTCTTTAATGGAATATATAAAATGAGAGAATCTGGAAATCAATATGGATTTGCAACAACTGATGAAACACATATGATGAAGAATATGGAATGGGGAGCAGTAACATATTTATCACATAGTAAATATGGAATAAATAAAGAAATAGCAATAAATAGTGCAAATACATCTACAACAGGATGTGGACCACAAAGTGCAGGTTCTACAGGTTATGGTTCAACATGTAATTCTTATACAACAACATTAGGACAAAGTGCAAGTACTACAGGAAATGTATATGGAGTATATGACATGAGTGGTGGATCATGGGAATATATGATGGGTAACATGGTATATAGTAATGGACAACAAATGAGTGGATATTCAACATATAATAATACTAACTCATCATTTACAGGAATCTTATATGATGGTGGTACATCATTTACAGGAACATATGCATTCCCAAGTAAGAGATATTATGATAAATATAGTTATGGAGAAAGCTATACAGAATATACAAGAGGAAAATTAGGAGATGCAATAAAAGAAATGGCTCCAATTTCATCTAATACTACTTCATGGTATTCAAATTTCGCCCGCTTTGTGTTCATGAATAACCCTTGGGTTGTGCGCAGTGGGTCCTACAATGATGGTGCTAATACTGGCGCTTTCGCTTTCAATTACTCAGGTAACGGTTGCGCTGAATATTACTCCTCAACTCGTGCAGTAATATCTAATCTAAATTAGGACTCTAAGTCCTTTTTTTTTATTTGAAAAAGTTATATAATATTTACAGGTGGTTTAGATGACGTATTTAATCTTAGGTAATAATGAAATAATTAAAGAACATATAAATAAAATAATAAAAAAAAATAATATTAATAAAGAATCAATATCATCATATGATTTAGAAATGGATAATATAATAAATGTTCTTGAGGATATAAATACATTAAGTATTTTTAGTGATAAAAAATTAGTAATTGTTTATAATATAGAGTCTTTAATAAAAAAGGATGATAAGAATAATGATATATATGTATCAGAATTAATTAAGTATTTAGATAATCAAAGTGATAATATTTTAATTATAAGTGGGAAGTCATTACCTAATAGAAAGAAACTAATAACTTCTTTTGATTCTTTTTCTACTAAAATTGAGGCAAATAGTTTTGATATTAATTCTTATATTAAAGAGTTATTGGATGATTATAAAATGTCTAATAATGATATGGAACTTTTAAAGACTTATTGTAGTAATGATTTATTAAGGATAAAAAATGAAATAGAAAAATTAAAAATATATAAACTTGAAGAGAAACAAATAACTAGAAATGATATAGAATCTCTTGTCTTAAAAGATCTTGATAAAACTATATTTGATTTAATTAATTCAGTTGAAAAGGGTACTAAAAATAGATCTTTTGATATATATAAACAGTTAAAAGAACAAAATGAAGAGGATATGAAAATATTATCTATGCTTGCTAATAACTATAGATTAATTTATCAAATTAAGAATCTTGCTTATACTAAAACTGATAATGAAATGAAGGAAATATTAGGTATTTCTAATCCTAAGAGAATAAGTGTTTTAAGAAGTAAAGGGTATAATTATACTAATAAAGAACTAGGGAATATTCTTTCTTATCTAGCGGATTTAGATTATAAAATAAAAAATGGTTTAATGGATAAAGAAACTGCAGTTTATTTATTTTTAGCTAGGTAGTTTACATCAATTTTATGCATTTATAGTAATATTTTTTAATTAATGATATAATTAATACGGAGGGAATATGCAAGGTTTAATCGAAGAGTTTCTTAATTATTTAAAAGTACAGAAGAATTATTCAATAAATACTATAACTAATTATCAAAGGGATTTATTGTTATTTAATGAATATTTAGAAAAAGAATCTTTATTATTTAATGATTTAGAGTATCAAGATATTAGATTGTTTTATAGTTATATGGATTCTAGAGGTTATAATAAAAGTACAATGTGTCGTATTTTAAGTTCTATAAGAAGTTTTTATAAGTATTTATCAAGGAATGGTTATATAAAGATTAATATTTTTAAATATGCTACTAATCCTAAAAAAGATAAGCTTTTGCCTAAGTTTTTATATGGGGATCAACTTGAGGAGTTGTTTTCTATACCTGATCTTAATAGTGCTTTAGGGATAAGGGATAGATTGATTTTGGAGTTTTTATATTCAACTGGAGTACGTGTTAGTGAGTTAGTAAGTTTAAAAGTAAATGATTTTAATTATGATGATATGAGTGTTAAAATCTTAGGTAAAGGGAATAAAGAAAGAATAGTTTATTTTGATTTTTATACTTTGAAGTATTTGAATATGTATTTGTCTAAAAGACATCAATTATTAAAGGATAAGAATGATTCTAATTATTTATTATTAAATAAAAATGGAACGGCTCTTACTGATCGTGGTGTTAGGTTAATAATAGATAATATAATGAAAAAAAGTACAATTAATGAAAAGGTTTCACCTCATGTTATTAGGCATACGTTTGCTACTAATTTACTTAATGAGGGATGTGATATTACAACTGTTCAAGAGCTTTTAGGACATAAGTCTTTAAGGGCTACTCAAGTGTATACTCATGTAACTAATGAAAAGTTAAAACAGGTATATGAGAGTAGTCATCCTAGAAATATAAAGGAGTAAGATTATGAAATATAATAGAATAATAAGTATATTAAAAGAGAATAATTTATTAAAAGATTATACGAATATTGATTTAGATGTATTAAATATTTCGTATGATTCTAATGATATAAAAGATGATACTTTGTTTGTGTGTAAAGGTTTTACTTTTAAACAAGAGTATTTAGAGGATGCAATAAGTAAAAAAATTATTTGTTATATGAGTGAGAAAGATTATAATAAAAGTATTCCTAAAATAATAGTAAATGATATAAGAAAAGCTCTTGCTATTGTGTCTCTTAATTTTTATAAAGATAATTTATTTAAGATAGGTATAACTGGTACTAAGGGTAAGACTACTACTAATTATTTTATTCATAATATTTTAGAGTATCATTTAGGATATAAACCTGGTATACTTGCTACTCATTATTTTTATGATGGGTTTGATGAGGGAGAGAATCATAATACAACACCAGAGAGTTTGGATTTGCATAGATTATTAAATACTATGTCTAAAAATGATTTAGAATATGTAACTATGGAAGTGTCTAGTCAAGCAACAAAGCTTGATAGGGTGTTTGGAATGCATTATGATATTGGATGTTTTTTAAATATTGGACAGGATCATATTTCTCCTTTAGAGCATGATAGTTTTGATGATTATTTAAATTGTAAGATAAAGTTTTTAACTATGTGTGATAAAGTTATAATTTATAAGCAAACAAATTATTATGATGAAATATTAGAAAAGATAAAGGATAAAGAAGTAATTACTTATGGAGTAACAAGGGACTGTGATTATTATATAAAGGATATAATGCCTTATGATGATAGGATAACTTTTAATGTAGTGCATGATGGTGTTTTAGAAAATTATTATATAACGATGGAAGGTACATTTAATGTAATGAATGCAACTTGTGCTATTGCAATAGCAAAATTACTTGGGGTAACAAAGGAAAATATTCAAAAAGGATTAGAAAAAACACATGTTGAGGGAAGAATGGAAAAAGTTGAAGATGCGTTTGGACCAGTAATTATAGATTTTGCTCATAATGGAATAAGTGCTGAGACATTGTATAAAACAGTTAAAGAAACATATAAAGATAAAAGAATTGTATCAGTATTTGGTTGCCCTGCAAGAGGGGGAGATATTAGAAAAAAAGATATGGGAACATATGCAGGTATGTATGCTGATTATATTTATTTAACTGCAGATGATCCGGATAATGAAAGTGTTAGGAAAATATGTGAGGATATAGCTAGGTATATAAAACCGTATAATAAGCCATATGAAATAATCGAGGATAGGAAAAGTGCTATTGAAACGGCACTTGCAAGAAGAAAAGAAAATGATATTTTGTTAATTTTGGGGAAAGGGAATGAAGATACTCAGTTAACTAAAAATGGTTATGAACCATATGAACAGGATATAAATGTAGTAAAGAATTATATAAAGGAGTAATAATATGACTTATAATGAAATAGTAACTCTTTTGAAAAATAATAATCTATTAAAGGATTGCACTAATGTTGACTTAGATATAAATGATATTTCATATGATTCTAGAAGTATAAAAGAGAATACTTTATTTGTATGTAAAGGACTTGGGTTTAAAGAAGATTATCTAAATGATTCTATAAAAAATGGAGCAATATGTTATATGAGTGAGAATGATTATAATAAAAATATTCCTAAAATAATAGTAACAGATATAAGAAAAGCTCTTGCTATAGTGTCTCTTAATTTTTATAAAGATAATTTATTTAAGATAGGTATAACTGGTACAAAGGGTAAGACTACAACTGATTTTTATATTAATAATATATTAAGTTCTTATTTAGGGTATAGACCTGGTATTATTGCGACTCAATATTTTTATGATGGGACTAGGGAAGGTAAAACGCTTAATACAACGCCAGAAAGTTTGGATTTACATAAACTTTTTAATACTATGTCTAAAAATAATTTAGAATATGTAACTATGGAAGTATCTAGTCAAGCAATAAAGCTTGACAGGGTGTTTGGTACACATTATGATATTGGATGTTTTTTAAATATTGGACAAGATCATATATCCCCAATTGAACATGCTTCGTTTGAGGAATATTTAAATTGTAAGATAAAGTTTTTAACTATGTGTGATAAGGTTATAATTTATAAGCAAACAAAGTATTATGATGAAATAGTAGAAAGAGTAAAGGATAAAGAAGTAATTACTTATGGAGTAACAAGTGATTGTGATTATTATATAAAGGATATAGTATCGTATGATGATAAGATAACTTTTAATGTAGTACATAATGATACTGTGGAAAATTATTGTATAACTATGGAAGGTACATTTAATGTACTTAATGCAACTTGTGCAATGATAATGGCAAAATTACTTAATATACCACAAAGAAATATTCAAGAGGGTTTAGAAAAAACGCATGTCGAAGGAAGAATGGAAGAAGTTCTTGACGCACTTGGTCCAATTTTAATAGATGCTGCTCATAATGGAATAAGTGCTGAGGTAGTGTATCGAACAATGCAAAATAAATATCCAGGAAAAAGAATAATATCAGTGTTTGGTTGTCAAGGAGATCAAGGAATTAATCGTAGAAAAGATGTTGGAATATGTGCAGGAGTATATGCTGACTACATATATTTGACTTCTGAAGATCCTGGCACAAAGAATGCAACAGAAATATGTAATGATATAGCAAAATATATAAAATTGTTTAATAAACCATATGAAATAATCGAGGATAGGAAAAGTGCTATTGAAACGGCACTTGCAAGAAGAGAAGAAAATGATGTTTTAGTAATCTTAGGAAAAGGAGCGGAAGATTTTCAAATTACTAAAAATGGTTATGAACCATATGAACAGGATATAAATGTAGTAAAGAATTATTTGAAAAGGAGTAAAAGAAGATGAAATATAGTGAAATAGTTAATGAATTGAAAAAATATGATTTAGTAAAGGATTATACTGATGTTGATTTAGATATATTAAATATCTCATATGACTCAAGGGATATAAAAGAGGGTACTTTGTTTGTATGTAAAGGTTTTAATTTTAAGCAATGCTATTTAGAGGATGCGGTTAATAATAAAGCAATATGTTATATGAGTGAAAAGGATTATAATAAAGATATTCCTAAGATAATAGTAACAGATGTTAGGAAAGCTCTTGCTATAGTGTCTCTTAATTTTTATAAAGATAATTTATTTAAAATAGGTATAACTGGTACTAAGGGAAAGACTACTACTAATTTTTATATTCATAATATTTTAGAGTATCATTTAGGATATAAACCTGGTATACTTGCAACGCAATATTTTTATGATGGGACTCTTGAGGGAGAAACACATAATACAACACCAGAAAGTTTAGATTTACATAGGTTTTTAAATACTATGTCTAAAAATAATTTGAAATATGTAACTATGGAAGTTGCAAGTCAAGCAACAAAGCTTGATAGAGTGTTTGGAATGCATTATGATATTGGTTGTTTTTTAAATATTGGTGAAGATCATATATCACCAATTGAACATGATGATTTTGATGATTATTTGAATTGTAAGATAGAGTTTTTAACTATGTGTGATAAGGTTATTATTTATAAACAAACTGATTATTATGATGAAATAATAGAAAAAATAAAGGATAAAGAAGTAATTACTTATGGAGTAACAAGGGACTGTGATTATTATATAAAGGATATAGTGCCTTATGATGATAAGATAGCTTTTAATGTAGTGCATGATAATGAAGAAGAAAGTTATTATATAACAATGAAAGGAACTTTTAACTGTTTAAATGCAACTTGTGCAATGATAATGGCAAAATTACTTGGGGTATCAAAAGAAAATATTCAAAAAGGATTAAGTAAGACTCATGTTGAAGGAAGAATGGAAGTTATTGAAGACGCGCTTGGTCCAATTGTAGTGGATTTTGCTCATAATAGAATAAGTGCTGAGGCTTTTTATAAATCAATTGAGGATACATATAAAGGAAAGAGAATAGTATCAGTATTTGGTTGTCCTGGAGGTCGTGGAATGCACAGAAGAAAAGATATGGGAACAAGTGCAGGGTTACATGCTGATTATATTTATTTAACTGCGGATGATCCATGTGGAAAAAGTGTTACTGATATTTGTAATGATATAATTACATTTATTAAACCATATAATAAACCATATGAAATAATTGAAGATAGAAAAACTGCGATTATAAAAGCACTTGATGAAAGAGGACCTAATGATGTTCTTGTTATAATAGGAAAGGGTTCTGAAGTTTATCAAATGGCTGAAGTAGGATATGATCCTTATCAAGGGGATATGAATATAGTAAAAGAATATATTAATAATAAAGAAGGGATAAATAGTGAAGAAGTTAAGTGTTAAAGAATTAGTGGATGCTACTGATGGATGTCTTTTATGTGGTGATGAAAATACTTTAATAGATAATATAGTAATAGACTCAAGAGAAGTAAATGCTAATAGTTTATTTATACCAATAATCGGAGAGATACATGATGCTCATAAGTTTATGGAAAATTGTTATCAATCTGGTTGTAGGACATTTCTAATAGATGAGGCTCATTGTTTTGATAAAGAGGATATTAATTTGATTCAAGTAAAAGATACAACTGTTGCATTTGGAAATATTTCTAAGTATTATCGTAATTTATTTGATGTAGATTGTATCGCAGTAACTGGTAGTACTGGTAAAACAACTACTAAGGATATGACGTATAGTGTTGTTAATACTAAGTATAAAACTTTAAAGAATCTAGAGAACTTAAATAATGAAATTGGAGTACCAAAAACATTACTTAATTTAGATGATTCTTATGAGAAAATGATTATAGAAATGGGAATGCAACATAAGGGTGAAATTAATTATTTAAAAGATTTAGCAAATCCTAGAATTGCTATAATAACTAAAATTGGTATGGCTCATATAGAGTTTTTTGAAAATGGTAAAGAGGGTATATTTGATGCTAAAATGGAAATAGCAAGCACATTTGATAATAATAATATTTTAGTGGTTAATGGTGATGATGATTATTTAAAGACTTTAAAGACTAAGAGTTTAAAGTATAAATTACTTACTTATGGATTTGATAGTTCAAATGATATGTATTGTAAAAAATATTCAATAAGTGATGTTGCTAATTTTACTATTGTTTATCAAAATAAAGAATATGATTTTACTATTCCAACACCTGCTAAGCATAATGTTTTAAATGCTATGGCTGCTATTACGACGGGTTTTATACTTGGTATAGATTATCTTGATATTAAGAATGGTCTTTTAAATTATGAATCTTCTAAAAATAGAATGGATATTTTTAAGAAAGATGATATTACTTTTATAAATGATTCATATAATGCTAATTATGATTCAATGATAGCAATGATTGATGTTTTATCTTCATATAAAACAAGAAAGGTTGCTATTCTTGGGGATATGTATGAATTAGGAAAAGAAGAAGAATATGTTCATAAGGAAATAGGAAAGTATGTAAAAGAAAAAAATATAGATGTTTTAATAACAGTGGGACATATATCAAATATAATAAATGAATCTGCTATTAAGTGTGGATTTGATAAAAATAATTCATATCACTATAATGATAAGGATGAATTATTGAATGAAATGGATTTTTTGATTAAAAAGGATGATACAGTACTTATTAAGGCATCAAATGGGGTTAAATTGTTTGAAATAGCAAATTATTATAAGGAAAAATAGCACGTTTGGTGCTATTTATTATGAGAGGAGAAATACTATGAATTATCAATTAGAAATGGAAGAAATAATTAAAAGTTTAGATTATAGACCAAAGTTATTATTACATAGTTGTTGTGGTCCTTGTAGTAGTTATGTATTAAGTGCTTTAACTAATTATTTTGATATAACAGTGTATTTTTATAATCCTAATATTTATCCGAATGAGGAATATAATAAAAGATTAGAAGAACAGATTAAACTAATAAATGAAATGAATAATAATAAAATAGACATAGCAGAAACTTTTTATGATGATGAGGATTATTATGCTTATATAAAAGGGCATGAAAAAGATAGGGAAGGTGGAGTAAGATGTCATTTATGTTATCAATATCGAATGGAGAAGACTTGTATTTATGCTAAAGAGAATAATTATGATTATTTTACAACAACATTATCAGTAAGTCCTTATAAGAATAGTAAAGTATTAAATGAAATAGGTAAAAGATTGGAAGAACAATACGATGTTAAATATTTATATTCTGACTTTAAGAAAAAAGATGGATATAAAAAATCGATTGAATTATCTAAAAAATATGATCTTTATAGACAGGATTACTGTGGATGTAAGTATTCAATTAGAAAAATAGATGAATAAATCTTTAATAAACAGTGGATATTTGGTATAATGATTAAGGAGGAACGAATATGAGAGTAATTATAAGTGCTGGTGGAACAGGTGGTCATATATATCCTGCAATATCAATTATAAATAAAATAAAAGAAATGGATAGTAAAAGTGAAATATTATATATTGGTACAACAGATAGGATGGAGCGTGACATTATACCTAGTTTAGGCATAAAATATATTGGAATAAAAACAAATGGGGTATCTAAAAATATTATTAAATTAACTAAGTTTGTAACTAATACTTTAATATCTTATAATAAATGTAGAAAGATAATGAAAGATTTTAAACCAGATATAGTAATTGGAGTCGGAGGATATGTTACAACTCCGGTGTTATTAGCAGCACATTCTCTTAAGATAAAAATACTTATTCATGAACAAAATAGTATACCAGGTAAGGCTAATTTATTGTTATCTAAATATGCAGATACTATATGTGTATCAATGAAATCTTCAGAAAAGTATTTTAATAATAAAAATGTTTTCTTTACTGGTAATCCACGAGGGGAAGAAATCTTAAAAGGAAATAAATTAGATAAGACAAAGCTTGGTCTTACGAAAGATAAAAAATTGGTGGTTATTACAACGGGATCATTAGGATCTAGTATTATTAATAATAAAATAGTAAAGTTATTACCAAAAATAAAAGATAAAGATTATGAAGTTTTATTTATAACAGGAAAAGGTAATTATGAGGAATTGCAAAAGGAAAAAATGCCTAAGAATGTTATATTAAAGCCATATATAGATAATATGAATGAGTTATTAAAGGTAACGGATTTAATAGTTTCAAGAGCGGGTGCTACTATAATATCTGAAATTACATCACTAGGGCTTGTTTCTATACTTATTCCATCTCCTTATGTTGCAAATAATCATCAGGAAATAAATGCTTTGGATTTAGAAAAAAATGATGCAGCATATGTAATAAGAGAAAAGGATTTTGATGAAGATAGATTTATTAATATGATGGATGAATTATTAAATGATGATGAAAAAATAGAAAAAATAAAGACTAATTGCAAAAAAATGGGAGTTATTGATTCTGCTACTAGAATCTATAAACAAATAGAAAAATTAGTTAAGTAGGTGGTAAACATGCAAAATGTTAGACAATTTTTAATGGATAATGATTATGATTTTAAAGAAAATGTGTCTTTTAAAGTGCTTACTACATATAAAACTGGAGGTATTGCTAAGTATGTAGTATTTCCAAATGATGTAGAGCATTTAAAAAGATTACTTGATTATTTAAAACTTAAAAATATATCATTTAAAATATTTGGAAATGGATCAAATATTCTTGCAAGTGATAATTTATATGATGGTGTAATAATAAAATTAAATAAATTAAATAATCAAAACTTTGATGATGGTAATCTTTATGTTGAGGCAGGATGTAATATGATTCAGGTTGCTAATAAGTATTCAAAAATGGGGTATTATGGTTTGGACTTTGCTTGTGGTATACCAGGAACACTTGGTGGCGCAATATATATGAATGCTGGTGCTTATCTTGAATCTATTGGGGACTCATTAAAAGAGGTTACATATCTTGATGAAGGAAATAATATAAAAACAATTAAAAAAGAGGATATGAAACTAGGTTATAGGACATCAATATTTAAAGAAAAGCCTTGGGTAATATTAAGTGCTAAACTAGTATTAAAAAAGGGAGATAAAGAAGAAATAATAGATCTTTTATCTGATAGGATGAGGAGG
>CAKOIB010000040.1 GCA_934086255.1 uncultured Bacilli bacterium
AGTTTTTGCATTCATTAATTAGTTTTGTTGCTATTTTTTGTTTTCTATATTTTTCTTCAATATATATTCCATCTAGTAAGGTTACTTTTGATATGACGGGGCCTCCGGGAAGTTCATTTATTTTACAGTATGCGTATCCTATTACGTTTTCTTCTTGTTTAGCAATTAATAGAATGTTATCTTCATTTTGATATTTATTTTCAAAGTAGTTTGTTATTATGTAGTCATTTCTTAAGTTTTTATCGTATTTACTTTCACTTATTAATAATTTAGTTAATAATTCATTGCATTTTTTAGCATCATTAATATTATTTACTTTTTCTATTATCATATTTAACTCCTTAACATTTAATCATTTTCTTTTGTTTTTATAAGAAATATTTTTTTACTAAAGCCACCACGTTTTAAATATTTTTTCTTTGATGTTTCAATTACTTCATTTAGACTACTGCCTTCCAGCTCCGCTAATGCTTTTATTACTTCAAGCATGTCTCCTAATTCTTCTATTCTGTTTTTTCCACTTGATTCTAATACCTCATGGTATTCTTCATTCAATTTATTTTCTAATTCTTTTTTATAATCGTCTTGATCTAGAGTTTTTGTTACTGGTATTTCTCCATTACTTTTAATAATATCTGGTATATTGTCTCTGACTAGTTTATTATAAATCTTTTCCATAATCATCATCCTTTTTTAGGTTTATTTATGAGTTAGTAATGCAACGCATTCAATATGTTCTGTTTTTGGAAACATGTTTACTGGGGTTATTTCTTTTACAGAATAGTTATTTTCCAGTAGTTTTATGTCTTTTTTTAATGTATTAGGGTTACATGATGTATATATAATTTTTTCTGGTTTTATTTTTAGTATTTTTTCTATTACTTTTTTTGATAATCCCGCTCTTGGAGGGTCTACTGTTATAGTATCATATTTTTCTTTGATGTTACTAGCATCACTACATATGAAGTCAATGTTTTTTATGTTGTTTATTTTTTTATTTAGTTTAGCATTTTTTATTGAGTCTTTGTTTATTTCTATTCCAAATACTTCTTTGTATAAATCGCTTAGATATATTCCTATTGTTCCTGTTCCACAGTATAAATCTAGTAATTTGTTTCCTTTTTCTGCATATTTTCTATTTAAATCGTATAATTTTATCATGCCTTCTTTGTTTACTTGAAAGAATGCTTCTGGATATATTGTATATTTTATATTATTTATATTTTCTTTTATGTATGGTTGTTCATATATTAATTTATCATCTTGATATAGACTTTTTAAGTTATTTATTTTTAGTATTTTTAATATATCATCATTTTTAATGGGTCCTGTTGTTTTAATCATTATGTCTTTTTCTTCATTTGTTCTTATCATTATTTCTTTTATATCTTTTAAATCTATAGTTTTAAGTATTTTTATTGCTTCATTTAGTTGTTCTTTTAATAAGTGGCAAGTATCTATTTCTACAAGTTCATTTGTACCTTTTTGATAGAATCCTAGTTTTTTATTTTTAATGTGTAGGGTTACTTTGTTTCTATAGTTATATTCGTTTGTTTTTACAATACTTTTTACTTCATAGTCTTTGAATAATTCTTTTATATAGTTTTCTTTTATAGATAGTTCTTCATCATATGTGGTGTGTAAAAATGCACATCCTCCGCATTTATCATAGTATTTGCATATTGGTTTTATCCTATTTTTATTTGGTTTTATTATTTTTATTATTTTTGCTATTTGGTAGTTTTTATAGTCTTTTGTTATTTGTATTTTTAGTGTTTCATCTTGCAATGCTTTTTCTACGAATACTACTTTATTGTCTATTTTAGTGATTGCATTTCCAAAGTTATTTACTGTTGATGTTATTACTTCTTTTTCGTTCATGTTATCACGTCCTTATGTGTTATATTTTATCATATTTATTTAAATTAATAAACAAAGAAAAAAAGACAGTGTTTGTCTTATGCGTAAAAGAAATTCATAAATATTAAGAATCCAATGTATAGAATAGTAAGTATTATTCCATTTACTCTATCTTCTTTTTTTATAGATATGCCTACAGCCATTGTTGTTAAGAATCCTCCGATTAGTCCTCCGAGATGGGCAAAGTTATCGACTCCTGATAGGGTGAATCCTAATAAAAGGTTTAGAATAATTACTGGTAGTATTTCTTTGGTTAGAGCTGTTCCTAGGTATACTCTATAGTTTATACCAAAGTATAGTAATGCTCCCATCAGTCCAAAGATTGCTCCACTTGCTCCGATTGATGCTGTGTTCATATTTAGTAGCATTGATAGTAGTGATGCTGTTATTGCACTTATTATGTATATTATTATATATTTTATTTTTCCAAAGTAGTTTTCTACTTGTGATCCTATTATGTATAGTGCATACATATTACATAGAATGTGTAGGATATTAACATGAACGAATTCACTTGTTAATAGTCTATAGTATTGACCTTCTCTTATATATGGACCGTAGTTTGATAATAGGCCCACGACAAAGTCGCTAGCATTAAATAGTATTGTAAATAAGAATATAAATACATTTATTGCTATTATGGTGTATGTAACTATTGGAGTTTTTGGGGTAAATATTGCATCTATTTTTCTTGCTTTTTCTATGTTTTTTTGATTTATATCATCAGTTATTTTCATAAATAAATCAATTCCTTTTTCTTTAAAATCAAGTTTTTCTTCTATATCAGGGAAGTAATTTTTTAATTCTTTTTTTATTTCGCTTTCTTTTTCTATTTCAACACAGTCTATTCCTTTTTCGTTTTTTAATTCAACGTTATCTCCAAGATCTGTATATATGCTTAAAACATTCATATTGAAATTAAATGTTTTTCTTTTAATGTTTTTGGTTATTTTTTGAGTTTTAAAAATGTCATAGTCAAATTGTTCATTATTATGAATATAATTTGATACAAGTCTAACTATTTTATAATCACTATTCATGTTTTCTAACCATATTTCGTTTTTAGCACCATGTAGGATAATTGGGTTATAGTTTTGTTCTGTTATGAAGTAGTGTAATAGTTTCATTATGATTGTATCTTGTTTTGTTATTTGATTCATACTTGTATCACCTCTTTTGTACTTAACTATTATAAAGCATTTTACTTTTTTTTGAAAGTGTAAAGTGCAATTTTTCTTGACTTTTACGTATAATTTTTATATAATTAGTACTGCATATACATTGAACAGCGTTATTTTATGTTTTGTAATTGTGTTTATTTGAGATTGTTAGTAACTTTTGCTGTTAAGCGAAGGCATAGATTAAACACCCTGCAAAGTAGTAAAATATGATTTTCGATGTTTATTGTAAATAAACTTTGAAAGGAGAATGAATTATGTCAAGATATACAGGTTCTAGTTATAAGCAAGCTCGTCGTACTGGTTTTTCTATTTTAGAAAATGGTAAAGAACTTGCTAGACGTCCTTATGGACCAGGTCAACATGGCCAAGATCGTAAGAGAAAACCTTCTAACTACAGTGTTCAATTAAAAGAAAAACAAAAAGTTAGATTTATGTATGGACTAAATGAAAGACAATTTAAGAAAACTTTCAATGAAGCTGGTAAACTTGCTGGTCTTCATGGTGAAAACTTCTTAAAGCTTCTTGAATCTAGATTAGATAATTTAGTTTATCGTATGGGATTTGCTCCGACAAGAAGAGCTGCTAGACAATTAGTTAATCATGGTCATATTACTGTTAATGGTAAGAAAGTGGATATTCCATCATTTAGAGTTAAAGTTGGTTCAACTATAGCTTTAAAGGAAGAATCTAAGGATCATAAAGCTGTTAAAGTTGCTTTAGAAAAGGCTATTAAAAGACCTGAATTTGTTACTTTTGATGAATCTAAATTAGAAGGTACTTATGTTAGACTTCCTGAAAGAAGTGAACTTAATCCTGAAATTAATGAATCATTAATAGTTGAATACTATAATAGATAGTATAGTAAAAGAACCTCGAAATTATTCGAGGTTCTTTTTTGTTTTATCTTTTTTCTATTTTAGGATTTATTTTGGTAAAGTAGTCCATATCCCAAAGTTTACCATTTATATAGTACGATTCTTTTCTTGCTCCATTATAATTTGCTAATGCATTGTGTAGTTTTAAGGATTTTTCATTAAAACTGAATACGACACTTGATATACTTGAGTATCCTGCACTGAATAGTTCTTCATAGAATGCTTCGAGTACTTTTGTACCTAGTCCATGTCCTTGAAGGGATGGTTCTATACCTATTTCTATTTCTACATTTTTGTTTTTTAGGTTTTCATGAAGTATATTTATGTATCCACTGTAGTCATTTTCTTTGTTAACAATTATATAAGTATAGTTTTTAATTGCTCTAGATATTCCATAGTTACCATTTCCTATTTGCGGAAATAGTTTGTATTCTCCTAGCGGAACTGAAAATTGTTCTTTATATTGCAGACATTTTGCATGAGAGTTAATTAGTTTATTTATATCTATTTTTTCTTTTTCAAAAGCTTTTGAGTTAACTAGTTTGTATCCGTCTTCTAGAAGAATTACATCATTTATTTCTTTTTTTTCTGTATCAAAATAATCTACTGGTACTGATATATTTTTTTCTTTTATTTCAAATTCATTTGTCATATTAGGAAAATGTTGATACATAAATAACGAGTTTAGTTTTTCGTCTTTTTCTGATGCGAATGGTAAGACTGCAAACATTTTCATATTACTTGTATTTATAATATCATTTTTAAGTTTATCACTTCCATCTGCTTGTATTGAAATATTATATAGATTGTAGGCATGTAAGTATTCTAAGTATTCATTTATTATATAGCTTGCAAATGATACTAAGTATTCTTCATCATATTTTTTATCTATGAATAGTTGAATTGTTGCTCTTTTATTTGACCATATTAGGTTTGTTATTCCAATGATACCAATTAGTTTTTCTCCATCTTTTATAGTAAAAGGAAAGTTTAAATTAGGTATGTTGTACTGACTATTGAAGTATTTTAATGTTTCTTCAGATATTCCAGAAAATAAATGGTTTGAGTTTATATTAACAATTTTGTCTTCTACTGTGTTTGT
This sequence comes from uncultured Bacilli bacterium, assembly GCA_934086255.1. GTDB lineage: Bacteria > Bacillota_I > Bacilli_A > RF39 > UBA660 > JAEDJI01. The sequence goes on from CAKOIB010000040.1 coordinate 5,079, forward strand.
TTCTTTAGTTTTTGTTTCTTTAGAAGTATAATTTATTTCTTTATAGTTTATTAGATTTAAGTTTTCTAGATATTCTTTGTATGTTTCAAGTATTTCTTTTCTTTCTTCGTAGTTAAGATTTCTATTAGTTTCAAATCTAATTTTACATGAGTCATTTTTTCCATCGATGTCATATATTCCAATGTATCCTATATAATTATCGTTATTATCTATAATAGATGCACGATGAGTGGTAGGCATTGAACTTAATATATCTTTTACTTGTTCTTCTTCTAAGTTATTATTTTGTTTAATTAATTCTTTACTTTTTTCAATATTTACATCAAAGCTTCCAATTTTAAAGTTTTCTGTATTAAACTTTGTAATAAAATTGTCCATTATTTAATCACCGTGCTTTATTATACCACTTTTTTGTTTAAATATCAATTTTTTATATTTTATAGTCGTCTTCTAAAGAGAATTCAACGTTTTCTTCAATCCATTCTTTTCTTGGTTCTACTTTGTCTCCCATTAAGACACTTACTCTTTTTTCTGCGAGTGATGCATCATCAATATTTACTTTTACAAGTGTTCTTGTAAGTGGATTCATTGTTGTTTCCCATAGTTGTTCGGCATTCATTTCCCCTAGTCCTTTGTATCTTTGAATCTCACATTTTTTATCTTTTGTTTTTTCTCTTAGTTCTTCGTTTGTATAGGCATAATCTATTTGTTTGCCACTTGTTATTTTAAATAATGGTGGCATAGCAATGTATAGTTTTCCTAGTTCAATTAATGGGCGCATATATCTATAGAAGAATGTAAGTAGTAAGCACTGAATATGGGCACCATCGTCATCGGCATCGGTCATTATTATTACTTTGTCATATTCTATATCTTCTTTTTCAAAGTTAGAACCTGATCCTGCTCCGATTGTATAAATCATTGTATTTAGTTCTTCATTTTTTAAAATGTCTTCGAACTTTGCTTTTTCAGTATTTAAGACTTTACCTCTTAGTGGCAAGATTGCTTGGAATTTTCTATCTCTTCCTTGTTTTGCTGATCCTCCGGCAGAGTCTCCTTCGACTAAGAATAGTTCATTTTTTGTTTTATCTTTTTTACTAGCAGGGGTTAGTTTTCCTGACATTAATTTTTCTTTAGCATTTTTATTTTTTCCTTTTCTTACTTCTTCACGGTCTTTTCTTGCTGCTTCACGAGCTAGTTTGCTTTTTAATGATTTGTCTATTATATCTGTTGCAACTTTTTTATTTTCTTCAAGAAAGAATGATAGTTTTTCAGTTGCGATTGATTCGACTGCTGTTCTTGCTGTTGGACTTCCTAGTTTTGATTTGGTTTGTCCTTCGAATTGTAGTAATGATTCTGGTATTTTTAATGATATAATGGCTGTTAATCCTTCACGTACATCGGATCCATCAAATGCTTTGTCTTTGGCTTTTAAAAAGTTATTGTTTTTGGCATAGTCATTGAAGACTTTAGTAAGTGCTGTTTTGAATCCTACTTCGTGAGTTCCTCCGTCTGTTGTTTTTACATTGTTTACAAATGATATTATGTTTTCACTATATGAGTCAGTGTATTGGAATGCAATATCGACTTCAATATCATTTTTTGTTCCTGTTATTGTGTGAACTTTATGAAGTGGTGTTTTGTTTTCATTAATCATTTCTACAAAAGCTGATAGTCCATCTTCATAAAAGAACTTATCGTGTTTTTTGTCTTCGATATCTATTAGTTCAATTGTTAGACCTTTAAGTAGAAATGCTGATTCTTGCATTCTTTCCGCGATTGTTGTGTATGAAAAGTTTATGCTTTGGAATATTTCTTTGTCTGGTAAGAATCTTACTGTTGTACCAGTTTTATTTGTAGTTCCAACTTTAGTAAGTGGTTTCGCTACTCTACCACCATTTTCAAAGCGCATATTGTATTCATAACCGTCTCTTCTTATTGTTAGTTCAAGCCATTCTGATAAGGCATTTACTACTGATGAACCTACACCATGTAGTCCTCCGGATACTTTATATCCACTTGTTTCAAATTTTCCTCCGGCATGTAAGATTGTAAATATTACTTCTGGGGTTGATTTACCACTTGAGTGCATTCCTGTTGGTAGTCCACGTCCATGGTCTTCTACTTCAATACTACCATCTGGATATAGGGTTATTTTTATGTAATTACCAAATCCATTTATTACTTCATCTATGGAGTTATCAACGATTTCCCAGACTAAGTGATGTAGTCCTCTTTTATCTGTTGAGCCGATGTACATACCGGGTCTTTTTCTTACTGCGTCTAGTCCTTCGAGTATTTTTATACTATTTTCATCATATTTTAGTGCCATATTCATCATCTCCTTTTTTATTATATCATTAAAAGTATTTATTTCCAAAGGAAAATAGTTAAGTTGACATTTGTTTTATTACAAAGTAAAGACTCATCATTGATGAGTCTAATTGTTTTTAATTTCTACTACTTGTCCTTTTTTTAGTGTCTTTTTTATATCTATTACTCTTTGGTTTGAAGAACCTGCGTATTTTAATTTAGGATTTTTTTGTTCTTCGATGAATTGTCCATCTACTAGATAGTCAATGTATTTTAGTATTTCTTTATCTTTTAAGTTGTTTTCATAGTTAAATCCTGTCCATATCCATATTGTTTTTTCTGGATATGTTTCTTTGAACTTTTTAGCTAGTTTTGTAGATGCATCAATATTTTTTGGATGGAGTGGTTCTCCTCCGAGTATTGAAAGTCCTTCGATGTATTCTTTTTTTGCAAGTTCTAGGATATGTTCTATTACTTCATCTGTTAGTTCTTTTCCACCATTAAAGTCATGTGTTTCAGGATTAAAGCAGTTTTTGCAATTGAATGTGCATCCTTGCATGAATATTGATACTCTTACTCCTGGTCCATTTGATATATCCATTTTACGAATTTTGTTGTATCTCATTTTAGTCTTCCTTATTGTCTAAGTGTAGAACGCGTTCTTTTATTTCTTGGGTTCTTCCTCTGTTCCAAAACTTTGTTCCAATGTATCCACATGTACGTCTTGCAACGTTTAGGGTATCATGATCTTTATTACCACATTGTGGGCAGTACCATTCAAGGTCATCGTTTAATAGTATTTCTCCATCAAATCCACATTTTTGGCAGTAGTCTGATTTTGTATTTAATTCAGCGTACATAATGTTATCATAGATGAATTTAATTACTTCGATAACAGCATCTAAATTGTTTTGTAGGTTTGGTGTTTCAATGTATGATATTGCTCCCCCAGGTGATAGGTTTTGAAATTCGCTTTCAAGTTTTAATTTTGTAAATGCGTCTATTTCTTCGAATACTGGTACGTGATATGAGTTTGTTATATAGTCACGGTTTGTTATTCCTTTGATTACTCCGAATCTGTCTCTTAGGCATTTTGCAAATTTATATGTTGTGCTTTCTAGTGGTGTTCCATATACACTGTAGTCAATGTTTTCTTTTTCTTTCCATTCTTTACATTTTTCATTCATTCTTTGCATTACTTTAATAGCAAATTCTTTTCCTTTACCATTATCTGTATGAGAGTGTCCTGTCATATATTTTACACATTCATAAAGACCGGCGTATCCAAGTGAAATTGTTGAGTAACCATTATGTAGTAAGTCATGGATGCTTGCTCCTTTTGGAAGTCTTGCTAGTGCTCCATGTTGCCAAAGGATTGGTGCTACATCACTTGTTGCTTTTGATAGTCTTTTGTGTCTTATTTGAAGTGCTCTATGGCATAGTTCTAGTCTTTCATCAAATATTTTAAAGAATGTTTCTTCGTCTTTGTCTGATGATAAAGCAACGTCTGGTAAGTTTATTGTTACAACTCCTTGATTGAATCTACCATAGTATTTTGGTTTTCCGTTTTCATCAACGTATGGAGTTAGGAATGAACGGCATCCCATACATGGATAACAGTTACCATTTCCATTTTTATCTATTTTAAGTTGTAACATCATTTTTTCTGATATATAGTCTGGTACCATACGTTTAGCAGTACATTTTGCTGCTAATTGTGTAAGATAGTAGTATTTACTATCTTCGTGGATGTTATCTTCTTCAAGTACATATAGTAATTTAGGGAAAGCTGGTGTTATATAAACTCCTTTTTCATTTTTCATTCCTTCGATTCTTTGATGTAAGAATTCTTCGATAATCATTGCTAATTCTTCTTTATATTCTTTTGTTTCGCCAAGATACATGCAAACGCTTAAGAATGGTGCTTGTCCGTTAGTGGTAGTCATTGAATTAACTTGGTATTGGAATGTTTGTACTCCTGCGGTAATTTCTGTTTTTAAATCTTCTTTTGCAAATTTTTCGCATTGTTCTTTTGGCAATTTACGTGCTTTGTATATTTTTAAGTATCTATTGTAACTATCTCTTACAAATGGTGCTAAGTGTGTAAGTGTTATTGATACTCCCCCATATTGACTAGATGATACTGCTGTTATGATTTGAGTTGCAATTGTTACTGCGGTTAAAAATTTATGTGGTTTTTCAATCATTACTCCATTTATATTTGTACCATTTTGCAACATGTCTTCTAGGTTTATTAAGTCACAATTATGTAGTGCATTTTGTGCAAAGTAGTCAGCATCGTGGAAATGTATTATTCCAGCGTCATGTGCTTCTACTATGTCTTCTGGTAGTAAAAATCTTCTTGTAATGTCTGTACTTGTTATTCCTGCTAGATAGTCTCTTTGTGTTGTTACTACTTTAGCATTTTTATTTGAGTTTTCTGTGTTCCAGTATTCACTTTCTCCATCTATTAGTTCTTTAATTGCTAAGTCAGTAGTGTTGCTTTTTCTAACTAGTTCTCTTGTGTATCTATAAGTAATGTATTTTTTAGCTAGTTCATATTTTCCTATTGACATAAGTTTCATTTCTATAATATCTTGAATGTCTTCGACAAGAATTCTTTTCTTACCAAGTGATTCAATGTATTTTTCAATGTTTCTTATTTGTGTGTGTGATGCTTGTTGGCTTTCTTCGACTTCCTTATTTGCTTTTAAAATGGCTGCTTCTATTTTTTCTGGACAATAATCAACCATATGTCCATCTCTTTTAATTACTTTCATATTTACTCCTCTCCCTTATGATATAATTATATAGTCTAAATAAAAAAACATATTGTTGCAATTGCAACAATATAAAAAAAATGTTAAAATATTTTTAGAGGTGTTTTTATGAATGATTTATTTAGGGGAATTCACCCTAGTAAACATGGGTTTTTGTTAAAAATGTTGGAGGCTTTTACTTTACATTTTAATGTAAATGATGCAGTGTCAAGTAAGATTAAAATGGAAAGTTATATTGCTATTGTAAAGACTGGTTGTTTTCATATTATAAAAACTGATAGTTCTGGCAATAGATCTTTAGTTGAGATTATTGATGAGGGGGATGTTTTTGGCACTAATATATCTAATTTAGTTAATAGTGATTATGATGTTATTGCTAAGGAGGATGGTTTGGTTATTTTTATCGATACTTCTTATATATATAGTAATGCTAATATTAATTCTTCGATTTTTAGTCAGTTCTTAATTAATTTGTTAGAAATTGCTCAAAAAAAATTGATTTTAAATAATCAAAGATTGGATATTTTAACTAATAAAACTATTAGAAATAAGCTTCTTTCTTATTTTAAGTATTCTTATATGGATACAAATGCTAGGATTGTTTATGTTCCATCTTCTTTTACTGCTCTTGCTGATTATTTAGCAATTGACAGGAGTGCAATGAGTAGAGAGCTTAAAAATCTTAAGGATGAGGGTCTTATTGAAATAAAAAACAAGAAAATAAAGTTGCTTTATTTTCCTGAGTGAAAGTGTTTTATAGTTTTATTATTTCATAAGAGTAATCTAAATCATTTAATATTTTAAACATATCTTGTAGTGTTATAAAGATCGTTGCGGTATTATCGTTAGGATGGAATGTTATTATTTTTTCATTTATTATATCTTTATCTATGTAGATGTTAATATCATGGTCTTTATTATTTATTAGTCCAAATATTGATACTGTTC
>CAKOIB010000041.1 GCA_934086255.1 uncultured Bacilli bacterium
TTTAAACGCTAATACATATACTACATATACAATGATACTATTGACTTTTACACAAATATATAGTATTATTGTATTACCGGAGAGAAATCTTGTCAGGTCGATAGTTAGGATACGATTTTTTAATTAAGTGTACTGTGTTGTGCACCGCCCTAACTGGGAAAAAGTCACTTTGTGACTTTTTTTCTTTTAAGGAAGAATTATTTTAAAATCTATAAACTCAGAAAGTGAACTACTAATGTCATAAGAATTGTCGATAGCTTTTTTTCTAATTGTACCTGCTAATAAATCAGCCGCTTGAACAACATAACTTTTCCCAGAGTCTTGATAAGATATCTTTACTTCTAAATCAGAAAATATTATTGGTGCTTTCTTTGAAAAATAATTATAATTCGAAATACCATGCTTTAGTTCTTCTATTAATCCATCATGTAAATTATAATATCCATTACTTTTTGTACTTTGTTGATCAATATTTATTATTAATCTAATTGCTTTATTAGGATCAATTTTTTCTTCTTTTATTAAAGTTTTAATTATTTCCTTAATTAATCTACGTAATGAATAATCAATAAATCTCCCTTTAGCAGATTTACTTTGCTTTATATAATCATAAACATTATCATTTTCGACAACTAAGGCAATAGTATAGTATCTGTTTAAATAATTCATTATTCTTCTTTTATCACCATTTTTTATATTAGTATTTTTAATTTCAGGACATTTCTTATTACATATATTACAATAACTACACTTAATATCATTGATTATAGTACGATATTGCGTAATAAACTTGTCCTTTTCTTTCTTTGATAAAAATAATAATCCCCCATAAACACTAATTTTTTCTTTATTTGTTAACTTCCCAGAATCATCTAAATTAATATATATTTCTTGTGCTTTCATATCGATTACCTCCTTGATGTATAAAACATTATACCACTTTTTTTGAAATGAAAAAATAAATATAAAATCATATAGATTCTATAACAGCATATATAATGGTTACTGCATTAAAAAGAACATAAGATATATTAAGGAGGAAAAAAATATGAATAATTGTTGTAAACCACAACATGATAAATGCAAAGATAAAATATATATAATTGGTACCCCTGGTCCAAGAGGAAGAGATGGCGCTGGTACTGTAACAGTTGGAACTACTACTACTGGAGATGCTGGTACTAATGCTTCCGTCACTAATACAGGAACTGCTCAAAACGCTGTTTTAAACTTCACTATTCCTAGAGGTGAAACTGGGGCAACTGGTCCTCAAGGTCCTGCTGGTCCTCAAGGTCCCGCTGGTCCTCAAGGTCCTCAAGGTGAAACTGGGGCTATCGGACCTCAAGGTCCCGCTGGTACTGCTGGTGAAGCTGCTACCGTAACAGTTGGAACTACCACTACCGGAGATGCTGGTACTAATGCTTCCGTCACTAATACAGGAACTGCTCAAAACGCTGTTTTAAACTTCACTATTCCTAGAGGTGAAACTGGGGCAACCGGACCTCAAGGTCCTCAAGGTGAAGCTGGTGCTGTCGGTCCTCAAGGTCCCACTGGTACTGCTGGTGAAGCCGCTACTGTAACAGTTGGAACTACTACTACTGGAGATGCTGGTACTAATGCTTCCGTTACTAATACAGGAACTGCTCAAAACGCTGTTTTAAACTTTACTATTCCTAGAGGTGAAACTGGGGCAACCGGTCCTCAAGGTCCTCAGGGTGAAGCTGGTGCTGTCGGACCTCAAGGTCCCGCTGGTACTGCTGGCGAAGCCGCTACCGTAACAGTTGGAACTACTACTACCGGAGATGCTGGTACTAATGCTTCCGTTACTAATACAGGAACTGCTCAAAATGCTGTTTTAAACTTCACTATTCCTAGAGGTGAAACTGGGGCAACTGGTCCTCAAGGTCCCCAAGGTGAAACTGGGGCTATCGGACCTCAAGGTCCCGCTGGTACTGCTGGTGAAGCCGCTACCGTAACAGTTGGAACTACCACTACCGGAGATGCTGGTACTAATGCTTCCGTCACTAATACAGGAACTGCTCAAAACGCTGTTTTAAACTTCACCATTCCTAGAGGTGAAACTGGAGCAACTGGTCCTCAAGGAACTACTGCTACTAATGAATATGGTTATAAATATGATACCACTACTACTCCAATAACATTAACTGCTAATACTGTTGCAACTGTTCCTTTAAATCAAACTGGTCCACTTAATGTTATTACTGGAGCGACTACTAACGCATTAACAATAGGTAGCGCTGGTACATATAAAATCGATTATTTCTTTAATGGTATTAGTAATACTGCAGGTGATGTTAATTTAGCCGTTTATAATAACAACAACTTAGTACCCGGTTCTACCATAACATTAAACTTAGAAACCGCTAATGAAAAAAACGCTACTGGTAGTATTATCGCTAGTTTTACTGAAGGTAATGGAATCACTTTAGGACTTGAATCTACTACTGGAGTTGAAGTAACACCAGCTTCTAATACTAATGCATACTTATCAATAGTAAAACTTGCATAACTTAAAAAAACAACCACATGGTTGTTTTTTAGTATTTTATACATTTTACATAATTTTCTTGCTTGCCCTTTTCTACAGTTTGTTTTATTAAATCATAAACTAACTCTGCAGGTATTTCATCAACATTATCCCTTTTAGCTATAATATCACAAAAATATCCATTATAAATAAAATCTTCGGATATATCAGTATATATTTCCTCTAATTCTTTATTATTAAAAATATGTGCTACTTTTACTAAACTGTTTTGCCTAGAAGTTTTAACAAATAACTCTTTAGAAACTGAGATTCCACTAGGATAAATAATATAGTTATCTTCTTCCTCGTTTTTATATACAAAAAAAGAACGACCTGTTACTAACTCAAGATAAAAGTTTTTCCTTATACTTTCAAAATAAAGATCAAATGAGTCTTTCATAGTATCTTTCACAAAGTACTCTTGCCCATTTTTAACTATTTTTCTCCAAAAAGCTATTCCTTTTATATCGATAATATAGTTCTTATTTAACATCTTATCCCTCCGTTATATCATTTAAGATCATTTCTTTAATTTTTTCATTTTCTTTAGAATCATTTTCAATAAACTCTAATGAATCTTTTTTAGCTTGTAACAATATTTTATAATCATCTTTTATATTAGCAATTTTAAATGTCATATCACCACTTTGCTTTGTACCAAATAAATCACCATGACCACGTAACTTAAAATCTTCCTCACTTATTTCAAAACCATCATTTGTCTTAGTCATTACTTCAAGTCTTTTAGCATCCACATCACTAATTAAAATACAACTAGATTGAAGACTACTTCTTCCTACCCTACCACGTAATTGATGAAGCGTTGAAAGCCCAAATCTATTCGCGTCAAATATTACTATCATTGTAGTATTTTCCACATCTACCCCAACTTCAATAACAGTAGTACTAATAAGAATTTGTGTCTCATTATTTATAAACTTATTCATAATTTTATCTTTATCTTGTTGTTTTAATTTACCATGTAACACATCTATATTATATTTCTTACCAAATGCAAGATTCATTTTATCCTTTAATTCTTCAACTGTAGTTAAATCAAGTGTTTCAGAATCCTCGATTAATGGTGCAATTACATATATTTGATGATTATTAAGTAGTTCATTATACATCATATTAAGAACTTCTTTCATATCACTAGTACCTTTTAAATAAGTTTTTATAGGCTTTCTTCCACTTGGAAGAGACATAATAGTAGATATATCCATATCTCCATATATAGTTAATGCATACGTTCTAGGTATTGGTGTTGCACTCATATAAAGTACATCTGGCATATTACCTTTATTCTGCAATTTTGTTCTTTGTAACACTCCAAAACGATGTTGTTCATCTGTTACTACTAAACCAAGATTATTATATAAAACATCTTCTTGAATTAAAGCATGAGTACCAATTACTATATCTATTTCATTATTAAGCAACTTTTCATGAATAGAAGTTTTTTCTTTCTTAGTAAGAGACCCAACAAGTAATTCTACTTTTATATCAGTATCTTTCAATAAACTTTTAACTGTATTAAAATGTTGAAGTGCAAGTATTTCAGTTGGAACCATTAATGCTCCTTGATAACCACTTAAATAATTAGCATATAACGCAAGAATAGATATAACAGTTTTCCCACTACCTACATCCCCTTGAAGAAGACGATTCATTCTACGCTTTGATTTAATATCTTTTAGTATTTCATTTAATACTTTATTTTGATCTTCAGTAAGAGTATATGGTAATGATTTAATTAATCCATTTAATTTATCTTCATCATATTCTTTTTTTATACCATTGTCTTCACTTTTATGCTTCATTTTAAGAAGATTTATCTTCATCATATAAACAAATAATTCTTCATATTTTAATCTTATCATTGCTTGTTTTAATTTTTCCTTTGTTGATGGATTATGAATTATATTTAAAGAAGTTTTTTTATTTAAAAACTCATATCTTTCTATTAAATACTTAGGTATAAAATCAGGTATTTCATTACCATATTGCATTAGTGCATTATTTATATATACCGCAATATTTTTAGAAGTAAGTCCTGCAGTTCCATGATATACTGGTTCTATTTTTTCATCCTTTGGTAAAAGTCCCATTCTTATTTCTGATGCTGTAACTATGTTTTTTGTCTTATCATATTTACCTAATACTGTTACATTTGAACCAACTTCAAGTTGATTTTTCAAAAAAGCTCGATTAAATATTGAAACTCCCACGACCATACCATCACTAGTTATTAATCTAAGATTCATCTTATTAAGATTTCCTTTTAATCTTATAAGTATAGGTACACAATCAATTTTTCCATCAATTATAACTTTATCATCTACTAAGTTTCTTAAATCACTCCTTTTTATAAAATCATATCTAAAAGGATAATGAGTAACTAAATCTAGTACTGTATTTATATTTAACTTATTAAGTAACATTTCTGACTTAGGGCCTATTCCTTTAACTTCTTTTATTGTCATAATACCACGTCCCTTTTCTTACAAATTATACCACATTTTTAAAAAAATTGAAAGGGATAATTTCGCAAAAGATTACTAGTAAAATGAGTATATAAACCATTAATTTTTACTTTTTTATAAAAAACTCTTGACTTTTAAAGCACTTTTGATTATTATATAAATCACCAGTTCGGCATTAGGCGAATTGGATGCTAGTATCACACTAGCCAACCCCTTTTTATTCTTTTGAAACCGTCCTTCAGGGGGTACGGTTTCTATTTTTTTTATATTAAAAAAACTTTAGTGAAAAAACTAAAGTTTTTATTTTATAGATCAATACCATCAATACTAGTATTATAAATCCATTCTTTTAAATCAGTATTATCATCAGTCTCATAAAAATTAATTAATTTTTCAAAAAATGTACTTTGATTATCTTGAGAAATTGTTATAATACCACATCCGTTATCTATCATAATTTTATTGGCAAATAACATCGCTACTCTCTTATTACCATCAATAAACATTTGTCTGCGCATTATCCATAGCATTATTTCTATAGCTATTTCTGTTTTTGTTTTATCATTTTGATTAAGTAAATAGTCAAGTTCTTCTTTGATTTGGCTTTCAATAGGAAATTGTGATTTCCAAGTAGTTCCCCCGATATTTACTGGTGTACTTCTTAGTTTTCCTAGATTTTGATCAAGAACCAATTTATCACAAACTAATTTATGGATTTGACAAAGTTCTTTATAATCATAATCTATATCATTGTTTTCAAGTATAAATTGCCAAGCATATTTTAAATTATTAATGGCAATTATATTGTCTACTGTTAAACCATTAACTATGCCACCATCATAAATAACTTGTGTTTCTGGATAAGTAACCCCTATTCCTTCCAAATTAGCACTTTTCCAAATATAATCTACTATATTTCTTTTAGCAACGAATACATTCTGTTCTCTTGTTAATTCAAATTTATCTTTCACTTTATCACCTACTTATAACTTATTTACTTGCATCTTCTTTTAATTCATTATCTTTTTCAATAGAGTTTTCTTTATTCTTTTCTAACAAGTCTGATTTAATTCGATATCTATTTTCTCTTTCAAATATTAAATCATATTTAGAAAAATCACTTTTACTATCAAGTTTTAATTCTTTTGTTACTGGGTTATATCTATAAAGTGGAAAATATCCAGATTCTGCTGCTAGCTTTTCTTCTTTTATAGAGTCTTTCATACCAGTTTTTATTCCATGTGATATACATGGAGAATATGCAATCACAATAGAAGGACCATCATATTCATTTGCCTCTTTTAAAGCTTTAATTGTTTGCATATAATTTGCTCCAAGTGATATTGTTGCAACATAAACATGAGGATATGTCATTGCAATACGTGCTAAATCCTTTTTCTGAGTTTTTTTACCACTACTTGCAAACTTTGCAACTGCTCCACATCTAGTTGATTTAGATGATTGACCCCCGGTATTAGAATAAACCTCAGTATCAAGAACAAGAATATTAACATTTAGATTATTAGCAAGAACATGATCAATTCCTCCGAAACCAATGTCATAAGCCCATCCGTCTCCACCAACCATCCAGATTGATTTATCTTTTAAATATTTTTTAAACGGCAATATTTCATTAAAATCCTCATAATCAAGTTCATCATATACTTTAAAAGAAACATCTTTACTATAGTTATTTAAATACTCATTAATTAATTCTTTATTTCTAGCATTTACTTTATCTACATTTTCCCTCATTATCCTTTTTATTTTTTCTTTATAATGAGACTCTGATACTGCAATACCAAAACCAAACTCTGCATTATCTTCGAATAAAGAATTAGCCCAAGGTATACTATAAGGTGTATTAGGTAAACTAGCACCATATATTGAAGAACATCCTGTAGCATTTGCTATCATTAAATTATCCCCGAACAATTGAGTAAGAAGTTTTATATATGGTGTTTCCCCACATCCAGCACATGCACCATGGAATTCAAATAATGGCTTTCTAAATTGACTTCCCTTTACTGTATCAATACTCATTACTCTTTTTTCTGATACTTTTTCTAAGTAATTATGTTTTTCTATTTCTTTATCTTTACATTTTTCAATAGACTCCATTGTAATAGCTTTAGTAGGACAAACTCCCGCACATAAAGAACATCCAGTACAATCAAGTGGACTTATACCAATTGTAAACTTTAAATCATGATCCTTTATTTTAGCATCTTTTAAATCTGATTTAACTGCCTCTGGTGCAGATTCAACTTCATCATTATCAAGTAAGTATGGTCTTACTACAGCATGAGGACATACAAATGAGCATAAATTACACATGATACATTTTTCTTTATCATAACATGGTACAACACTACTTATTCCTCTTTTTTCTAGTTTAGATAGCCCTGCTTCATATGTACCATCAACATTATTTTTAAAATCACTTACCTTTAAGTCATTACCTTTGGCATGTTCTAAATAAGAGAAAATAGTATTATCTACTTCTTCCATTTTATAATCTTGTTTTAAGTTTTCTATATCTACTTTAACTAAACTATTTTTTGCATCTTTTATAGCATTTATATTAGAATTAACTACATCCTCACCCTTTTTACTAAAATTCTTTCTTATCATTTGTTCTATATAAGTAGATAGTTCATTCTCATTCACTATATTCATAAGATCTAAAATTACCATTTCCATAATTGTACTTATTTTATTTGGTATATTATTATTTCTTGCTATTTCTGATGCATTTACTATATAAAAACTTATATTTTTATCTTTCATAATATTAATCATTTCTATAGGTATTTCTAAGCTATCAATATCTTTTTCAGTATTTAGTAAAAATATTCCATTTTCTTTTATTCCCTTTAAAAGATCATACTTACTAAGATATGTATCTTTTGAACACACTACTACCTTAGGACTATCAACATAATAAGTACTTAGTATTTCTTCATCACTAAATCTTAAATGACTTTTTGTAACCCCTCCAGATTTTTTAGAATCATATTCAAAATACCCTTGTACATATTTATTTGTATTATCTCCGACGATTGTTAAAATATCTTTAGATGTTGTAACCATTCCATCAGAACCATAACCAAAGATTAATAATTCTTCATAATTCTTAGTAAACTTAGTATCAGTTTTATCAAGAGAAAGATTAGTTACATCATCCATTATTCCTATTGTAAAATTATGTAAATTATCAGTATCTAAAAAATTATAAACTGCTTCAATATCATTAAGATTAGTATCTTTACTAGACAATCCATATCTACCATTTATTATCTTTATATCAGTATCTTTTAGTACCTCACATACATCTAAATATAATGGCTCTCCATTTGCACCAGGTTCTTTTGTTCTATCGAGTACTGCTATTTTCTTTATATTTTTAGGAAGTACATCTAAAAAATATTTTTTAGAAAATGGTCGATATAAATGAACCTCAACTAATCCAACAGAATCATTATACTTTAAATACTCTTTTATTGTTTCACAAACTGATCCCATTGCTATTATCACATTAGTAGCATCTTTATTTCCATAATAATTAAATGGTTTATAATCTTTTCCTGTAATTTTATTTATTTCACTCATATAATTATTTACTATATCTGGAAGTGCCAAATAATAAGGATTACGTGCTTCAACAGCTTGAAAATATATTTGATCCCCTTGATTTGTTCCCTTTGTTTTTGGATTATCAATATCAAGACCTCTTTTTCTAAAATCATTTAACGCTTTATAATCAATAAGTTTTTCCACTTTAGAAAAATCTATTACATCAATCTTATTATATTCATGACTAGTCCTAAAACCATCAAAGAAGTTTAAGAATGGTATTTTCCCCTTTATTGTAGATAAATAAACAACATTAGTTAAATCCATTACTTGTTGAACAGAAGATGTAGCAAAAATTGCAAAACCAGTTGCACGAGCTGAATATATATCACTATGATCACCCATTATTGATAAAGCATGAGTTGCTATAGTACGTGCTGCGACATTAATAACACAAGGTAGTTGTTCCCCTGCTATTTTATACATATTTGGTAACATTAAAAGTAATCCTTGACTAGCAGTATATGTACTAGATAATACTCCATTAAGTAACATACCATGCACCATTCCAATAGCACCTGCTTCACTTTGCATTTCCACTATATCTACTACATCACCATAAAAATTAACCTCTTTTAAAGAAGACATTAAATCCATATGTTCTGCCATAGTTGAGGCTGGTGTTATAGGATATATTCCTGCACATTCTGTAAACTTATATGATACTAAAGCACATGCTTTATTTCCATCCATTATTTGTTTCATTAATAATCACCTTTTCTTTCTATTATATTATATAATAGATTATGTTTTTTTTAAATAGATATCTTTTGTTTATAATAAATAATACTAAAAAATAGTACTTTTTCAAGCACTATTTTTCTATTATTTCTCTAATATCTTTAATATATATACTGTTTCCATCAATAGTAATTATTTTATCATTTATTGTTCCTGCGATTCGTGTATCATAAGTATTATTATCTGTTTTAATTATTACTTTTTTATTAAAAATATAACCATCTTTATTCATTAATTCTTTTAATTTATCTATAGGATCTATTTTATGCCTTTCATCAAGATTAGAAGTTGATTCTTCAATAAAAGAATAATACACTTTTTTATTATTATTTATTCTATTACTAATATTTGGTTTAAAAATACTTGGTTTTTTTTCCATATAATCTCTCCTTAATTAATTATATGTTTTAAAGTATAAAAAATTATAAAAATATAATACTATAAATATGAAAACAAAGTTAAACATTAATAAAAATTATCTTTATTTACTAGCATTATTCTATGTATGTAGTATTACTTCAATATATAGTTTTTCTAGCTTTTTATACTCTAATATATTTACATTAGTAATAAAACAAACATGCTTTTATATACTTGGTTTTATTTTAATATTATTAATCCAAAAAATAGGATTTAATAAAATATTAAAATACAGTATTCATATTTATTTAATTAATATATTTCTTCTTTTACTAGTTCTTTTTATCGGCGAAGAAATAAATGGTATAAAAGCATGGTTTACTATTCCTTTTTTTGGTTCTTTTCAACCCAGTGAGTTTATGAAAATACCATTAGTTATTTTAATTGCAAAAATTATTAGTAATGATATTAAAAATAAGAACAATGAATTTTTATTAATAATTAAAGTTATAATAATTATATTAATTCCATCATTAATAACTTTTTTAGAGCCTGATACTGGTGCAGTAATAATATATTTAGTTATTGGTTTTATTATGCTATTTACCTCAGGAATAAGTTATAAGTGGTTTATTTTATTAGGAATAGTAATACTCTTATTATCCGGATCATTTTTTTATCTTTATTTATTCAATACTGATTTATTTATAAATATCTTTGGTAGTAATTTCTTTTATCGATTTGACAGAATACTAGATTGGCAAAACTCTAGTGGAATGCAATTAATGAACTCTTTAATAGCAATTTCTTCCTCAGGATATTTTGGTAATGGTATAAGTAATATATTATTATATTTTCCCGAAGGACATACTGATTTTATTTTTGCAAGTTTCTCTTCAATATTTGGATTATTTGGTATACTTATCCTAATAATTTCAATTGTCATTTTTGATTTATTAATTATTAAAACTGCAAAAAAAAGTAAAAACAATACAAACAAACTAATTTGTATTGGTTTTCTTGGAGTGTTTATATATCAACAAATACAAAATATTTGTATGACCGTAGGTATTCTTCCTATAACAGGAATTACTCTTCCCTTTATATCATATGGAGGTTCCAGTTTAATATCTTTTATGATTATACTTGGAATAATAATGGCAATAGATAGTAAAAAATAAAATGG
>CAKOIB010000042.1 GCA_934086255.1 uncultured Bacilli bacterium
GATGAATATTGTCTTCTTTTATTAATTTGTTATTTATATAAAGATAAAACTATTACTGCAATATTCTATGATGAAAATGATGAGTATTATGACTTAAAAAAAGAACAAATATTAAGTGAAACAGAAAAAGAAAACTATTCTAATGAATGGAAAAAACTTGTAAAAGACAATAAAGAACTAAGATATATGTTAAATAAAAAAGCTATATCATGTGATATTGATACATTTGATGATGAAATATTAAAAAGACTAAATAAATTAGGAAAAGTAACTACTAATGAATTAGTAATAAGTCTAATGAGTAATCCAATAAGAAAAAATATAAATTATTCTAGTTCTATATATAAATATTTAATTAATAGATTAGAAAAAATAAATAAAATTAATACAAGTATAATAAGTAATACAAAATATATAGAAACAAAAGAAAAATATTGATTAGTCACAATCAATATTTATTTTTTTATATATCTATAATAATATTCATCATAAGATAAATCACTATGATTATCATGCATATCAGTCGCAGCTTTAACACCAACATATCTATAATGCCATGATTCGTAAGTATAACCAGTAATATTAACTTTATCACTAGGATATCTAAGTATAAAACCATACTTATGAGCATTGTCATTCATCCATTTAAAAGATTCTGTTTTATCAAAACTAAGCATATTTCCATCTTTAGTAGAGGAAACATCTATAACAAGTCC
Organism: uncultured Bacilli bacterium; assembly: GCA_934086255.1. Classification (GTDB taxonomy): domain Bacteria; phylum Bacillota_I; class Bacilli_A; order RF39; family UBA660; genus JAEDJI01. Next base: position 717 of record CAKOIB010000042.1, read on the forward strand.
AGTTTGATGTTCTGAATGTCCTGGTCTTGCGGTATCTTTATCAGCATTATCAATCCCACCAGTTGAAACAGCATAATCATAAAGTTCTTTTTGTCTAGAGTAATTTCTAAAACCAGATTGTCCATATACTGGAGTACCATTTTTAATGGAATCACTAGATAATTTTTCAAAAGCTTCTTTTGCTTCTTTTTTCATCATTCTAACTTTACTATTACCATATATAAAGTATTCACTAGATATTTCTTCTAAATCATCAGGTATGTAGTCTTTATCTAAATATAAATATTTATTCATTAAGATAAGGTTATCATAAGACATATCAGCTTTTTCTGTATTAGTATAATACTTATTATCAAGTCCAATATTTACATGGGTTACAACATCACAATAATCAATTTTTTTATTTTTTTCCTTATATAGAAGGTACCTATCTATATTTTTTAAATCATAATCTTTGCATTTTTTATAATCTTTATATTTAGTATTTCCAATTTCTATATTTTCATCAATTGTACCATTTTTATTTTTATTAAAGAAACTAATATTATTTAATTTTAATCCTATAAAAAGACAAGTAAATATAAAAACTATAATTAAAAGGTTTTTAATAACTTTCATATATGCCTCCTTTAAATATATATTACCACTAAAGTATATTAAAATAAAGAAAAAAAAGTCTAAAAAAATCTATTTGTCATATTTTTAACTGAGGTGGTATTATTAAAAAAATAATAGTTTTGTTATTAATAGTGAGTCTATTACCTATAAATATTTATGCGTTAGAGACAAACTCTAAAGATGTTGAACTGACACCAGATGCTTTTTCATCAGTTATAATTGAATCATCAACTGGACAAGTGCTATATAATAAGAATGCAAATAAACCGCATGAAGTGGCTTCTCTTACTAAAATGATGGGTTTGATCTTAGTATTTGAAGCTATAGAAAAGAATGCATTAAAAACAGATGAGATTTTAACTACATCAGAAAACGCAAAGAATATGGGTGGTTCTCAAATATGGCTTGATACTGGTGAGAAGATATCAGTTGATGACTTATTGAAAGGTATAATAATGGCTTCCGCTAATGATGCAATGGTTTTAATGGCAGAGAGAATATCCGGTACTGAAGAAGCTTTTGTAAGTCAAATGAATAAGAAAGCAAAGGAGTTGGGATTACAAAATACATATTTTAAAAATAGTACAGGATTAGATGAAGATGGGGCATATTCAAGTGCTTATGACATGGCAATAATAGCAAAAGAATTAATAAAACATGAAAAGGTATTTGATTATTCTAAGAATTATGAAAGTTATATTAGGGAAAATACTGATAATAAAACATGGATTACTAATACTAATAAATTGGTTAAGTTTTATGATGGAACGGATGGATTAAAAACTGGTATGACGGATAAAGCAGGATCGTGTATGGCAGTGACTACTAAAAGGGATGGTCTTAGATTAATTGCGGTTACTATAGGGTTTTCTAATTCTAAAATAAGGAATCAAGAAACTATGGATTTATTAGATTATGGATTTAATCAATATGAGACTAAGATTATAAAGAAAAAGAATGATGTGGTAGGACAATTAACTTTGGAAAAAGCGACAAAAGATAAAATAGATTTGGTTTTAAAGGATGATGTAGTTATAATTAATAAAAAACAGGATAAAGAAAAGGAATATACATATGATGTAAAAACTTATGATGTTAGTTATCCAATAAAAAAAGATACAGTACTTGGAGAGTTTCAAATAAAAGAGAATAATAAAATAGTAAGTAAAATTGATTTAGTAGCAAAAGAGGATATAAATAAATTAAATATGTTTAAACTTTATTTAAAAGTATTAAAAGATATACTAATGGGTAATTAAGAATGTAAAATGCTTAGACTAGTTCTAGGTTTTTTATTTAGAATAAATATAAATTATATGATATAATACATATAGAAATATGAAAAGTAATATGGAGGTAAAGGATGAATATAGGAATTATAGAACAAATAATTGCATCGTTAGTAGCATCAATATATTTAACATACATTTTAATCGTAACAAATAGTAACTTAACAAGGATAGTAATTGTACCTGTTTCAATGTTTACAATTAGTTTGTTTCTAAAAAATGTTTCTTTGATACTTAATAAAGATAAAATTGCTAAAATATTTAGTAAGATAAATACAATATCATTTTTTATATATTATTTTGGATTTCTTATTTATTGGGATCATTCAGCAATAGTAGAAAAAGAATATATGTTAGTAGTTTTTTCTTTATTGTTTTGGGTTGTTGGAATATTTATTGCATATAGAAAGTATTTGAAATCAAAAAATGAAATTAGTTGATGACTCAGAATAATCTATTATTGAATTTTTAATCTTAAACTTTCATATAAGGCGAAATAAAAGTAAAAAAGAAAAGTAACAAAATTATAATATAAAGTGTTGGGTTTGAATTAAAAATTGTAGTAAATAAAAAAGTCCGGTTGCAAAAATAAAAAAGTCCGGTTAGAAGTGGTTTTTTTAATTGCTATTTGTCAAAAAAGTCCAGTTAATAAAAATAATAATTTATAAAAAAGGAGAGAAAAATATGAAAAAAACAATATTAACAATCTTAGTTTGTATAGTTATTGCATTAGGTTTAACTGCATGTGGTAAATCAGATTTAGGAGAAGCAAAGAAGGATCTAGAAAAAACACAAGAAAAATATGGTTATGTAGAAAAGGAAACTGTTGACGTTTTAGTTGCTAAGTTTAACACTGAAGTAGCAGATAATAGTACACTAAACAAAGCATCAACAGACTATTTAACTGAAAGTAACAATCAATATTGGTATGGACTAATCGAAGGTATCTCTTTAGTGGTAGTACCAGAAAAGTATACTAATGATAAAAAAACTGAGGTTGTAAACTATATGCTTTTACATGTAGATAAGAATAGTAAGTATGAAAAAGATGCTAATTCTTATATTAAATATTTGATCAAGGCAAATAATAGCCAAATAACTGACTCTGAAATTGATACATTAATACAAGATGCAAAAACTAAAAACAACTCTGGTAAGACTTCAAATAATGGAAAAGGTATTTCAATTGGATACACAGAAAATGATGAGAAATATCAATACCAAGTTTTAAGATTATATAAGTAATTATTAAAATGTTAAAATAAGGTGCGAAGATTCCACTTCTGATAGGTGGCATTAAATACATTTATAATTTATAATTTTATCGGAGGTGAAAGAATGGAGTTAAATAATATAATACTAGAAAAAAGAAAAGAGAAAAATATGACTCAAGAACAACTTGCAGAAAAATTAAATGTTGCAAGACAAACTGTTTCTAAATGGGAAACTGGAGAAACAGTACCTGATATTGATAGCTTAAAAAAGTTAGCAAACTTACTAGGCTTTTCTATTGATAAAGCATTTGGAATTGAAGTAGAGGATGAAAATGAAAAAACAGAATGGTTAATTATTGGAGGCTTTATTATAGGTAACTCATTAGGAATAGTTTTTAATAACTATTTATTAGGATATGTTTTTGCTATGATTGGTCTTGGAATAGGATTTACAATAAAAGCATTTAAAAAATAGTTTATAAGGAGAAGAAGTATGAAAAAGTGGATTAAATATTTAATGAGTACAATTATCTTTTTTATTTTATATACAACAATGACATATCTATTAACAAAAAATATAAGTTTTAAAATGATTATTATCACAACAATAATATATGCAATAATTTATACAGCAACTGATTTAATTTGTAATAAATTGTTATCAAAGAAATAATTTGTGCTTATAAAAGTATATGGTATCATTTTCTTAGAAAGTGATACCTTTTATTATGATGAAATATAAATTGGACAACAAATTGAGGAAAGTGGACAACAAATTGAGGAAAGTGGACAACAAATTGAGGAAAGTGGACAACAAATTGAGGAAAGTGGACAACAAATCGAGGAAAGTGGACAACAAATCGAGGGAAGTGGACAACAAAATGAGAGAAGTGGACAACAAAATGAGAGAAGTGGACAACAAAATGAGAGAAGTGGACAACAAAAACTAAATAGGTTATTACAATAAAAATAATATGGATAGTTTACTTATTTTATAAACTTAGAAAATAACGATTAAAAAAATGAAACTAATAAAAGATTCTTATATAGCTAGTTTAACTAATAAAGATATTACTAATAGTAATATGGATTTTAATGGTTATAAGTTATATGTGAATGGTAAAGCAATCAATTGGCAAATAATTGATTGCTTTTTATTTGTACTTTTTGTATAATGATAATATAGGGAGTGGTTAAATGATACCTAAAACAAGTGAGGAACAATATCAAAAAAGAATAGAGGAAATGATTAATTATATAACAACTACTGATTCTTTTCCAACACGTGGTGTTAAGGATGTAAGGTTTAGTGATGATTCTTGTCTAATGGGAGAATGGTTTAAGACAAATAGGTATAAATTAAATACTTTATCTAAATCTAATCAATCTGCTTTTATTCTTGTGAAATTATCTGATAAGTATATGAAAAAAACTGATAAAAAGAATGTTGATGATAGATTTAATCATAGGATAAAAGAGATGATAGATTTTGTAAGTAATAATAATTATTTTCCAACTTATGAAGATAATGTTAAGTTTAATGATAATTCATCTATGTATGTATGGTATTATACTAATAAAAAAAGAATGAAAGATGCTATATCACAAGGTGATATTTATGCAAAGGAGTTGTATTCTTTAGAACAAAGATACAGAAGAAATAAACTTAAGAATAAGTATCCAAAGACTATTTATTATCAAAATAAAGAATATACTTTAAAAGAGTTTTCTAAGTATTTGAATGTATCAAAAGAGGATTTAATAGAGTATCTTAAAGTGTTTTGTAAAGATATTTATAATATAAAGCAACCTGAGTTAGAAAGAATTAGAAATACTATTTTAAATATAAATAGACTTAAAAATATGGTGGATAAAGAGGAAGATATTAAGGATTCTAAGTTAGATAAGTTTATAAAAAGATATGATTTAGATCCTAAGATAGTTATTACTCATTTTGATAAATTAATTAGTATGAATCTTTCTAAGGAAGAAGCGTTATTGTCTATAAAGAATGAGTTTAGTAATAATGGTAATAAAATATCGGTTGATTGGGTATATGATGCATATGAAGAGTTAAATAATAGTAATGGTTTATATGATAGGGATTATGTAATAAGTTATATGATAAATAATAATACATCACTTTATGATGCGTTATTAAAAATATTGATTGATACTAAATTAAGTAATTATAAGGAACCAAAATATATTAAAGAAGTAATATTTTATACTATTAAAAGTAATGACTATGAAACAACTAAAAATTATACAGAAAGCTTGTTTAAATTGGATGATTTTCACATTAATATGATAAATGATATAAAACAAGAGTATGATAGGGTAATTAAGAATGAAGATGAACAAGTAGATAGGAGTGTTCTTCTTGATGAATTAATAAATAATTATGATTATTATAGTGAAAATAAAAGTATTATTAAAGAGCGATATAATTTATCTAAATATGAGATAATGTTTATTGAAGCAAGAAAAAATGAATTAGAAGAAAAAAGACATTTACGTAAGTGAAATTACGTAAGTGAAATAAGTCTTTTTTTTTATATATTTTTATGATAAAATTAATGTAGAAATGGAAGTAGGTGAGGTCATGGAAGAAGAACAAAAAGTAAATAGTAATAATGATAATAATGATGAGATAAAAAATAAAAAGCAAGAAGAAGTAGAAAATAAAGAAAATAATTCTAAGTTAGGACAAAATAAGAATAATAGTAATTTTTTTAATAAAAGTCTTAATGCTGTAAATCTTGCTAATAATTCATTGAATGGATTAAATAATATGGCAAGTAATATGGGAAATAATGAAGATTTAAATGATAAAATGACTGATCCTAATGAAACTAGAAGTACTTTAAATCAATTGGGTAATAAGGCAGCTCAAAGTATTAATAATGCTACTAATTTAGCAAGAGGTATAAATAATAAGATACAAAATAAAAAGAATAAGAATGATGAAGAAAAAGATGATAGTAATAAAGATAATAAAGAAAAAGATGATAAAAAAGAGAGTAAAGATGAGAAAAATAAATTAAAGAGTTCCATAGATAATAAAGATTCTAAAAAAAGAAGGTTATTAAAGGGGAAGAATAAGGATTTTAAGGGTAAATCTAAAGAGGAGATTAAAAAAAGTATAATTAGTTTTTTTATGAAATTACCGCTTTCTTTAAAGTTTGGTATAATTGCTTTTGGAGTGATTTTAATATTTTTAATATTGTTTTTAATAATGTTTGCTATTTTTGCTAGTAGTGCTTCAAATGGTAATAATTGTTCATCTGAGCAAACTCAAGAGGATCTTTTAAACTTTATATATACTTTTGAGGGTGCAAAGTATTGTGATAAGGAAAAAACAAAGTATAAAGTGTATCAGAATCCAGGGGATAGGGTGACTGTAGGTCATGGTATTACAACTGATTATATAAAAGATATGAAGGTAGGAGATTGTATACCAGTAAGTGAAGTAAGGCCTTTTGAGATTAAAGCAGTTGATACAAAAAGAGCAGGAGTAAAAAGATTTTTTTCTGGAATTAATCTTACTAATTATCAAGAAGATGCACTTACTAGTATGCTTTATAATGGATGTGCAGGGATGTTTTCGGAAATGGCAACTGCATATAAGGAAGATAGTTATGAAGGATTATGGAGTGTTATGAAAAGATGTACTAATAAAGGTATGCTTGGATTAGAAAGAAGAAGAAAGGCAGAGTTTACTTTATTTGTAACTGGGGATTATACAATAGCACCAGAGTATAAAGCTAAAGTATTTACAACAGCAGAGTATGATGATTATAATTATGATGATATAATGAGTAGGAAAGATAGTGTTAAAACTACTTGTACATCGTTTGATAGTTCTTGGATATATCCTAGTCCAACATTTTGTCCAATTACAGGATGTCAAGGTCCAAGATTTCATCCAATTTATAAAGTATGGAAAATCCATGATGGTGCAGATTTAGGATGTGCAATGGGTACAGATATAATAGCAAGTGCAGCGGGAGAAGTTATTCAAGTTTCTAAAAATTATAGTGCTACAATAGGATATGGGGCATATGTTTTAATACAGCATGATGGAGAATATAAGTCAAAGTATGCACATATGTCTAAAGTTGTTGTTGAAGAAGGTGATCATGTTGAACAAGGACAAAAGATTGGTGAAGTAGGTTCTTCTGGTGGTTCTACTGGACCTCATATTCATTTTGAAATATTAAAAAATAATACAGTGGATGATCCTGCTAAGTATGTTGATTTTAAAGGGGTGTGTGATTAATGAATAAAAAGTTTTTAATTTTGTTACTTATTCCATTTTTATTGTGTGGGTGTAAAGCAAATTATACAATAGAAATTGATGAATCATCAATAAAGGAAGAAACGTATATTTATAGTGATGATAGTGATGAATATAATAATCAAATGTATCGTGGTGCTTTATTGAATGATTATTTTAAGGCTTTACCATCACTTGAACAGAGTGCTTTTATAAATACAACTGGTGAGGATGTGTCTTCGTCTGATGATAAGGATAATAATGATTTTGGTCTTGGTACTTATACAATTAAGTATATAAATAAGTCTAATGAGAAAGGTGCAACTTTTACTTATAGGTTTAATAAGAATGAGTATCAAAACTCTTATATTCCTAATATGAATGCTACTACTTTTAAGTATGATAATAAGGATAATGAAATAAAATTAAGGCTTAAAGATATGTATGCTTTTACTTCGTATAAATTGCTTGATGAAGTAAAAGTGTTAGTAAAAGTAAGTGATTATTATGAGGTTACATCTCATAATGCTGAAATAGTAAATGGTAATGAATATATGTGGGTTGTAACAAGAGATAACTATATAAATAATGATTTAAGGATTAATTTAAAAGTAAAAGAAAGTAAGAATGAGACTCCAAATACAAAACCTAGTGATAATAAAGAGGATAATGTAAAAGAACCTGAGAATAATAAAAAAGAGACTAATTATACAATGATATTAGTATATGTATTACTAGGTACATTGGTATTAATAGGAATATTTTTGATATTGTTTCAAAAAAAATCAAATAATAATAGTATTTAAGTATAAAATAATAAAATCTTTCCATTATATAAATGGAGGGATTTTATTATGAAGAGAGTTTTAATATCATTTTCATGTATTTTGTTTTTAATAGTATTATGTGGATGTAATATGGATAATACTCCTACTAAGAAGGTGGAAAACTTCTTGGGTAATTATCAAAAATTAGATGATAATGTTTTAGCACAACTTAAAAATATGGTAGATAAGGATACTTTGATGAGTGATGATCAAAGAACAACTTATACAGATATTATGAAACATCAATATCAAGATTTAAAATATAAAATAAAGGATGAAAGAATTGATGGGGATACTGCTACTGTAACGACTGAAATTGAAGTTTATGATTATTATAAGACAACAACAGATGCTGAAGAGTATTATAATGCTAATCAAAAAGAGTTTTATACTGATGGGGTATTGGATAATGCTAAGTATGTTGCTTATAGAATAGGTAAATTAAAGGATACTAAAGATAAGGTAAAATATACAATTGATTTTACTTTAACAAAGGTAGATAATAATTGGGTATTAAATGATATAGATGATATAACAAGACAAAAAATACATGGATTATATGCTCATTAGGACTTTAAGTCCTTTTTTAATTTGAAAATATTTATTATTATAGTAAAGTGTTAAACATGGGAAGTAATGAAAAAGAAAATACTGATGATGATATTTTTATTATTATTTAGTGTAGAACTAGTATAGTTAGTAATATATGCTTTATGGGCGTCTTTAAATGATTTATTAACAGAAATAAATATAATATAATTAGGACAAGTAAAAATGAGTTATAATGAATCAAATGAAAATGCATTACCTATAAAAGATAGTGAGGAAAAAATACTTTCTAATTATTTTGACTTTCAAGTGTTGTCTTATTTTAAGACTAGAGAAAATGATGATACACAATAGATGAATCAAATCAATGTGTACTAAAATCACAAGAAGAAATATTTTCAAACAATAAGAAAGTAATTAGAAAGTTAGAACATGAAAATCAAAACTTTGAATAAGAAAATGGCAATTTAATGTATAGATTAAATGAACTATTTCAATTATTGAAGAAAAATTATTACAACGAGGTAATGATTATACAAAAGATGAAATAGCTGAGGTTGTAAAAGAATATTATAATGAAGATGAATATGATAAAGATGATTTTGATTTAAACAGATATAAATTAGACTAAATTACTCATTCGCTGTCGACTTAGTGTGTCATTTAGTCTAAAATGTTATATTTTCATAAAGAATTAAAAGAAAAATTAAAATCTGAATATCAAATACAAAAGGTGGTAGAGGAAAAACAATATTTTAAAGTAGTTTTTTAATTTAAAAATATTTTTAAGAAATTGCGTAAAAATGAATATTAAAATCAAAATAACTACTTGAAAAAGAGGTTGTTTTGTTGTATTATTAATTTATAAGACAAAATAGAAAAGAAGGAAGTTTTTTTAAATTATTTAGGTATTTTATTAAACACAAAGTCGGGTAAAATAATTCGATAAAAAGTGGGTAAAATAATTCGAAAATCTGCAATTTTTTTATTTTGTTTAAAATAAGGAGGAAATAATATGAACAAATATTCGATTGGGGGGGGGGCAAAGTTTAACTAA
>CAKOIB010000043.1 GCA_934086255.1 uncultured Bacilli bacterium
ATCTAACGGTGGAGCCCTATTTTTCTGTCTAAAAATCTAGAAAAAGTTAATTTTTTATATAGTTATGGTTTACTTATTTTTCTTATTGATAAATATGTTGTGCTTATTTTGTTTTTTTATTAGAAATAGAGACTTTTTGTTAGAAATTTGATACAATATTGTTATTTAACAAAAGAAGGTGAAACGCTATGAATGAAGAAAATAATAATGTAAAATTAAGACCAATGATGAAAATACCAGAAATGGTACCATATTTGAAGACTAAAAATATTAAATTTGAATTAATTTCAGAGGATAAAGCCGCGAAATATTTGCGTGATAATAACAATTATTATAATGTTACTTCATATAAAAATAATTTTGAAAAATATATGATTGATGGTGTATTTGTTAATAAATATATTGATTTAGATTTTGCATATTTAAAAGATATGGCGATTATTGATCACAGAGTTAGATTATTATTGTTTAAAATGATAATTGATGTTGAACATTATTTAAAAATTAAAATATTAAATAAAATAGAAGAAATTGAAGATGAGAATGGATATAGAATAGTTAATTTATATTTAGAAAAAGATTTTAATGATGAAAAGTTTCCTAAAAGAGTTCATAATAGTATTTTTAAAAAAGTGGGTAATGAATATTATCAAAAAATATTTTCTAAATACGATGTCGATAAAGATAAAAAGTTAGAAAATATACCAGTATGGGAATTTCTTGAAATTATTACATTTGGTGAATTAGTTAATTTCTATGATTTTTATACTAAGGAATATAATTTAGTGGATGAGAATAGAGATGTATATATATTAAGAGATATTGTGAAATTAAGAAATGCTGTTGCTCATAATACGTGTGTATTGTGTGAATTAAGTAAGAAAGATAATGTTTATCCAGCGTCATATAAAATTGTACAATATTTAAAGGATTGCAATATAGGAAAAGTAACAAGAAATAATAAACTTAGTAATTCAAGAATAAGACAAATTACATATACACTTTATATGTTTAATAAAATAGTAACAAGTGATGGTATAAAAGAAAATGTAAATAAAGAAATAAATAAATTATTTTTTGATAGAATAATTTTGCATAAAGAATATTATAATAATAATGAACTATTAAAATCAATATATTCATATTTTAAAAATATAATTGAAAAGAATTATGTGATTGTTGATAAATAGTTTGACATAAAGATATATTTGTGATATATTATTTATGCAAGAAAAAAACGTTAAATCGTTTTTGCATGGGCACTGTCTTATGATGGAGCCCTATTTTTCTGTCTAAAATTTAGAAAAAGTTAATTTTTTATCTAGTTATAGTTTACTTATTTTTCTTATTGATAAATGTGTTGTGCTTATTTTGTCTTTTTGATTGGGATATAATGCTCTAACACTTTTTTATTTTGTTTTTTTATTAGAAATAGAGACTTTTTGTTAGAAATTTGATACAATTATATAAGAAAAGTAATTGAGGTGTTAATATATGTATTTAAAGGAAATTAAAATATCTGGATTTAAATCATTTGCAGATAAGATTAATCTTAGCTTAGATGATAATATCACATGTGTAGTAGGTCCAAATGGAAGTGGTAAGAGTAATATTGTTGATGCTGTTCGTTGGGTTTTAGGAGAACAATCTATTAAATCTTTACGTGGTAATAATAATATGACTGATGTTATATTTTCTGGTAGTAAATCTAGAAATCCTTTAAATCTTGCTTCAGTTAGTTTAATTTTTGATAATAGTGATTCTTATATAAAAGTACCTTATTCTGAAATATCTGTTACTCGTAAGGTTTATCGAAGTGGTGAGAATGAGTATTATATAAATAATGATAAGTGTCGTTTAAAGGATATAAATGATTTGTTTCTTGACAGTGGTATGGGTAAGTATGCTTTTAATATTATTTCTCAAGGAGAGGTTGGTAAGATACTTAGTGATTCTTCACTTGATAGACGTTCTATTATTGAGGAAGCAGCTGGTGTTTTAAAGTATAAAAAAAGAAAAGAAGAGGCTCTTAGAAAGCTTGATAAGACTAATGATAATTTAACTAGAGTAAAGGATATTATATCTGAGCTTGATACTCAGTTAGAGCCTTTGAAAGTTCAAAGTGAAGAAGCGAAGAAGTTTTTGGAAATTAAAAAGAGTTTAGAGGATATTGAGATTGCTCTTATTGCTAATGATTTAGAAGAGCTTAATGGTTCTTATAATGATACTTTGCTTAGTATAGAAAAGCTTCAAAATGAAATTGTTGCTAAAAATACTGATTTATCTAAAGGGGATATTGATATTTCTAAGAGTAAAGAGTTACTTGAGGAGTATAATAGTGAGTTAGTTAGTTTAAATAATAAGTTATTTTCTTTAGTAAAGGAAGAGGAAAGACTTAATGGTGAAAAGAATATTATTCGTGAACGTAGTAAGTATGATAGTGATGATTCTAAGGTTCATAATAATATTGCTAATTTAAAGGAAGAGGAATTAATTATTAATAATAAACTTATATCTTTAAAGACTGATATAGGTATTTTGGATAATAAACTTTCTAGTTTAGATGATGAGATTAAGTTAGTGTCTTCTGAAATAAAGGATATTAGTATTAAAAGGAATGAGTTAGAGAGTGATGTTTATTCTAAGAATAAAAGAGTTAATGATATAGAGTATAAGATAAAGTATTTAAATGATTATATAGAACAAGGTGGAAGTATTTCCTCGAATGCTAAGAGGGTTTTATCTAATCCTAAGTTAAAGGGTGTACATAATGTTATTTCTAATCTTATTAGTATTGATGATAAGTATGCTTTGTCTTTAGAAGTATCTCTTAGTGGTGCTAAGGATTATGTAGTTGTAGATAGTCCTAAGGTTGCTAAGGATTGTATTAGTTATCTTAAGGAGAATAATTTAGGAAGGGTTACTTTTTATCCTATTGATGTTATAAAACCTAGGTATGTTGATGATGATACTAAGAGTGTTCTTAATAGTATGGATGGTTTTATTGGTGTTCTTGCAGATTTTGTTTCTTATTCTTCTTTGTATAAGAATATTGTTTATAATCAACTTGGTAATGTAATACTTGTTGATACTATTGATAATGCTAATGTAATTAGTAAGAAAATTAATAATAGATATAAGATTGTTACTATTGATGGTGAGGTTATTAATGTTGGTGGTTCTATTACTGGTGGTAGGCTTAATCGTAAGTCTGTTATTTCTGAAAAGTATGAATTACAGAGTTTAAAGATTGAGAAAGATAGAATTATTAAGGATACTCTTGAAATTAATTCTTTGATAAAGGATCTTTTAGATAAAGAAAAGAGTAAGCAAGTTGCAATTATTGAAAAAGAAAAGAATAAGATTATTTTAAAGGAAGAAAAGGATAGTAAGATTAGTTCTTTTTCAGATTATAAGAAGAAGTATGAAAGTATTAGTTTTGAACTTAGTAACTTAGAAGATTTGTCTAATAATAGTCTTCATGAGGAAGAGGAAAGGATTATAAATAAGTATTATGAGGTTTTAAAGGATAAGGAAGAGACTTTGAAGCTTATTGATTTGTCTAATAGTAAGATTGATTCTTTGAAGAGTGAGATTTTTGAAAAAGAGGCTTCTTATAAGTTGTTTAATCAAAGTATTAGAACTTTGGAGAATGATCTTAAGGATTTAGAGATTAAGAATTCTAAGATTAGTGTTAAGATGGATAATATGCTTAATATTCTTAGTGATAGTTATTCTATTACTTTTGAGAAGGCTAAGGCTAATTATATATTAGAGATTGATCCTGATGTTGCAAGGAAGCAAGTTAATAGTCTTAAGAGTTCTTTAAAAGGAATAGGTAATGTTAATATTGGTTCTATTGAGGAGTATGAAAGGCTTTCTTTAAGATATGAGTTTTTAAATAAGCAGACTGTTGATTTAGAGGGTGCTATCTCTACACTTCTTAAGATTATTGATGAGCTTGATTATGTTATGAAAGATGAGTTTATGAAGACTTTTAAACAGGTACAAATTGAGTTTAATAATGTATTTAAGGAACTTTTTGGTGGAGGAGAGGCAAGACTTGTGCTTACTGATAAGAGTAATGTGTTAGAGACTGGTATTGATATAGTGGTTACTCCTCCGGGTAAGAAGCTTTCTACTATTTCACTTCTTTCTGGTGGTGAAAAGACTCTTACTGCGATTAGTTTACTTTTTGCTATTTTGAATATTAAGAGTATACCATTTTGTATATTTGATGAGATTGAGGCTGCTTTGGATGAAGCTAATGTTTCTAGAATTGGTGAGTATTTTAAGAAATATATTGGTAAGACTCAGTTAATTATTATTACTCATAAGAAAAAGACTATGGAGTATGCTAATACGCTTTATGGTATTACTATGCAAGAGTCTGGTGTTTCAAAACTTGTTAGTGTTAAGTTAGTTGATTAAGGACTTAGGTTCTTTTTCTTTTGAAATTATTTTTGATAATTTATTGACTTAGTTTGTTAATGTTTGTATACTTAAGATATAAAATAGAAAGGAGTTTTAATATATGGAAAAGAAAAATACGGGGTTAATTATTACGATAGTAGTTTTGGTTGTGTTGCTACTTGGACTTTTAGGATATGTTTGTTATGATAAGTTTTATTTAGATAAAAAAGGTGATAAAACTAATAATGATTCTGTTCAGTTAGTTAAAGGAAATAGTTTTAAATTAGAAAGTATTGCTTGTGTTAATGAAAATAATACTTGTTCTAAAAGTTTAAAAGTTGCTTATAATAATAAAAATCATGATATAAAGTTAGTTAAGAAGTTAGTTGATAATACTAAGTATGTTATTGATTTATATGTTGATAATTCACTTGTTGATTCAATTGATGGTGGTGTGTTTTATGATTGGGGAGATGGCTCTAAACCACAAGATTGGATTAATAATTTAGATGGTTATGTTTATGTTGTTGATTCAAAATATTTAGCGATAGTATATAGAAAGGAATATGCTTACCCAACTTGGTATTTAAGATATTATAATAATAATAAAAAATATGGAACTGATGATATCAGAGTAGCTGCACCGAAAAGAATTATTAGTGTTGGAGGTCAAGAACTAGTTGGCGGCAGTATTAATTCACTTGCTTTTGATGGAAAGACTGTTACTTATTGGAGAGAATATTGTGGTAAGGATAAAAAGCCTATTGATGAGTTTTCAATTATGGCAGCTAAACATTTTGTTACTTTTGATGGCTCTAAAGTTAATGATACTATTAATGCTGTAATTAATAATGCTGATGGTGGAGAAAGTTCTGAATGTGATAGTGTGAATGATTAATTTCATTCTTTTTTTTGTAAAAAATGGTTGATATTCACCTCTTAATACTGTTTTATGGTATTTTGAGGTGAAAATATTGAGTATTTTATTTTTTTGATAATTTATTGACTTAGTTTGTTAATGTTTGTATACTTAGTTTATAGAATAAGAAAGGAGTTTTAAGATATGGAAAAGAAAAATACGGGGTTGATTATTACTATAGTAGTTTTGGTTGTGTTGTTATTTGGGCTTTTAGGATATGTTTTTTATGATAAGTTTTATTTAGATAAGAAAGGTGATGATTCTAGTTCAAATATTGATAATACTTCTAAGGTAGAAAAGGATAATGATTCAGGGAAAAAATATATACTAAGTAATTCTGATTTAAGGGAGTCTAAATTGGAATA
The DNA here is from genome assembly GCA_934086255.1 of uncultured Bacilli bacterium. Taxonomy (GTDB): domain Bacteria; phylum Bacillota_I; class Bacilli_A; order RF39; family UBA660; genus JAEDJI01. Next base: position 5,698 of record CAKOIB010000043.1, read on the forward strand.
TCACATATATGCAATTAGTAGTAATGCTCAAATAATTGCTTATAATGGTGAGATGTATATAATATTTAATCATTATGAAAATAATCCTAGTGATTATGTTAATGATTGTTTAAGTAATGCTAAGTTTAACGATAATAAATATGTATGTAAGTCTAATAGCGATGAAACAAAAAATAATACTATTATAAAGACTAATATAAAGGAATCTGAAGTATATGCTGCTAGTCTTTCTGGTAGTAGTCTTGTTAAAGGAGATGCAAAATACTACAGTTTTATTATTTATAATAATGGTAAAGTAAAGGCATTTTTAAATGAGGATCCTTTAAATGATGTATTTAAATCATATAAGGTTAAAAATGTACATGTGTATTGTGCAAAAGAAATTGATGATATTGGTAGTTGCAAGTGGGAATATAAGTTATCATTAAAGGATGGTAATACTAAAATATTAGAAAATGTAGAATGATTAATTTCATTCTTTTTTTATTGACTTATTTTGTTAATATTTGTATACTTAGTTTATAGAATAAGAAAGGAGTTTTTGTATGAAATATTTTGTTAAAAAAGTTTTAATGGTTTTGGTTGTTGCTATTTTCTTATTTTCTTCACATTTGTTTGTTTTTGCAAGTACTGTTGATAATGATGGACCAGTATTAAATTCAATTGGTATTGTTGATTCAAAAAAGAAGTATGCCAATGGTGATAAGGTGTACTTAAAAATTGATGCTAATGATGCTGTTTCGGGAATTGGTTCTATTAGTGTTGGTGTTACGAGAGTAGATGGCGATGATGATGGTATAAGTGGATTTACTGCTGAAGTTTATGATTTTGAGACTAATCCGTATATTATAATTGATGGTGCTGCTGGAACTGGTGAGTGGGAAATAGATCAGGTTCAACTGTATGATAATAGTGGTAATGATTCCATTTATAATAATAGAAAAAGTAATTCTTTTTCAAAGTATTTAAGTTTTAAGGCTGGGTTTCATGTTGTTAGTGTAGGTACTGATAAGGTTACTCCTATTTTAGATTCAATAAAGCTTTTACATTCTAGTGTAAGTTTTGGTGATAGTGTTGGAATTGTAGTTAAAGCACATGATAATTTATCTGGTATTAAAAGTGTTGAGGTTAGTTTTTATCGTGATGGCGATAAAAATATGAGCTGGGCTCAAGTTTTAAAATATGATTCTAAATCAAAAAGTTATGTAGGTTATTTTGATGTTCCTTTGTTTGCAGATACTTATCATATTGATTGTGTCACTTTAGTTGATAATGCTTCAAATAGCAAGGCATATGGTAGAGTGTTGAATGTTTCTGAAAAAGGTGATTATTATACTTATAATGATAATCAAGGTATTAAAAATCTTGGATTTAAGGTTACTGGTTCTAATACTGATGTTGATTTATATGAAGTAAAAATTGTGAAAATGAAGTATAAATATAAGAAATTAGTTGCTCCTGCTGTTTATGAGATGAAATTGAAATTAGATGATAAAACTAAGTTGATTGATGGTGCAGATATTACTATTTACAATAAAAATAATGATTCAAAAAGTTATCAAATGTTTTTAGGAATGGACAGTGACGGGTATTTATCTGGTTCTTTAGATATAAATCAGTTTATGGAGCCTGGTGATTATTATATTAAGAAAATTAGTTTGTATAATAGTAAAGATTTGAAACCTAATGTTATAGAAAAAATTAATAATAATATTAAGTATGATAACGTAAAACTTTTTGGTTTGTCTGATGATAATTCTTATGATGTTGTTTCTTCTACTACTGATAAGGATTTAATTAAGAAAATTAAAGAGTCTGATGATTCTGCTAACATAGTTATTAATAGTTCTAATTCTACGTTGATTGGTAAAGATATTTTTGAAGCTATTATGAATACAAATAAAACTATTTATATTGAATCAGATGGAATACAATGGATTTTTTCTGGCAAAAACATTACTAATCCAAAGGATATAGATGTTAATACTTCTATTTCGTATATTTATAATGATGATTTGTATGGTATAATTGGAAATTATGTTGATAATGGTATTGTTATTCATTTTTCTGATAATGGTGATTTACCTGGATTGGTTCGTATTAGAGTTAAAACTGATTATGTTTTAAGAAAATATCTTGGTTCTAGTGTTTCTGTTTATTTATACAATAAAAAAGATGGTTATTTGTTTGATTCTATAGCATTTAATGTTTTTGCAAATGAGAATGGTTATTTTGAATTTATTACTAATCATAATAGCTCTTATGTTTTATCTAATAATGTTATTGATAGTAAAGTGGTTTCTGCTGATGATACAATTTTAAAACTTAATGATAAAAATGTTGTTGATGCTACTAATTTAAAAATTGCTGATAATAAAGATATTATTATAAGTATTTGTGCGATTTTAGTTGCTATTGTTGGCGTTGTTGCGATAATGATTGTTAAAAATATGAAGAAAAGAAAAATTAAGAATGATTAATTTCATTCTTTTTTTATTTTTGTTTTTATTCGACATTATTCTTATTATTTATTTTTTATAATAATTATGGTGATAGTAATGAGAGGAAAGTTTTTGATACCTATAGTTTTATCAATTGTAATTGGGTTCTTTTTTGGAAAGGTGTTTTTTAATAATTATGAGTCTTCATCTAGTGTGTTTAATGAGGGTGAGAAGGTTTATTTTATACAGAAGGGTGTTTATAGTTCTTTTAATGATTTGAAAAAGAATAATTCTTCTTATGATGATTTTTTATATCTTGAGGAGTCTGATGGATATCATTATTATGTTGGAATAACTAAGAATGAAAAAAATGCTAAAAAGATTAAGGATTTTTATGAAAAGTCTAATATTAATATATATGTAAGGGAAAAATATATTAATAATGCTAATTTTGTATCGGTTGTTTCTGAGTATGATAAGTTAATTGATGTGGCATCTCTTAATAGTTTTGTGGACTTACAAAAAATAGTTATATCTAATTATAAGGAGATGATATTGAATGGGGAGGACTCTAATTAAAGAATTACCAATTGAGGAAAGGCCTAGGGAAAGGTTGATTAAGTATGGAGCTGGTTGTTTATCAAATGCTGAACTTATTGCTATTATATTAAAGACAGGGGTTTGTGGAAGTAGTGTTTATGATCTTTCTAATGAAGTTTTAAAGAGTGTTTCTGATTTATCTGATTTAAGTAATATTAGTGTTAGTGAGCTTACTAAGATTAATGGTATTGGAAATGCTAAGGCGGTTGAGCTCGTTAGTGCAATTGAGCTTGGGAAAAGGGTGTTTTTTTCAGGGAGTAAGATTCATGAGAAGTTTAGTAATAGTAGTGATGTTTATTTAAAGAATAAAGATTTGTTTTATTTAAAGAAACAGGAATATTTTTATTGTTTGTATTTGGATAGTAAAAAAGAATTAATAGAAAGGAAGTTATTGTTTATGGGAACGATTAATAAGAGTATAGTTCATCCACGTGAAATATTTAAGGAGGCTTATAGGCTTTCTGCTTCATCAATTATTTGTATGCATAATCATCCAAGTGGGGATGCTACTCCGAGTAGGGATGATATTGTTTTGACTAATGCTTTGGTTGAGATTGGAAGGTTGCAACAAATACCTATTGTTGATCATATGATATTTACTGATTTAAATTATTATAGTTTTTATGAAAATGGGATTTTAGGTAATGAGAAGGTTTTATAAGGTTTTGCTTGTTGTTTTACTTGTTATTTGTTTTTTCTTTTTGTTTAATGATAGGTTATTTTTTAAGAATAGTTTTTTTCGTGATTTGTATAAAGTGATTGTTATACCAGTAAATAAGATAGGAATGGAGTTTAATGATATAAGGCGTTATAAGAGTATTAGTAATGATAATAATAGATTAGAAAAGGATAATATTTTGCTTAATACTCTTAAGGAAGAAAATAGTGTTTTGGTTTTAGAAAATGAGAGATTAAAGGGTTTAATGGGTTTAGAGAAAAGTTATTCTAATAAACGTGTTTATGCTAGGGTTATTTCTAGGAATAGATTGTATTTTTTTGATACTTTTATTATTTCTCGTGGAAGTGGTTCTGGTATTAGTATTAATGATGCGGTTGTTAGTGCTGATGGTCTTATTGGAAGAGTTGTATCTGTTAGTAAGGATTATTCCACTGTTAGGATGATTACTAGTAATTATGATGATAATAAGTTGTCTGTTGTTGTTAATGGATGTAATGGTAATATTAAAGAGTATAAAGATGGGTATTTAATTATTGATGGTGTTAGTAATTATGATAAGATAAGTGTTGGTGATAAGGTTTATACTTCTGGTCTTGGGGTTTTAGATAAGAATCTTTTTATTGGAAGTGTTTCTAAGATTTTAGAGGATAGTTATGGAATAAGTGGTGTTTTGTATGTTGATATTGCATCTTTAGATGATATTTCTTATGTGATGGTGCTTGCT
>CAKOIB010000044.1 GCA_934086255.1 uncultured Bacilli bacterium
AATTAATCCTATTTAATTCATCATCACTAAGTGGATATATAAAACTATTTTTAATATATAACTTATTTTCCCTATATTTAGAATTAAAATCATCTTTATCTATTAATTTTACATTTTTATAATTTTTAAATATTTCATCATATAGACCTATATGAGTATCATAATCATATTTATTATTTACTGATGCAATAACTACATTTAAATCATTATTACTAGCACTTGAAACCACTAACCTACCAGCATCTGGTGTATACCCTGTCTTACATCCTGTTTGTTTATCATACATATTTATAAACTTACATCTATTATACCAATCATAAGTTTTATTAGTACTTTTAGTAACATAATGATTAGTTTTTATTATTTTTTTAAATAAATCATTTTTATATGAGTATGCATAAATATAAGAGAGATCCCTCATTGTTGAATAATTTTTAGTTTCATCATCTAATCCAGTAGGATTTTGATAAATAGTATTTTTTAAACCAAGCAACTTAGCCTTTTCATTCATTAGCTTTATAAAATTAGATTGCCCCCCAAGAAACTCTGCAATCGCAGTTGCAGAATCATTTCCACTTCTTAAAAGAAGTCCATATAAAAGATCAAGCATTAAAATACTTTCATTAGGCTCAATATACGTATTAGAACCATACATCTTAAGTATTTCATTATTTACTTTAACAACATCAGTAGGATTAGAGTTTTCTATTGCTACAATTGCAGTCATTACTTTAGTAGTTGATGCAATCAATCTTTTATCATCAGGATTTTTACTATAAAACACTCTTTGTGAGTCCATATCCATTGCATATAAAGATTTAGAATCAATTGATACTGCATTAACACTAAAAGGAATTAATAAAAAGATAAATAATATTAATAAAAACAATCTTTTCAAAAGTATCACCAATTAATAATATGAAAAATATAAGTAAATATACTCTATCTATAAAGAAAAAATAACAAGTTAATACTTGCTATTTTAATGGTGTAACTTTTTCTTTACCACCCATATATGGTTGTAATGCTTTAGGTATATTAATTGAACCATCCTCATTATAATTATTTTCTATAAAAGCAATTAATCCTCTTGGTGATGCTAAAACTGTATTATTTAGTGTATGAACATAATAAGTACCATCTTCACCCTTAGTACGTATTCCAAGTCTTCTTGCTTGAGCATCTCCTAGTGTTGAACAAGATCCAACTTCAAAATACTTTTGTTGTCTTGGACTCCATGCCTCAACATCACATGATTTAACTTTTAAATCCGCTAAATCACCTGAACAACATTCTAATGTTCTAACTGGTATATCTAAACTTCTAAAAAACTCTACAGTATATGACCACATCTTATTATACCAATCCATTGATTCCTCTGGTTTACATAAAACTACCATTTCTTGTTTTTCAAATTGATGAACACGATATACCCCACGTTCTTCAATACCATGTGCTCCAACTTCTTTTCTAAAACATGGTGAATATGAAGTAAGAGTAATAGGAAGAGTTGCCTCTTTTACTATTTGGTCTTTAAATCTACCTATCATACTATGTTCAGATGTACCAATCAAATATAAATCTTCATTTTCTATTTTATACATCATAGCTTCCATTTCAGTAAAAGACATAACTCCTGTTACAACATCACTTCTTATCATAAAAGGCGGAATGCAATAAGTAAACCCTTTATCAATCATAAAATCTCTTGCATATGAAAGCATTGCAGAATGGATTCTAGCAGCATCTCCCATTAAATAATAAAAACCATTACCACTAGTTCTACCACTTGATTCCTTATCTAAGCCATTTATACTTTCTAATATATCAGCATGATATGGTATTTCATAGTTTGGTACAACTGGTTCACCAAACTTTTCTATTTCAACATTAAAGTTATCATCCTTACCAATTGGTACACTATCATCAATTATATTAGGTATAATCATCATTTTTTCTTTAATTTCTTTTTCTAATTGTTCTTCTTGTTCTTCAAGAATATTCATTTCATCAGAGTATTTAGATATTTCTTCTTTTATAGCTTCAGCTTCATCTTTTTTGCCTTCACGCATAAGACTACCTATTTCTTTAGCTTTTTTATTTTTTAAAGCACGTAAATCATCACCTTTTCTCTTACAATCACGAAAGCTTTTATCCATTTCATAAATTAGATCTACTACTTCAAGCTTTTCATCTTGAAACTTCTTTTTAATATTTTCCTTTACTAAGTCTTTGTTATTTCTTATTAAATTAATATCTATCATATTATCCTCTCCTTTAAAATAAAAAAGAATGGTAAGGAGTCATAAAGACGGTACCATCCTTTGTTTAACTTAATTTAATAACGGTATAAACCGGGAATGATTAATTCCACTTTAAGAGTAGATTCATAAAAGATTACTAAAAGTTTTCACCAACCACTTTCTCTCTATTAAGTAATTGCTCTTATTACTTGTCTCTTAATAAATGCTTTATGTATTAATTCTAGCAAATAAAAACTATTTTGTAAATAGTTTTTTAATATTTGATATATCATATTCTATTTAATTTATACTATTTTAAAAGTAACATAATCAAATTACCAAGTATTAAAGTAAAACTAAAACTAGATAAATATAAGTTTTTAGTATACTTAAATATTTTATCTTTTTCTTTTATTATATTTTTTATATTAATAATTATTATTATTAATAAATAAACTAATAATAAAACAATTCCTAATATATAAGATATTTCTAATATCTTCATACTTTTTATATTAGTATATATTGATAAGAACATTAATAACACTAAAAATACTATAAAAAATACTTTTACTACCCTATTCTTTGATTTTGGAATATGTACTTCTTTTATATACTTTATCATTAACTCAAAACAAGTAATAAATAAAATAACTAAAAGCAAAATATTACTTATATTATTAACTCTATTTACTTCATATGTTAAAAGTCCTAATGAAAGGGCAATTAATAATATATCTAATAAAACTCTTTTATATTTTTCTAATTTCATTTAAATATTTCCTCCTTTGGCATATACTCAAAAACTAATTTTTCTTTTGTCACAGGATGATAAAACTCTAGATGATAAGCAAAAAGTGCAAGTTGTTTTTTGTCTTGTTTGCCATACCTTTGATCACCATATAAAGGATGATTTATATTACTAAATTGAACCCTTATTTGATGATGTCTTCCTGTATATAAAGTTATATCAAGTATTGATAAATTATCTTTTTCCTTTAATACTTTATAATCTAATTTAGCATACTTTCCTTCTTCTTTAGTAGTAATTATCGAAGAATTATCTTCTGTTTTTTTTATATAATTTTCAAGAGTCCCTTCTTTTTTAGCAAAAACTCCATAAACTACCGCTAGATACTTTTTAATAAACTTATCATCTTTTATTTGTTTAGATAGTCTTGATGCTGCCTTTGATGTTTTAGCAAATACCATTATACCCCCAGTTGGTCTATCTAGCCTATGAACCAGTCCTAAATAAACATTACCAGGTTTATTATACTTTTCTTTTATATAATTTTTTATTATAGTTAACATATCCAAATCATTAGTATTATCGCTTTGAGATAAAATATTATATGGTTTTATTACTACAATTACATGATTATCTTCATATAAAATATTTAAATTATTTTTCATATCTTGCACATACTCCACAAGGTAATACTAATCCATTTTTTGATTCTATTCCTAACTCTTCATAATATATTTTACCAGTATAAATACTTCCTACAGTTAATTTTAAAATATTTTCCATAACTATACCAGACAAATTAGCAGTATAAGAATTAATTATAAAAAATAACGGATCATCACTTAATATCTCTGTACATAATTCCACTAGATTATATAAATCTTTTTCAATATCCCATACTTCATTATTTGATCCCCTTCCATATGATGGAGGATCCATTATTATAGCATCGTATTTATTACCTCTTCGTATTTCTCTTTTTACAAACTTTACTACATCATCCACTAAAAAACGAACCGGTTTATCTTCAAGATTAGAACTTTTTACATTTTCTTTAGCCCAATCTACCATACCACGTGATGAATCAACATGAACAACACTTGCTCCAGCACTTAAACATGCAACGGTTGCACAACCAGTGTATGCAAAAAGATTTAATACTTTTATATCACGTTTTGATTCTTTAATCTTTTTAATCATAAAATCCCAATTAATACTTTGTTCAGGAAATATTCCAGTATGTTTAAAACCCATTAATTTCACATTAAATGTTAAATTATTATAGTTAACAGTCCATCTATCAGGTAATTTTTTATAAGTTTCCCAATACCCACCGCCTTTATTACTACGATGATAATGAGCATGCGCCAATGACTTATTAAGTTTATCTTTCCATATTATTTCAGGATCTGGTCTTAACAAATAATAATTTCCCCATTTTTCTAGTTTTTCCCCCTCACTCATTGAGATTATTTCATAATCTTTAAAATTGTTTACTACTAACACAAATATCACCACCAAAAGTATAGCATAAATAAAGTTCTTTGTAAAATTAAAAAAGGAATTACCTCCTTTTTACTTTGCATAAATGTTTTTTATAATCAGTTATGTATAAAACATGAGTTGACATAATTGGTTGATCAAACCAAGATACACCTTCATACATTGTTCCACCCGCTATTTCTACTGGAAATGAATCAGGTATAAATGCAAGCTCATATTCAGGATACTCTGCTTGTTTTTCAGCAAGTATTCTATTCATAGTTTGCAATTGTTTTTCTTCTGTTCCATTAAAAATATACGCATCTAATACTGCCCCATTTTCATTAACAAAAATATCATGCACATTATCTACTTTAAAATAACTAGGAACAAAAGAAGTAATAGGTTTTGTAATATAAACTTCTTCTGGTCCAATTTCATCTTTTACTGCACATCCATAGAAAAAATCTTGTCTAGTTGATAAAGCACCATTTAAAAGAATACTATCCCATTTAGGAATACACTTAACACTATCATAACTCATAACATTCACCTCTTAAATATTTGATGCCTAAACTATAGCACATTTCTTCGCTTTTGTCAATTTTATCAAAACAAAAAACAATCATACGATTGTTTTTTGCATAGTCTCTTTTATTTACTTGTCTAATATAATAAAAAAGATTATAAAAATGCGAGTGAGCAGGATGAAGTGATTGGAATGTACTTTCTTCACTTACACATACATAATATCATAAATATAATATCTTGTCAAATAATTTATAGTGTTTTTTCAAAAAGAAAAATGATACTATTTCATATCATTTTCTTTTTCTTTTATTTCCTTAATTTTTTCCTCAATCATATTTCCATATTCAATAGAATTATCATAATGAAAACTTATCTGAGGCATTTTTCTAATTTGTATTCTTTTTGAAAGTTCTATTTCAATAAAGTTAGCTGCTTTATTTAATGCTTTAAGCGTTTCTTCTTTAAACCCTGGTTTTAATGTTGTAAAATATACTTTAGCATAAGATAAATCATTTGTAATATCACAACCAGTTAAAGTAACAAACTTTATATTAGGATCCTTTACTTCTTCCATAATAATATAACTAATTTCTTTAGTAAATAAACTATCTAGTCTTTTAACTCTTACACTCATCTTTTAATTTCCTCCACAACATATGCTTCGATAATATCATTTTCTTTTATATCACTAAAGTTTTCTATAGTTATACCACATTCAATACCTTTTTTAACTTCATTTACTCTATCTTTTCCTCTTTGAAGCGATGCTATGTTTCCATCATACACAACAATACCATCTCTTACTACTCTTGCTTTTGAGTTTTGTTTAATAATACCATCTTGAACAAATGATCCTGCAATTGTACCAACTTTTGAGAACTTAAATAGTTGTCTTACTTCAGCAGTACCAATAACTTTTTCTTCATATTCAGGATCTAACATACCAAGCATTGCATCTTCTAATTCTTCGATTATTTTATAAATTACATTATGTAATCTAATATCAGCATTATATTCTTTAGCAATTTCCATTATTTTATTACTTGGTCTAACATTAAATCCAATTATAATAGCATTCGAAGCATTAGCAAGTACTATATCACTTTCTGTAATAGTTCCTATTCCACTTCTTATAACATCCACTGTTACACCTTCAACATTAATTTTAGAAAGTGATTGTTTAATAGCTTCTTCAGAACCTTTTACATCTGTTTTCAAAACAACATTAATACTTTTTACTCCCTCTTTTACTTTACTAAATAAATCTTCAAGAGTCATACCTGAACGATTAGTATTAGCCTCTTTACTTCTTAATTTTCTTTCATCTGCTATTTTCTTAGCTTCTTTTTCTGTTTCAAATGCCATGAAACGATCCCCTGCAACTGGAGGTTCATTAAGTCCAGTTATTTCTACTGGTGTAGATGGAAGAGCTTCAATAATATCTTGTCCTTTATCATTCTTTAAAGTCCTAATCTTACCATATACATTTCCAACTACTACAGGATCTCCCAATCTTAAAGTACCATTTTGTATTAATATTGTAGTAACAGAACCAATATTTTTATCTAATTTAGATTCAATAACTGATCCAGTAGCATATCTATTAGGATTAGCTTTCAATTCACTCATATCTGCAATTAATAAGACATTTTCTAATAATTCATTAAGCCCCATTTTAGTCTTAGCACTTATCCTATTTACTAATGTATCTCCACCCCATTCCTCAGGAGTAAGACCACATTCAGATAATTCTTGTAATACTCTATCAGGATTTGCATTAGGTAAATCCATTTTATTTATAGCTACAATTATTGGTACTTTAGCAGCTTTTGCATGATCAATTGCTTCTTTTGTTTGAGGTTTTACACCATCTTCAGCAGAAACAATTATAATTACAATATCCGTAACACTAGCACCACGTGCTCTCATTTGAGTAAATGCCTCATGCCCTGGAGTATCTATAAAAGTAATTAATCTATCATTTACTTTTACTTGATAAGCACCAATATGTTGAGTAATCCCACCAGCTTCTTTATCTACCACATGTGCATTTCTAATAGCATCAAGTAATGAAGTTTTACCATGATCTACATGTCCCATTATTGTAACTACTGGTGGACGTGATACTAAATCTTCCTCTTTATCTATTATTTCATATTCTTCAAAATTTGCTATATCTCTTGTTTCTTCTTTTTTTAATTCTTTTCCATAATCTAAAACAATAACCTCAGCAGTAGAAAAATCTAAACTTTGATTAAGAGTAGTTAAAACCCCTAAATCAAATAATTTTTTTACTAATTCTGATGCACTTACTTTTAATTCATCAGCAAGATCTTTTACAGTCATATTATTTTTATAAAGAATTACTGAATCATCATTATCATTTTCATTACTAGCTAATTTTTCTTTATGTTTATAAATATTCTTTTTAGCCTTAAGATACTTAGAATTATCATCCTTTTTAATTGGTGTATCTTTCTTCTTCATTTTAACTACTGATTTGTCTTCGATAGTATTTATTCTTAAATCTTTTTCCAACTCATCATCATCTAAAATCTCTTCTTCAATTATTTCAATATCTTCAGTATCTTCATCATTAGATATCTCATTATCTAATAAAATAATATCATCCTCAGATAACATATCATAAGAATCATTACAATCAATATCTAACTTTTTACATAATTTTAATATTTCTTCAACTGTTTTATTCACGTCATTCGCATATTCTAAAACATTCATCATATTATCACCTCATTTATTTATTTTTAATGGGTTAATAGCAAATTTATCTTCTTTTCTTCTTAGAGTTTTCTATTTTTGAAAATTCATACGCTAATCTAAACCTATCACTATTCGATGGAAGAGCAAATACTTTGCAATCTTCAAGTGATTTAACTTTATTTTTAAACTCTTTTAAAGTCTTTTTATTATCAAACTTATTTATTATTTCTAAATTATTATTAGATAGTATAGACAATATTGTTTCTTCATTATATCTATAAGAACTCATTACTCTTTCTACATTTTCAGAATCGATATTTTCAATATACCTATTATAGTTATAAGTATTATCATTAATATTAGCAGACACATGTATTTTTTTAAACTTATGTATTTTTAATTTTTTACTCTTTAAATGATAATTGTATATTTTTAGATTTTCAATTCTTTTCATAATTATTCCCCCACGATTTTTATAAGTTCATCATATATAGTATCAGGTATTGTAGCATCCAGGTGTCTTTCTAGTTTTTTAGACTTTCTAGCAAGATTAATTACTTCGATATCTTTTTTTAAGTATGCTCCTCTTCCATTTGCTTTACCAACTACATCAATTATAATTTCTTTATCTGATGTTCTAACTACTCTTATTAACTCCTTTTTAGGATATTTTTCTTGTGTAATAACACAAGTACGCATTGGTATTTTCCTTACCTTCATCTTATTCACCTACTTTAAAACTATGCCCATTTCCTTAACTTGTTCACTATTTTTTACATCTATTTTATATTTAGTAAGACGTGATGCAAGTTTTACATTTTGTCCTTTTTTACCAAGAGCAAGTGAGAAATCATCTCCATCTGCAATTGCTAAAGCCTCTTGCTTTTTAGGATCTAGTATAAAAACTGATAAGTTCTTCGCAGGACTTAAAGCATTTTTTATAAACTCTTCTTTATCTGTTGAGTATCTTATTATATCAAGCTTTTCCCCAGATAATTCTTTCATTATTCTAGCTATTCTAGAACCTTTTTCTCCAATACAGCAACCAATTGGATCAATATTAGCATATTCAGAATATACTGCTACTTTACTACGTGATCCTGCATCTCTTGCAACTGCATAAATCATAACAGAGCCATCCGCAAGTTCTGGTATTTCAAGTTCAAATAATCTCTTAACAAAATTATAATGCTTTCTAGAAAGTAAAATAACTGTTCCTTTAGGGTTACTATTTACTTTAGTAACATAACATTTAACTGAAGAACCCATCTCTATTTTTTCATTTCCTATTAATTCAGTTTTAGGAAGAATACCATTAGTTCTACCAAGATCAATATAGTAATTTCCTTCGTCTTCAAGTGATACTATTCCTGATACTAATTCTCCTTGTTTACTTTCAAACTCTTCAATTAAACTATTTCTTTCTGCCTCTCTTATTTTTTGGACTACTACTTGTTTTGCAGTAGCAGCAGCAACACGACCAAAATTATCTGGTGTTACTTCTGTATCAAAAGTATCCCCAATTTCTTTAGTTTTATCCCTTTTTAAGGCATCTTCTAAAGATATTTGTGTATCAGGATCTTCTACTTCTTCTACTACTGTGATATAAGAATATATTTTTATATCCCCAGTTTCTCTATTAATTGTTACTTTTGCATTTGTTTTAGAATCAAAGTTCTTTTTATAAGCAGAAAGCAGTGCAAGTTCCATTGCTTCGAATATGATATCGCGATCAATATGTTTTTCTTTTTCTAATAGATCTACTGCTCTTAAAAACTCTTCTCCTTTCATTTTAATTACCTCCTTTTTCTTTTGATGATACATCAAGTAAATATTTTTCATGAATAAAATCATTCTCATCAAGCACTTCATTAATTACTTTTGTTGCTTCGACTACTCTATCAATATTAATAATTTCATCACTATCTAAAGTAATATAAAGTGTCTTTTTAGAATACTTAATATCATCAATCCACATATTTAATTTTTTAAGTGGGTCCTCTAATGCTTTCTTAATATTTTCCATAATCCCTCCAAAATGAAACAAAAAGTGGGAGATTCCCACTTCGTTGTAATTAAATTATACCATATAATATTGAAAAATAAAAGTTTTTTTGCGAAAAATCCATAATAAAAAGAAATAGATTACTTGAACTTGTCAACAAAAAGTAGACACTAAAAGAATATTATTTAAACCCTAGTTGAGTTT
>CAKOIB010000045.1 GCA_934086255.1 uncultured Bacilli bacterium
TTATTAGATACAGACTTATCTAAAAGAGCTTTTTTATTGCCTAATAGATTCATGTTTTTCACCTCCCTTCACAAAGATTTCTTTCCTTTGCTAAACCAATATAAACTATATAAAAACCCTTGTCAAACGACCAAATTAAAGATTTCAACGCTAAAAAAGAACCAATTTTTAAAATTGATTCAATTTTTTATCATTTAGTTAGGAAAAGTGTATTCACACAACACTTTTCGTAATACAAATCTTAATTTTATATAGAATTGCACTTTTTTTAAAAAAATTGTATATTTTACTTTTTATTCACACATTTTATTTCTTTTTCATCTCTACTACATATTACTTTATCTTCAGTACCACATGTCATTCTTAAGTTGTATTCATATTTTGTATCATTTTTAGTAATAGTCATTGTATCTATTATGCAATCATCTAAAGTTAGATCACTTCCTGATTCTTTTAATTTATTGATTCCAGAACTACATCCTTGTGTATCTCCTTCACAAAAATCAAAAGAAGTATTTTCATTATTCCATAAATCAGCACTATATTTATCATTATAAAGTTTCATATTTTTTTCTACTAATTTATATAGTGATTCATATTTTTGTTGTTTACTACTGTTAAGGGCATCTAAAATATTAGGTATAACAAGCACTGATATTACAGCCATTAATGTTATAACTAGTATTAGTTCTACTAGTGTGAATCCTTTTTTATTCATTTATATCACCTAACCTTTTCTTTAATTCTTCTTCATCCCATATTGTTATTTTTAATTCTTTTGCTTTATCATATTTACTACCTGGGTTATCTCCGACTATTACAACGTTAGTATTTTTACTTACTGATTCGATTGTTTTTCCGCCACGTATTGTTATTTCTTCTTTTAACCTATCTCTTGGCATTATTGATATAGTACCAGTAATAACGAATTTTTTGTCTGCAAAATCGTCTTGTTTTATTATTTGTTTTCCTAGATAGTTCATGTTAAGGCCATGTTCTTTTAGTTTATTTATAAGTTCTATATTGTTTTGATCTTTAAAGTATTCTACTATACTTTTTGCCATAGTATCTCCAATATCAGGAATAGCAATTAAGTCTTCGTATTTGGCATTAATTACTTGATCGATATCTGGATAGTTTTTAGCAATAATACTAGCACCTTTTTCTCCGAAGTGTCTTATTCCAAGAGCAAATAGTAATCTTTCTAAAGAGTTTTTCTTTGATTCTTCGATTGCATTAAGTAAATTATTTATAGATTTTTCTCCGAATCCTTCGAGTTCCATAAGTTCATCTTTGTATTTTTTTAAATCATATATTGATGATATATCTTTTAAGTATCCAAAGTTATAAAAGTCTTCGGCTATTCGTTCTCCAAGTCCATCTATATTCATAGCTTTTCTACTAGAAAAATGAATTAATTTTTCGATATTTCTTGCATCACATAAAGGGTTCATACAGTAGTGATTAGCTTCTTCATCTTTTCTTACTAGAATGCTTCCGCATACTGGACAGTTATTTATCATAGTAAATTTTGGTAGTTGTTCTTGTCTTCTTTCAAGTTTTACTTCGACAACTTCCGGAATAACATCTCCAGCTTTTCTAATTGAGATATAATCTCCGACTCTTATGTCTTTTTCTTTTACAAAGTCTTCGTTGTGAAGTGTTGCACGTGATATGGTAGAGCCCATTACTTTTACTGGCTCAAGGATTGCATTTGGAGTTATTTTACCAGTGCGTCCTACAGTGAACTTTATATCAATTAGTTTTGTAATTACTTCTTCAGGTGGAAACTTATAAGCTGTTGCCCATTTAGGATATTTAGCAGTATATCCAAGGTTTTCTTGCATTCTTATGTCATTTACTTTTATAACCATTCCATCTATATCGTATGGAAGTGTTGATCTGATACTTGTTATTTCATTAATAAAACTTATTACTTCATTTATGTTATTACAAAGTTTTCTTTTAGGATTTACGCGGAGTCCTAAAGATTCGAAATACTCTAAAACATCAGAGTGTCTATATAGTCCATAGTCTATAGGATTAGGTAGATGATATAAGAAACAGTTTAGATTTCTTGATGCTGCTACTTTGCTGTCTAGTTGTCTTACTGATCCACTGGCAAGGTTACGACAGTTTTGAAATTGTTCTAATCCTTTTTCTTTTCTTTGTTTATTTACTCTTTCAAATTCTTTTTTATCTATATATATTTCACCACGTACTTCGATTGATATATCTTTTTTTAATCTAAGTGGTATTGTTTTAATAGTTTTTACATTATTAGTGATATCTTCTCCTACTTTACCATCTCCACGAGTTACACCACGTATTAAAATACCATTTTCATAGGTAAGACTTATTGCTAGACCATCTATTTTTAGTTCTACTACATAGGTTGGATTATATCCTTCTTTTTTTATTCTTTCATCAAACTTTACTATTTCGTCTTCATTAAAAACATTCCCTAAGGATAACATAGGTAGTTTATGGCGAACTTTTTCAAAGTTAGATAGTACTTCTGAGCCTACTCTTTCAGTTGGAGAATCTGGTTGTTTTAAGTTTGGGTGTTTTTGTTCAAGTTTTATTAATTCTTGCATTAGTCTATCATATTCAAAATCACTAACACTGGGTTTATCTAGTATATAGTATTCATGGTTGTATTTATTAAGTAAGTCTGTTAATTCTTTTATTCTTTTACTAACATCGTTCATTGTGTATCACCATAATAATTATAAGATATTTTTAATGATAAGTAAATAAAAACGTTTCTATTGAAACGTCTTTATTTTTGGCATTTATTACAATAATAGGTGCTTCTTCCTCCGATTTTATCTCTTATAATTATATTATTACATACTAAGCATTTTTCATTTTCTCTTTTGTGGACTAATAAGTTGTTTTGAAATCTTCCTGATACTCCTTCTTCAGATGTATAACTTCTTATAGTAGTGCCACCTTCTTTTATTGCTTTTTCTAATACTTTTTTAGTGTTTTCTATTATAAGTTTTAATTCTTTATCATTTAACTCACTGCATTTTTTATGTGGATTTATTTTTGATAAGAATAGTATTTCATCAGCATAGATATTACCTATTCCTGTTATTATGCTTTGGTCTAGTAGGACTGTTTTAATAGGAAGTTTTTTGTTTTTATATTTGTCTTTTAAATAGTTTGTAGTAAGATTATCATCCCATGGTTCTAGTCCTAGTTTTGTAAGTGGAGAGTTTTTATATAGATCTTCTTTATTTATTAAGTACATTTTACCAAATTTTCTAGTATCTTTATATCTTAATTCAAATGTGTCATCAATGTTAAATATTACTAGTTCATGTTTTTGTATTTTATCATTTGGTTTTCTATAAAGATATTTTCCTTCCATTCTTAAATGACTAAGTAGATCATAGTTATCTAGTTCGAATATTAACCATTTGCCTCTTCTTTTGATGTCATTTATTGTTTGGTTTTTTATATTTAGTTTTATTTTATTGATATCTTGGTTTTCAAATACATTGTTATGAATTATATTTATGTTTTTAATAGTTTTATGTTGTAGATTTTTTAGTAGTTGTTTTCTTAC
Source organism: uncultured Bacilli bacterium (assembly GCA_934086255.1). Taxonomy (GTDB): domain Bacteria; phylum Bacillota_I; class Bacilli_A; order RF39; family UBA660; genus JAEDJI01. The sequence continues at coordinate 3,578 of CAKOIB010000045.1, forward strand.
TGTTTCTACTTCAGGTAGTTCTGGCATTATTCGGCCTCATACCAATTGGTTCCAATGTTTATATCTGTTTTTAAAGGAACGTTTAGTTTGTATACATTTTCCATTTTTTCTTTTACTATTTGTTCTACTAATTCTTTTTCGTCTTTGTAAACATCAAATACTAATTCATCGTGTACTTGAATAATCATTTTAGATTTTAAGTTTTTTTCATTTAATAAATCGTGTATTTGTATCATTGCTTTTTTTAAGATATCTGCACTGGTTCCTTGGATTGGGGTATTAAGTGCCATTCTTTCTCCACTTTGTCTTATCATATAATTACTATTTTTTAATTCGTCTATTACTCTTGTTCTTCCAAATAATGTTTTAACGTATCCATTTTGATAGGCCATTTTTTTTAGGTTTTCCATGTAGTCTTTTATACCTGGGAATGTATTTAGATAGTTGTCTATAAAGTCTTTTGCTTCTTTTACATTGATGTTTAAGTCTTCGGATAGGCCAAAGCTACTTATACCATATATAATACCAAAGTTAACTGCTTTAGCATTTCTTCTCATAAGAGGGGTTACTTCTTCTTTTGGTACATGGTATATATCCATTGCAGTCTTAGTATGAATATCCATATCATTATTGAATGCTTCGATTAAGTTAGTAGCATTAGACATGTGTGCAAATACTCTTAGTTCTATTTGGGAGTAATCACTTGATAAGATGTATCCATTATTGCTAGGAATGAATGCTTTTCTAATCATTTTTCCATATTCTGTTCTTTTAGGGATGTTTTGTAGATTAGGACTGGTGCTTGATAGTCTTCCTGTTCTTGTTAGGGTTTGGTTAAATATGGTGTGTATTCTTCCATCTTCTTTTATGTAGTCAATTAGTCCTACTGCATAGTTGCTATATAGTTTAGCAAGCATTCTATAGTTTAGTACTTTTTCTACTATTTCATAGTTAGTAAGTTTATTTAGAATATCTGCACTGGTTGAGTAACTATCATTTTTTATTTTTTTAGGATATGGAATAGATAGTTTTTCAAAAAGAATTGTTCCTAGTTGTTTAGGACTTAGTATGTTGAACTCTTCATTTGCAAGGGAATATATTTCTTTTGCTAGGATTTCTAGTTTATTTTGGATTTCTTCTTTCATTTTATTTAAGACTTCTAAATCCATATTGACACCAGTGTATTCCATGTCAGATAATACGTATGTTAATGGAAGTTCAATGTCAAGATATAGTTTTTCTTCATCTTTGTTTAATTCTTCATAGAATCTAGTTTTATTATCCCAAATGAACTTTGCTTTAGAGACTGTATTTTTCATTATATCTTCTTTTGTTGAGTCTTTTTTCTTTAAAAGTGTTATATCTTCAGTAGTAGTTTCACCACATATACTAGTAAGATAGCTGATATCATCTTTTATATTGTAGTTTAATAGATATGTTTCTAATACTAAGTCTTTATTGTTCTTATTATATGGAATATTGAGATATTTAAATAGTGTTATGTTTTTCTTTAAGTCATATGTGTATTTAGTATTGTTATTGTTAAAAATGTCAAGGTTTTTAAAGTTTTCTTTTTCTATAAAACATGATATGTCATCGTTATAGATTCCAATTCCAATTACATCTTTATCATGATAGTTACCATTTACTAGAATATAATAGGCAAAGTCATTATTGATAGAAATATTTTCTTTTACTTCATATTCTAGTTGTTTTTCTTCTTCTTGGACTCCTAGTTTTTTTATTATGGAGTAGAATTCATATTGTTCAAGTAATGGAATGTATTCTTTTGTTATTCCTTCGTATTTAATGTTTGAAAGATTAGTATCTATTGGAACGTCTTTATAAATTGTTGCAAGTTCATATGAGAAGTAAGCATCTTTTTTTGAGTCTTGCAGTTTTTGTTTTACGCTTCCTTTAATTGAGTCTATATTTTCATATATTCCATCAAGTGTTTCGTATTCATGTAGTAGTTTTAATGCTGTTTTTTCTCCGATTCCTTTGACTCCGGGGATGTTGTCTGATGAATCTCCCATTAGGGCTTTTAGATCAACCATTCTAGAAGGTGTTATTTTATAGGTATCAAAGAATGTTTCTTCATTCATTCTTATGTAGTCGTTTGTTTTAAGTAGTTTTACTTCAACATCATTGGATATTAGTTGTAGTAAGTCTTTATCACTTGATATAATGGTTGCAATAAAGTCATCATCTTTGTCTACTTCTTTAGCAAATGTTCCTATTATATCGTCTGCTTCATAGTTATCTATTTCAAAGCATTTTATTCCCATTGTTCTTGCTATTTCTTTAGCTACTGGAAATTGTTGTTTTAATTCAAGAGGAGTTTGTTTTCTTCCATCTTTATATCCTTCATATTTTTCATGTCTAAATGTTTTTCCTTTATCAAAAGCAATCATCATATAACTAGGATTTTCTTCATTGATGATTTTGTTTAGCATGTTAATGAATCCAAATAAGGCATTGGTAGGAAATCCTTTTGAGTTTCTTAGAATACTTCCAGAGTATGCAGTGGCATAATAGCTTCTGAAAAGAAGATTGTTTCCATCGATTAGTATTACTTTTTTCATAGAGCCTCCCTATAATATTTCGTGTAATTTATCAATTATTTTGTTTATTACAACGATTTTATTTTCTTTACGTGAACTTTTGTCCACTTTTATTTCAAGATCATGGTATATATTATTATCTTTATCATAAATAGATACGAATACTATATTGTCTTCTCCATATGGGTTATCTAAATCTACTTTGTTTAGTTTACCTGTTATGCCTACTCCATAGTTAGAATTAGTAAAATTGCTTATGGATTTTGCCATACTATGTGCTGTTTCTATACTGTAGACTGTGTATTTATTTATTATTTCTTCTTTTACACCCATTTTTATTTTGTATTCATTGCTATATGTTACAGCAGAGAACTTTAGTACTTTAGAGGCATCTTCACAACTAGTTATTTCATTGGCTAGTCCTCCCCCAGTACATGATTCCATAGTGGATATTGTTTTATTGTTTAAGATTAGTTTATCTATTATTTGTCTCATTTTTTATCACTTCCATAACAATTATATCATAAAAAAACTAATAAGTAATTACTTATTAATTTAGATTGGATATTACTGTTATATTAACATATTATTAAATTGTTTTATAAACTTAGTTGATATGGATCTGAACTTGTACCTGTTCCTGATGATATTTTTACTTTAGATGATAGATAAAGGACTGGGCGAATCGCAAACTTATTATAATTCACCATATAATCAGTTGCATCAACTTTATTTCCTTCAACATAAAATGCGCTTTCAACAGCACTGTGCTCTCGAGCTAATAACCATTCATTATAATATTCATCATCATTCAACCAATTGTTTGTTGTATTGCAATTGAAATCCTTATCATAATAGTATAATATTTTGTCACACAACTTTGATGCTGCATATCCATAATCACTCACATACATTAATGCTATCTTTTTATTTTCATCACATTGTATTACAGGATATGCTGTATAGTAATCTACACTATTAGGTTTATTCTTTCTTTCATATTGCCACATTACATCTGTTGTTATATTTGAATTACTATAACCTCCAAGATAATATTTTGTTGTTCCTATCATACTTTTTACTTCACCACTTAATGCGTTGTAATAGTTAGTATTTAAGTATATATTCAATGTAGAAACAGTCCAATCATCTGATCGCTCATCATTCCAATTGTAATCTCCTATAGATTTAGCTCTTATTATTTTAAATCTGTTTTCCACATTACCATCTGTGTCTTCAGTAGGTATTACTCCGATTATTCTCCATACCTCATTATTAAATGTTACATAATTTTTTACTACTGAGTCTCCTCCACGATATCTATATTCTGTTGCAAACTTACTATCTACTTGTAATGTATCATCTATTTCATGTGTTACTAATTCTAATCCATTTTGTCCTACATTTGCTTGTGCAAACTCTAAGGCATAATCTTTCTTTTTGACACCTAATTTTAATATGTTATTTGATGACTTTGTATCATGCCACTTTGCATGAGAAGTATTAGTGAAATTGTAAGATATAATTCCTGTTAATAAAAGCACAAAAATACCCATTAATGACAATAGATATTTATTGTGCTCTTTTACATCTTTAAATAAAGGATTTATCTTTTCGAGATTTTCTTTCTTTTTTATATTTTTCATATATTCACTTCCTTTGGTTTTGTTATTTTAGATTTAAATAATTTAAAAACTTTTTTCTATTTTCTTGTTATATATATAATACCATATATTTTCCGTTTTCGGTAGATTTTTTGTTTTTTCTAATACTTTTAGATATTTATGTATATAATTGATTTTTACTCACTAGAAACATATAATAGACAACACATAAATAAAAGGAGCTGTCGGAAAATTAGATAATTAATTTTCCAGCAGTCATTTTAGATTGGATATTACTGCGCGGGCGGAGTAGTAAGTGCTAGCGTAACCGTGATAGTAGCTGAATTGGAAGGCACCGGCGCTAGTACCATGATAGAAGTACCCGCCGCGTAGAACCCAAGGGACGCTAGAGTATACGAAGTTGGCGGAATCTGAATACCATGAAGTGCGATTAGATGACACTGGTGCCATTTCTTTCGTTGCATCTCCTAGTTTTCCTCTTGTATATTCTGAACTACTTGTTCCATAACTATATTTATCATAATATCTCTTGCTTGGGAATGCATATGTTCCTGTAAATGATGTCCCTTTATCACTATCATATAAAATACCTGTAAATGCTGAATTATAATTATTAGTTGTCGAATTACCACTCATTTGTTGTCCATTACTCCATACCATATTACCCATCATATATTCCTCTGCTCCACCACTCATGTCATATACTCCATATACATTTCCTGTTGTTGATGCACTTTGTCCTAATGTTGTTGTATATGAATTACATGTTGCACCACTTGTTGTTGAGCCTGCACTTTGTGGTCCACATCCTGTTGTAAATGTATTTGCACTATTTATTGCAACTTCTTTATTTATTCCATATTTACTATGTGATAGATATGTTACTGCTCCCCATTCCATATTTTTCATCATATGAGTTTCATCTGTTGCTGCAAATCCATATTTATTTCCAGATTCTCTCATCTTTTGGATTCCATTAAAGAATGTTCCTACTTGGGCACCTATCCATGATGTTACATTAGGTTTTATCTGAGGTCTTATTGTTTGTAAGTTACATCCTGATCCTACTGCTTCATTGCCAAAACCTATACAACTAGTATCACTTGATACTTCAAACTTACCTACCCAGATTCCTGTTAGTTCTTCTCCTGTTTCTCTTACGTTGTTATCATTTTTATCCCACCAAAATGCTGGATGGGTATATGTAGATGTTCCAGCAATCAATCCATTATTTATTGTATCTGTACATGTTTCACTTGTGCTACTAGTACCTGTTACTGCATCAGTACATTTTATTGTACCAGTACTTGCTGTACCACTCTCAAACTTGATTTTTATTTCTTGTGGTGTGGTTGTATTTAAATATGTATATGTATATCTTGGTACCCATACCCACATTGTATTAATATCACTCATTGGTATTGTTGTTCCTGCACTTGCTTTTAAATAAGTATTTCTATTTGTTTCACTTACAGTTACAGCGTTAGCCCATATCTTATTATTATAATCATACCACTTATTAGATTCATCTTCATTATTACTATCAGCTTTCTTCCAACTGTCACTAGCACTATCATAATACACTGGTATCATATTACTAGTTAATAAAGGTTTATTTGCTCCACTTTTATCTATATTAGGAATCTTAACTCCTAGCTTTAATATGTTATTTGATGACTTGGTATCATGCCACTTTGCATGAGAAGTATTAGTAAAATTGTAAGATATAATTCCTGTTAATAAAAGCACAAAAATACCCATTAATGACAATAGATATTTATTGTGCTCTTT
>CAKOIB010000046.1 GCA_934086255.1 uncultured Bacilli bacterium
ATTGTGAACTTTGTTTTTTGACAGAGTTCTTTTTATTTGCAAGTGAAAAATGTGACCGCACTGGTAATTTAGCACGATCACATTTAACATTATTATTTTATCATAAAAAATGATAATGTGTCGAAATGTAATAGTAAAAAGGAGTACCCCCTCCGATTAACGGTGGGACTACTCCTTCTTGATTTGTATTATAACATTATATTTGGTATGTGTCAAATCAATTATTCTAAATTATTTAGTTGTTCTTCGACTTTTTGAATTGTTCTTTTTAATGTTTCAATGTCAATATAGTTTTTTGTAAAAGGATTATTGTTTTGTTTTGCTTGTTTGGAATTAATATTTATTGTTACTCCTTTTAATTTTTCTTCTAATTCTTGTTGGAGTGCTCCGGTTGTACATAGGACTTGGCCTAAAAGAACGAACCAGTTTCCGATAGCGTTTTGTTCGTTTGCTGTTAGATCGTCTGTAATAGCCATTGCTATTATAAAACAAATAGTTGTCCATAGTTTTGTATCGTTTGCATTTTTCATACTTAATTTTATAAATAATTTTGCATTTTATTAATATTATGTTATAATTTTTTATGGTAGGTGAGTAGAATGGATTTGTTATTTTTGGTTATACTTGTTATAGTGGTTGCAATTGTTTTCCAAGATACAAAACGTTTAGTTTATTTAATTGGTATTCTTGAGGTGTTTTTTAGACTTATTCATGGTATTGGAGACAGACTTGGTATTTCTGAGTTAAATGCTTTTATTAATCATTATATACCTAGTTCTATTTTTTCTATACTTTATAGTCATACTAATGGAATACTATATACTGTTTTATGTTGGGTAATTATTGGTATTCTTACTATGTTTTTATTCTATTTAATTAAGTATTTCTTTAGTGGAAAGAAGTTATAGTTTAATTTTCTTCTTTTTATAAATGTATAAAATACTTATTAAAATTATTGTACCAGTTAGTGTTATTTCTACTGTGTCTTTTTTTTCTTGATGTATTACTTCTTGTGTAGTTTCGGCATTTATGTTTAATGGAATAAGAATTGATGTAATTAATATGATAATTACGTATAATATTTTTTTGATGGTATCACTCTCTTTTCATTTAATTATATTAATAAATTGATTTTTAATGAGTAGTGGTTGAAGGAGGAATTATGTTAGAAGTTAAACATATTGTTAAGAGTTATAAAACGGGGGATTTTGTTCAAAAGGCTTTAGATGATGTTAGTGTAAAGTTTAGAGGTAGTGAGTTTGTTAGTATTCTTGGTCCTTCTGGAAGTGGCAAGACAACTTTTTTAAATATAATTGGTGGTTTAGATAAGTACGACAATGGGGACTTGATTATAAATGGTAAGTCCACTAGAAGGTTTAGAGATAGAGATTGGGATAGTTATAGGAATAATTCTGTAGGATTTATTTTTCAAAGTTATAATTTGATTTCTCATATTAGTGTTTTAAGTAACGTAGAACTTGGAATGACTCTTTCTGGTGTTTCTAGAAGAGAAAGAAAGAAGAGGGCAATGGATGCTCTTTCTAGAGTGGGGCTTTTGGATCATGCTAATAAGAAGCCTAATCAGTTATCTGGTGGGCAAATGCAAAGGGTTGCAATTGCGCGCGCTTTGGTGAATGATCCTGATATTATTTTGGCAGATGAACCTACTGGAGCACTTGATTCCGCTAATAGTTTTTTGATTATGGATTTAATTAAAGAAATATCTAAAGATAAGCTTGTTATTATGGTTACTCATAATGGTGAGCTTGCTAAGGAGTATTCAAGTAGAATTATTAGTTTAAAGGATGGGAAGATTGTTGATGATTCTGATCCTTATGATGAGGATGATTCTAGTGGTTATAGTTTTAGAAAGACCTCGATGTCATTTTTGACTGCTTTAAAGCTTTCTTTTACTAATATAATTACTAAAAAGGGTAGAACTTTACTTACTTGTTTTGCTTCTTCGATTGGTATAATTGGGATTGCTCTTATTTTGTCTTTGTCTAATGGATTTCAAGGTAAAGTTGATGAGTTTGAAAGGGAGTCTTTGTCACAAATGCCTATTACTATAAGTGAACAGGCTATAGAAATGTCTGGTGTTATGAAGTCTTCTTCTGATACTAAGTATCATGAATATACAAATGAAAAGTTTATAGTGCCAAAGGATGACGTTTTAGAGAAGGCTACTCATGTTAATAAGATTACTTCTTCTTATGTTTCTTATGTTTCTGATATTGATAAGTCTTTACTTGGAGGTGTTTCATATCTTAGAAGTACAAGTATAAATGTTATTACTTATGATGGTGATGATTATCAATATATAAAGAGTGCTAATTTAGGTAATGATAATTATTCTTGGAATGTGTTTCCTGATACTTTTAATGATAGTGTTAGCGTTGTAGAAAGTAATTATGATGTAGTTGGGGGTAAGATTAATACAAGTGTTCCTGGACTTATTCTTGTTGTGGATAAATATAATCAAGTTGATAAGAATGTTTTGAAATCTCTTGGTTTTGATGTTTCTAAAGATGTTAGTTTTGATGATTTATTGTCTAAGGAGTTTAAGGTTATTTTTAATGATTCGTTTTATCAATTTAATAATGGTTATTATGTGATGGGTACTGATTATTATAAGATGTATAATGATAAGGATAGTATGAGTATTAAGATTCAAGCTATTATTCGTTGTAAAAAGGATAAAGAGATGTTGTCTTTTGATGATGGAGTTTTTTATACTTCAGCGCTTATTGATAAGATAATTGATGTTAATAAAAGTTCTAAGATAGTTAGTGATCAAAAAAATAGTGATTATAATGTTTTGACTTATCAAAAGTTTGATGATAGTGTAACTAAGGAAAGTGTTCTTGGATATTTGGGTGATGATAGTGTTCCTAATTATATAATGCTTTATCCAAAGGATTTTGATTCTAAGGAAAAGGTTTTATCTTATTTGGATAAATATAATGATGGTAAGAGTGATGATGATAAGATTTTATATACTGATATGGCTAAGATGATTAGTTTGCTTTCTGGTAATATAATGGATGCTATTACGATTGTTCTTGTTGCATTTAGTTCTATTTCTTTAGTTGTTTCTAGTATAATGATTGGTATTATTACTTATATTAGTGTTATGGAACGTACTAAAGAGATTGGGATACTTCGTGCACTTGGTGCTAGAAAGAAGGATATAACTAGAGTGTTTAATTCAGAAACGTTTATTATTGGTATTACTAGTGGTCTTATTGGAATAGGTATTGCGGTTTTACTTAATATTTTTGTTAATAATATTATATATAAGTTATCTGATTTGAAAGGTGTTGCAAGTCTTAGTGTTTGGCATGCTATTATACTTATTAGTGTTAGTGTAGTTCTTACTTTAATAGGAGGATTTATTCCTGCGAAAATTGCTAGAAGTAAGGATCCGGTTGTTGCTCTTAGAAGTGAATGAAAAAAGAAACCTTGTTGGGTTTCTTTTTAATATTGTAGATTTAGTTTTTTAGTTTTATTTTGTGTTGTAGTTTTAGTACATTCATATTTTACGTTGTATTTTTCTTTTAGTAATTCAGTCATATCTTTATATATTTCTATAGCATCATCATATTGTTCATTTTTTATAGCATTAATCGCAGGATATATTCTTAGATATAACATACTTCTTGCAATAATTTCTTTTTGTTCATCTTGGTATAGTTTTTTACATATTTGTGGTCCGATTACATCGTATTCTTCAAGTAAAGGGATGCAGTTTTCATCGTTTTTCATTATGTTGTCTCTGAAAGCTCTTAGTGTTTCTAGGACGTAGCAGTCATCTTTTTCATTTAGTATTTCACACATAGCGGTAGTTAAGTAACAATTGCTAGAGCTTTCGTTTTTCTTTTCAAAATGATTATTACAGCTTCTTTCTTCTGGGTTTACATATATTCCTTTTTTAGTACATCTAAAACCTCTCCATGAAGAGTCTTTCATGTCTAACCATATACAGTCAGAACATTGCCATGGGTATCCCATTTTATCACTCCTTTTTTGTTTTCATATTATAACATATTTTTTTATTTATTGCAATATAATTAGTAGGTGATTATAGTGAAGGATTGCAGATATATGGATGATGATTTTATTGTTAGATATGAGGTTGTTGATGATGAGATTTTTGTTTATTATAAAGATGGAAGGATTGATAATTTTTTATATGATGTTACGTTAGAGAGAAAGATTATTATAAAAATGAAGAAGCAATTAATGGAGAATGTTATGTTTAAGAAGATGAGGTTTAGGGATAAGTATGTTTTATTAGTTAGTTTTTATGTATTTGTTTTGGTTTCTTTTATGGAGTTTGAGTCTTTTGTTAATGATTTTAGTTTGGAGAATGGTTTTTGTTTTTTTAGTGTATGTGGAATTACTTTGTATGATTTGTATTCTTTTATTAAGAATGATGTTTTATTAAGTGAGATTATAAAAGATGAGTATTTTTTGAATAATATAGATGGAGTAGTGGAGTTTGATGTTAATTTACTTGATGATTATAGTCTTAGTGATTTGAAGTGCTTGAGGAAGGAAAAATAGTTGATAGTTCTTGTATGATTTTTATTTGAGGTATATAATGTAGTTGAGGGATAGTATGATTGATTGTAGTGATAATAAAGATGAAAATAAGAAAAGTTTTGTAAAGTTTTATGAAAGAGAAAATGGTAAGATAAGGTTTTATACTTCGGATGGGGAGTATTTACTTGATGATACTCTTGATAATTTGGTTAAAATTAGAAATGTTATGAATGGACAAGCTTGTGTTAATTCTTCTTTTGCTAAGAAAAGAGTTGGCGAGACTATTTTAGCTACTTTTTTACTTCCTTATTTTTTATATTCTTTTCATTCTTCTTTAGAGGTATTTAGTGATAATACTTTATTTAATATGATATTTTTTGGTCTTTGTGTTAGTGCTCTTGCTACTGATATGTACTGTACTTTCTCTAGGGGCAGGATGAGTAGGGAGTGTTTAAAGGATAAGTATTATGTTAATAATATTGATTTTATTAATAATCATATTAATGATCCTGATGTTAATGAGTTATTTGATGGGCTTGATTCTTTTAGGGATTGTAATGGTAAGTTATATCTTGATATGAATGATGTTGATATGATGAGTCTTTCTGATTTGGTTAAGCTTAGAATGGTTATTGAACAAGTTATGGAAGATAGGGTTTATACTAAGAAGAGGTGATTTAGTGATGGATTTTGATTTAGTAGTTAGTTCTAGAAGAAGTATTAGAAAGTTTACTGATGATGTTGTAAGTTTGTCTGATGTTTTTGAGATAATTAAATGTGGTATAAAGGCTCCTTCTGCTAAAAATAGGCAACCATGGAGAGTTAAGGTTGTTTCTTTAGAGGAAAAGGATATGGTTGCTAGTTTTTTAGAGAGTAAAAAAAGTGATGATGATATTAGTGTTTTAAATACTGCGAATGTTATTAGAGAGGCTAATAGACTTATTTTGGTGTTTGCTACTTCTTGTGATAAGAATGATATTTTATCGATTGGTGCTTTTATTGAGAATATGTGTTTAAAGGCTACTGAAATGGGACTTGGTAGTTTGTGGATTGCTAATACTGATAAAGTTAATGATGAAATTAAAGATTATTTTGGAATAGATATGGATATGGTCTCTTGTGTTGCGATTGGATATAAGAATCAAGATGTTCATGCTAGACCTAGAATGAGTATAGATGAGATTGTTTTATAGCCTTTGTGCTATTTTTTTTATTTTTTCATATAATTTATTGGTGATTTTTATGAATTATAAAGTAGCTATTAATCCTGTTGGAGGAGGTAGTGATACTGGTCTTAAAAGTGGTAATGTTCTTGAGAAGAATGTTTCTTTACTTATTTCTAATTATATAAAAAATAGACTTGATGAGCTTGGAATAGAAAATGTTATTACTAGGACTGGTGATAATAATATTAGTTTGGATGAGAGAATTGATTTTATAGATAGTAGTTTTGGTTTTAGTGATGATGTTATTGTTATTACGAATGGGTTGTCTAATTCTTCGGTTCCTGGGGTTGAGATTATTTATGCTCTTAGAGATAGTGATAGGTTTGCTAAGATTTTAGCAGAGCAGTTTGAAAATAGTGATATTGATATTAATAAGTATTATCAACTTAGAATGGAAGAAGATACTTTTTTTGATAGTGATTATATAATTAGAAATACTGGTGATAGCGAGAGTGTAATTATTAATTATGCTAGTGTTAGTAATAGTGATGATTTGAATAAGTTTGTTAATAATTATGAGGATTATGGTGAGGCTGTTGTTAGAGCTATTGCTATTTATACTAAGAATGATTATGTTCCTACTTCAAAAGGAGATTATTATACTGTTAAGAAAGGGGATAGTTTGTATAGTATTGCTAGGCTTTATGATGTTTCGGTTGAGGATTTAAAAACTTTTAATAAGCTTGTGAGTAATGTTCTTTCTATTGGGCAGGTTCTTAGGATTCCTGATATTGTAGAGAAAAGTGATACTAGTGTTTATTATGTTAAAAAGGGTGATAGTTTGTATGGTATTGCTAAGAGTTATGGTGTTAGTGTAGAGGATATTAAGAGGTTGAATGATCTTAGTAGTAATAGTTTGTCAATTGGGCAAGAGCTTTTGATACCTGGGCTTTCTAGTGAGAATACTCCAAGTGTTAAGGTTTATACTGTTTTAAAAGGGGACAGTTTGTATAAGATTGCTAATTTATATGGTATTAGTGTGGATGAGTTAAAGAATGCGAATAAGCTTAGTAGTAGTGTGCTTTCTATAGGACAACAGCTTGTTATTCCTGATAGTGCAAATACGAAGACTTATGTTGTTAAAAGAGGTGATACTTTGTATGGTATTGCTAGGGATAATAATACTACGGTTGATAGGATAAAGAGTCTTAATGGACTTTCTAGTAATACACTTTCAGTGGGGCAGGTGCTTAAGTTATAAAAACTACTTTGTTGTAGTTTTTCTTATATTTGTAATGTGCTATAATTGATATTATATTTATTTAAGAGGTGTGAATGTATGGCAAAGGTTAAAAATATTAAAATACCTAATTATTCACTTAGTGAGGAACTTATTAATTCTATAACTCATGGTGTTTTTTGTTTAATTAGTATATGGGGACTTGTTATGCTTATTATAAAGACTAGTTCTTTAAGTGCTATTTATGTTGTTAGTGTTACATTGTATGGTGCATCGCTTGTTATGCTTTATGGAATGTCATGTATATATCATGCACTTTCTTCGAAGTTGATGGGAAAACGTGTTTTTAGAGTGCTTGATCATTGTAATGTTTTTTTACTTGTTTTTGGTACAATTATACCTGTTGCTTTACTGGGTATTGGTGGTAAAGAGGGGTGGATATGTTTTGGAATAGTTAGTTTTGTTACTGTTCTTGGGATTGTTTCTTCTTCGATTGCTTACAGGTATTGGAGGTTGTTCTTCATCTAATAAATGGATGGAGCGTACTTATTTATTCTAAGTTTCTTATAGAAAATATGACTTATACAGGTTTTTGGTTGATTGTTTTAGGTGGTGTTTTTTATACGGTTGGAGCGATTATTTATGGAATTGGTTCGAAAAAGAAGTATATGCATAGTGTGTTTCATGTGTTTTGTGGAGTAGGTAGTTTGTTTCATTATTTGGCAATATATTTGTATTTGTTGTGATTTTGGAGCTTGTGCTCTTTTTTTCTTTTGTTTTTTTGATTATTTATGTTATTATAAATGCAAGGAGAAATGTTATCAGTAGTGTAGTGTGAATGATATAAATAATGAGTTGTTAAAAAGATAACTGTAGATGGGAAAACATAAATAATAAATAAAATATAAAAGAAGGAAGTTGATGATAAAATATGAATAATAAGCTTAATAATATGTTAGAAGAATTTTTTAAAAATAATAATGTTGATAATATTGATGATGCGAATAAAAAAATGCAAGAATTTATAAAAATGTATAATAATGGTGAGATAAAATATGAGAATACACCACTTGATGATGCTTATGAATTATTAGAAGAAGCACAAAATGCGAAAAGTAAAAGTGAAGCAGTAAAATTAGCTAAAAAAGCATATGAAAAATCATCAGAGTGTTTTGATGCTATTTTATTTCAATGTGATTTAGAAGAGAATGGAATAAAGAGGATGAAACTTTTAGATAAGGGTCTGGAATTTGAAAAAAATAGATTAATGAAAGAAAAATATTTTGATAAAGATAATATTGGACATTTTTATGGAATATTTGAAACTAGACCATATATTAGAGGATTAGTTGATAAAGCAAGTTATTTATTAGAAGAAGGAAAATTACGTCAAGCTGGTAATATATGTAAAGAGATTTTAAGGCTAAATCAAAATGATAATATGGGTTCTAGATATTTATTAATGGCAATATATGCTACATTAGAAGAAGAAAAGGAAATGTTAAATTTATATAAAAAATATCCGGAAGAGAATTTAGAAATGTTATTTCCTTTATTTGCTCTTTATTATAAAAGTGGTAATGATAAGAAGGCTTTAGAGTATTTAAAGAAAGTTGATAAGTGTAATTCAAACTTTGTTAAGTATTTTAATGGCACAATAAAGAAAAGTGAAAAAGAAATTTCTGGATATTATAGTAGAGGTGATGCTTCTGAGATTTTTATGTATCTTAGTTGTTATGATTATTTACTTATTACAATGCCAAGGCTTCATGAATATGTTATAGAAAATTTAATGAAAAGTAAGTAAGCGTGTTTTTAATCACATAAATGTGGGTGGTGGCGAGTTTACTTACCATTACATAATTTGATTGGGTATTAAGATGGCCATATTTAGGAGATTAAGTTAGATAGTATAACTTATCTAGAAAAGTGATAAATGACTTTAAAATAGTATTTATTTGAGAGATAAATGTTCTTTAATTAAAAAAACATTAAATTGCTCTGAAAATACTGAAAAGAATGTCAAAATATGATAATATATATTTATAAGGATAACCAGTATTTAATCTTTTTAAGCTGAATACTGCTTATTTTTTTGAAGTAAAGGAAGTGTAGTTTGTGAATAGAAGTGAGAAGCTTGCAAAAATAAAAAATTACTTATCAGAAGTTGAAAGAAGTATAGAATTTGACACAAGAGCAAACCTATTTGATATAAATAAGCATTGTGAAAATTTTTATTGTGGACTATTAAATATAATATATGGATTAAGCTTGAAAAATGCTAATGTGGAAAGTAAAAATTATATTTCCGTAGATTTAATTGATAAAAATAATAGCATATATATACAAGTAACTTCTACTAATACTAGAAATAAAGTTCAATCTACTATTGATAAATTTATAAAAAAAGAATTTTATAAAGATAATAAATTACAAATATTGATTATATGTGGAAAAAAAGGAAAATATAAAAAGAAATTTAATACACACAAAAAATTTACTTTCGATAGTTCAAGAGATATTATTGATAATAGAGATTTGTATTCAACTATAA
>CAKOIB010000047.1 GCA_934086255.1 uncultured Bacilli bacterium
TTGATGAAAACTTATATACTTATTCAACAATGGGAATAATAGGAAAAAATGCTTCAGGAAAAACTAGTGTTGTAGAATTGTTATCACTTGTATATGATATATTTTCATTTTTTAGGGTTAAAAATATGACAGAATTGTTTTCTATTTGGAATAAGAAAATTAATTTGGATATTACTTTTTATCATGATGGTTTTTTATATAGATATATTACTGATTTAAATCCTGATAATAATGCTGTAAATAAAGCGATTCTTTTTGAAAATGAAAAACTTTATCGTAGAAATTATTATAAGTCTTATTGTAATTGTTTGTTTGATTATGATAAATATGAAGAAGTAAAAACAAAACTTGATTTGCCTGATGATACTTCTATTTTATATGAGGTCTTAAAGAAAATTGAAATAAGAGGAATATACTTTGATAGTAAAGATAATTCTTATAAGGATTATTCTGATATATTTGATTTGTATAAGGCAATAAGCAATAATTATAAAATAATTTCTTCAATATTAAAAATGTTTGATGAACATCTAGAAAACATAGAAATGATTAATGAAGATAAATATAAGATTTATTATACTAATAAGGATGTAAAAGAAGTAAATGATAAGGAGCTTTATCAAATATTGTCTAGTGGCACTACAAAGGGATTTGGATTATTCAGTTTTGTTGTTTATTCGTTGTTTTATGGTTCTGATTTAGTAGTGGATGAAATAGAAAATCATTTTCATAAGACGCTTGTAGAAAATCTAGTTAATTTGTATAAAGATAAAAGTGTAAATAAGAAAAAAGCATCGTTAATATTTACAACTCATTATTGTGAATTATTAGATTTATTTAATAGAACAGATAATATATATATAACAAAATATGATAATCAAATTAGACTTGAAAATGTATATAGGAATTACAATTTCAGACCGGAATTATCTAAGAGTAAAAAGTTTTATAGTAATGCATTTGATACTGGAGTTAATTATGAATCATTAATGAATTTTAAAAAGGAATTAATGTAATAAATGAAATATTTAATATTATGCGAAGGCACAAATGAAAAAACTATAATTAACTTGTTATTGGATGCAAATAAACTTATAATAAAAAGAGATGATTTAATTGGACTTACTCCATATAATGCAAGACAATTATCTAATCCTATGATAGTATCGCAATTAAAAATGTACAATAAACCAGTTACTGTTTTAAGAATTGGAGATACGCAAAGAGAAAGATTTTCTATTCCAAATGAATTAAAAGAAATAGTAAAAAAAGATAGAATAATAAAGTATTGTACTTTACCAGAATTAGAAATATTGCTTATAATAAATGAAAAAATGTATAAAGATTTTTTAAAATCAAATGATAAGAAACCTAAAACATTTGCAAAAAGAAATATAATTTATAAAAAGAAAAGATATGATCAATCAAATGATTTTTTTGAAATGTATTATGGAGGAAAAAGAATCTCTTACTTAATAGATAATTTAATAGAATATAGGAAAATAAAAAAGCATAATAAAGATGAAAAATATTTAGTGGATTTATTAAAATAGAATTAAGTTTTAGACTTGGTTCTTTTTATTGACTTTTTGTTCGTTTTATGCTATAATTAGACTACTTTTAGGGGAGTGGTAGTGTGGCTAAGGATTTAAAAAATTATGATCTTTATTGTAATGAGTTAAATGATATTAAAGTTTTGTCAAAAGAGGAAGAAAAAGAGTTATTTAAAAGATATTATGCTGGGGATATAAGTGCTAGAAATGAATTAATTGAATCGAATCTTAAATTGATTAGAAAATTAGTAGGAAAATATAAAAACTTAAATATATCACTTGGGGATCTTACTCAAGATCTTAGTTTGTATTTGTTCACAATTATAGATAATTTTGATTTATCTAGAGGCTATAAGTTTTCTACTTATGCTCAAAAGTGTTTGCGTCTTAAATTATTAGATTATTTAGATAAGCAAATAAAAAATCCATTACTAACTAAAAAAGATAGAATAGAATTAAATATTGTTAATAAGTTTTATTATAATTATATTAATGAAAATGGAATTGCTCCTGATATAAAAGTAATTTGTGATAATACTAAGTTATCTGAAAAAAGGGTTACTTATTTATTTAATATTTCAAATTGTTGTATTTCTTTAAATGGTTTAATTGATGATAATTATTATGAAACTATGGAACAAGATGATTTTGAGAATACAGATATATATAAAAGTAGTAATTATATACCAAGTGGTAATGATTTTGAGGAAGAGATATGTTCTAAATTAAAGTATATTCGTTTAAAAAAATTAATACTTTCTAATAAGCAATTAACAGATATAGAAAAAAGAAATATAAGTATTATGTATGGGTTTTATGATGGTGAGGTTAAAACTTATAGGCAAGTAGCAGAGGTATATAATATAAGTGTTCCTGCGGTTGAGGCTTCAATAAAGAATGGAATTAAAAAAATAAGAAAGATTAAAGGAATAAATGATTTTAAATAAAAGGAGATAAGTTTTATGATTGAAAACTTAAAATTGTATGAAGAAGATTTAAAAGCAATTGTAGACATATCTTCTAAAGAAAGAAAAGAATTATTTATTAAATGTAAAAATGGTGATCTTGAAGCTAGAAATAAACTTATAGAAAGTTATTTAAATGATATTAGAAGAATAGCTTTAAAGTATGAAAACTTAGATATATCAATTGAAGACTTAATTCAAGATGCTAGTATTTATTTGATTGATTTAATAGATAATATTGATTTAACAAATACTAAAAAACTATCTAAATTAATTACTTACTTAAATACTGCTGTTTCAAGTCTAGTAGAAAGAACACAATACAATCCATTATTAGGTACTGGAGAAAACAAAGTATTAAATAAAATTAACGAATACATAGAACAATATGAAAGTATGTATGGATGTAGTCCTGATGAGTTTTATATTGCGGCAGAACTTGGTTTATCAGTAGAGATAGTTTTGTATGTATTAAATAATGATAAAAAGCTTTGTTATTTAGATGAAGAGCAAGAAAGAAAGGAAAGTATTACTGATGGGGTAAGTGTTGAGGATATAGTATGTTCTAAACTTGGTTATAAAAAGTTAAAAGAAGATATTTTAAAAGATAAAAAGTTAACTAATTCAGAAAAGAAATATATAAGTAGTGTATATGGTTTCTTTGATGATACTCCAAAAAATTATAAAGAAGTAGCTAAAATATTCAATGTTTGTCCTCAAACAGTAGGACAATGCACTATAATCGGGATTAAAAAAATTAAACATTATGGATCTTATGCAAAGAGTTATAGATAAAAAAATATTACTTATTCGTAATATTTTTTTTGATTATTTTTGCAATATTTTCTTTATCTTTAAGTTCTAAATTGTTCCAAAATAATTCTAATATAACTCCTAGTCCTGGTAAGACTATTTCATCACCAGTATTTACTGATTCATTAATTGTAGTAATTATATCTTCATAATTATCACTTTTAATATTTTCAATTACATTTTTTCTAATGCTTAAATCCATAATTATCACCACTTATATTATGTACTGTGTAAAGTATTTTATACTTTTTTTAATATTTATGTTGAATAAATTGTATTTTATTTATATAATTATTTTAGGAGGGATAATATGAATTATATAGTTATTGCAATAGTTGTAGTATTAGTTTTATTAATTCTTTATGTAATTAGTACGTATAATGGATTAGTATCATTAAGAAACAAAAAAGATGATCAATGGTCACAGATTGATGTTCAATTGAAAAGAAGGGCTGATTTAATACCTAATTTAGTTGAAATAGTAAAAGGGTATGCTAAGCATGAGAGTGAAACTTTAGAAAAAGTAATTGAGGCAAGAAATACTTATATGACTGCTAAAACACCTGAAGAAGAAATGAAAGCAAGTGGAGAGGTTACTCAAGCTTTAAATAAATTACTTGCTCTTAGTGAAGCTTATCCAGAACTTAAAGCTAATCAAAACTTCTTAGGACTTCAAGAAGATGTGTCTGATACTGAAGATAAGATATCTTATGCAAGACAATTTTATAATGATTCAGTGCTTACTTATAATAATAAAGTGCAAATGTTTCCATCTAATATAATCGCGGGAATGTTTAATTTTACTAAAGCATCATTTTTTGAAGTATCTGATTCTGATAAAGAAGCACCAAAAATAAGTTTTTAGACTTACATTGTAAGTCTTTTTTTGGAGGAAAAAAATATGAAAAAAATAAAAAAAATACTACTTACTTTTATATTCTTTTTTCTAATACTAAATGTAAATGCTGAATCGTTTGATAAAAACACTATGGATATTTATATAGATAACTCAGGTAATGCTCATGTTACTGAGGTATGGACTGGTTATTTTAATAAAAATACTGAACTATATAAAAGATGCAATAATCTTGGAGAAAGTAAAATTAGTAATCTAAGAGTATCTTTTAATGGCATTACATTTAAAGATCAATATTCATGGGATATACACGAAACATTTGAATATAAAAAATACAAAAGCGCTATCACTTATAAAGATGGTGGTACAGAATTATGCTTTGGTATATCAGAATATGGTCACAATACTTATATTATCTCATACGAAATATCTGACTTTATTAGAAATACTGAAGATGGACAAATAATAAATTGGAATCTAATTGATCAGATATTTAAAAAATATGAAATAAAAGTACATAGCAATTTTAAATACGAAGACATTTATGTTAAATCATTCGGAGACAAAGGAGCAAAAACATACGTTGAAGACGGAATAATCTATGTAAAAAGTAAACATGGTATAAAAAGAGGAGAGTATGAAGTTTTATTTGCAGTATTTAAACCAAATACTTTTAATACTGATAATCATTCTAATCGTTCTAACACATCAAACTACTATTTAAATAATGCGATAAAAGATTATAAAAATCAAAAATCTGATAACTTATTTAACTTTATTGGAGTCCTATTATTTCCACTTCAAATAATATTAATCATATCAATAGCATCTTACTATTATATAAAAACTAGTCGAATGCCAGAAGATATGTTTAAAAACAATAAAACACTTCCTAAAGATGTAGAATACTTTAGAGATATTCCATGCAATAAAGATTTATTCGAAGCATATTCAATATCTGATAAATTTTCTATTTCATCAAGCAAATACGATATAATTGGTAGTTTAATACTTAAATGGATACTTGAAAAAAGAATAAACATAAAAACTGAAGAAAAAGGTATCATATTCAAAGAGAATAAAACTATTATTATATTTACAGATAACATTCCTAGCAATCCATTAGAGGAAGAATTATACAATTTACTTATATCTGCTTCAAAAAATGGCGAGTTATATGGAGATAGATTTAATAGATGGTTTAATCGTGGAAACAATAAAAATAAAATTGATACATGGTTAGAAAAGATAAAACTAAATGATAAAAATAGTGAACATGTAGAAAAAATAAAACAAAGAAAAAGAATAATTTCTAATGTTTACAACGTATATGATGATTACATTTATAATGAAGCAATTAAACTAAAAGGATTAAAAAAATATTTCATAGACTTCACTAGAATGTATGAAAAAATGCCAATTGAAGTACATCTATGGAAAGAATATTTAATATTTGCTCAACTATTTGGTTTAGCGGATAAAGTAGCGGAAGAACTTAAAATGCATTTTCCTGAGATTTCAAAAGAGTTCAATGACACTAGACTATTTGACGATATAGTTACCATTTCATCATCAATAAGCGATTTTAGACCTAGCTATAACTATTCATCCGGAGGAGGAAGCTTTAGTGGTTCATCTTCAGGTGGGGGAGGTTCTTCTTCATCTGGTGGTGGCGGAGGAGGTTCAAGATAATGAAAAAGCTAAAATATATATTACTTACTTTTATATTCTTTTTTCTAATACTAAATGTAAAAGCAGAAACATTTGATAAAAATACTATGGATATTTATATAGATAACTCAGGTAATGCTCATGTTACTGAGGTATGGACTGGTTATTTTGATTCAAATACTGAGCTTTATAAAGCGTATAATAACTTAGGTAAATCAAAAATAAAGAACTTAAAAGTATCTATGAATGGTAAGGAGTTTAAAAATATTTGGTGGAATACTAATAAAACATTTGAGGAAAAGAAGTATAAAAGTGGTATTAATAAGACTGATACTGGGGTAGAGTTATGTTTTGGGATATCAGAGTATGGTAATAATACTTATACGTTTACTTATGATATAACTAATTTTGTTGTAAATACTACTGATTATCAAATGATATATTGGGATCTTCTTCATCAAAGTTTTAATAGTTATAAAATTACTATTTATAGTGATTTTAAGTATAAAGATATTCTTTTAAGGGGTTATGGTAATTATGGTGGATTAATTAATTTAAAAGATGGGAAGATAATACTTAGTAATTCTAAGGGATTAAAAGTAAATGAGTATATGGTTTTATTAGCTAGATTTAATAAGAATACTTTTAAGACTAAGGTAAGTTTAGATAATGATTTTAATACTTATTATAATATGGCTGAAGATGGTGCGATTAAGTATGAAGTAAAAGAAAATAAAATAGTAGAAAAGATTAAGAAGATAACTTCTGATACTACTTTTATAGTAGTTAATATATATTTATTTTTTATAGTTATTATAACGGTTTTAGTAGTATTAATTATAAAGGAAAAGAAAAATAATAGTTATTATAATAAAGAGTTAGATGTGGTAAATGAGTCTAAGTTTAAGTATTATAGAGATATACCTTGTAATAATGATTTGTATAGGATATATTACATATCTTATAGATATTTAAGAACAAGTGGTAATAACTTACTTGGTGCAATTATGTTGAAGTGGATTCTTTATAATAATATAACAATTACTAAGGAAAGTATTATATTTAATAATAAAAATAATATATATATACTTACTTCAATATATAATAAGGAAAAAGATAGTATATCTTATTATGTAAAGAAAGCTTATCCAAATATTAATTCATTAGAACAATTAAATCTAATGACAAATAACTATTTAGCCTGTGATATAGATAAATTAAGGGGTTTATATAATTATTTAAATGATTTTTCTAGGATGTATGAAAAAATGCCAATTGAAGTACATTTATGGAAAGAGTATTTAATAATTGCTCAAGTATTTGGTTTAGCAGATAAGGTTAGAAAAGAGTTTAAGTTTTTGTATCCTGATTTAGATACTGAAAATATATTTAAAAGTATTGATATATTTGAAATAATACTAGATTCATTATTTGATATAGAGTATAATGATAGTGTAACAAAAACTAGTGGTAGTATATTAAAGGATTTATCAGATGCTTTCTTTAATGATTCATCAAGTTCTCGTTCTTCAGGTGGAGGAGGATCAGGATCATTTGGAAGTGGGTCTGGTGGTTCAAGATAAGGAGGAGTTTTATGAAAAAATTAAAATATTTGTTACTTGTTTTATTCTTATTTCCACTTTCTGTATATGCAGATAACATTTATAGTAGGAATATGGATATTTATATTACAAAAGAGGGTAATGCTAATGTTACTGAAACATGGGATGTAAAGGCGGATTCTGGTAGTGAATGGTATATTTCGTTTAAGAATATGGGAAATACTAGGATTAGTAATTATAAGGTATTAATGGATGGAGTAGAAATGACTGGTTTAAGTACGTGGAATGTAAATGCTAGTCGAAGTCAAAAGAGTGGTAAGTATGGTATTAATTATACATCTGATGCAATAGAATTATGTTTTGGTAAAGGGGATTTTAAAAGACATACTTTTACTTTATCGTATGATATAAGTAATATTATATTTAATACATCTGATGTTCAAGTGTTATATAATACGTTAATACCTGAGACTACTGCAAAGTATTTTGATATTAAGATAAAGAGTTATTATGCATTTCCTGATGATTTAGCAGTATGGGGTTATGGTTATAAAGGATATGCTTATGTAAAGAATGGTTATGTTGAGCTTACTACTGAGTATGGGCTTAATAAGCAGTATGTTACGGCATTGATTAAGTTTCCACTTAATACGTTTAATACTAGTAATAGTTATAATTATTTTAAATCATTTGAGGATGTGTCAAAAAAAGCTAAAGAAGGTTCTTTTGAATATGATTATAATGATTCTTCTAAGTTAGAATGGTTTTATAATTTGTTAATATATCTTTGTTTGTTTTCTATAATATTTCTTCCAATTTTATTAGCTTTATTCTCAGGTACTAAATATGTATTTAGAAATGATAAGAAAATACCAAAGGATGTAAATTATTTTAGGGATATACCTTGTGGTAAGGATATTAAAAAGGCTTATTATTTGGCTAGTAAGAATAATTTAATTAAAAGGAATACTGATCTTTTAGGATGTTATCTTCTTAAATGGATAAAGGAAGGTATAGTGACTACTAATAAGGATAGTAAAAATAGTGTGATTATATTTGATCCTTTAAAAAAGCCTACTGATTTAGATGAGTTAGGTATGTTTAATATGATGTATGAAGCAAGTCAAGATGGTGTTTTAGAAAAAAATGAGTTTAAGTATTATTGTGGAAAGAATTATGAAAAGGTTTTAGGGCATTTTGAAAAGGTTTTAAAAAGTGAAGAGAATAGTTTGATTGATAGTAATAATATTACAAAGATTAATAAAAGAAAGTTTTTGTTTACTAAGACTTATTGTGTATTTGATGATAGTATATATTATGATGTGATTTATTTGAAAGGATTAAAGAAGTATTTTAAAGATTTTACTAGGATGTATGAAAAGATGCCAATTGAAGTGCATTTATGGCAAGATTATTTAATATTTGCTCAATTGTTTGGTATGGCGGATAAAGTAGCAAAAGAGTTTAAAAACTTATATCCAGATGTTATTACTGATGATACATATAATGATATTTTACTTATGAATACAATTTATACTTCAGGAATATCAAGTGCAAACTCTGCTAGAAGTGCAGCACAATCATATTCAGCAGGTGGCGGAGGATTTTCTTCTGGTGGCGGAGGAGGAGGTTCCTTCGGTGGTGGAGGTTCTTCTGGAGGAAGATAGTAAAAAGATGATAATAAGTAAGATGAAAATTAGTGCTTGAAAAAGTGCTTTTTTTCATTTTTTATTAAAAATTATAGTAAAAATTGCGTAAAAATGATATACTACTTAATGTATGATAAGGAGATGTTACAAGTGAATAAAAAGAAAGTGTTATTAATAATAGTATCAGTTTTTTTAATAGGATTAGTATCAATTGGTACTTATGCAATATTTAATACTGATATATTAACTGGGGATAATACTATTAAAACAGGTCAAATTAAGATGAGTTATACTGAAACAAATGAAATAACTATGGATAATGCACTTCCTATGAAAGATGAAGA
>CAKOIB010000048.1 GCA_934086255.1 uncultured Bacilli bacterium
TACTAGGATTGTTCATAGTAACAGTATTAGATTCAGTAAAATTAAACTTAAAATCAGGTTGTGACACTAATAACTTATTTAAAGCAGTACCAGGTATACTTGCATTATATACTGCAAGGGATCCTATTGCTAACACTAATATTAGTCCTAATGTACATAAAGTAATTTTTAATATCTTTTTCTTTTTCACTTTAACACCTCTTTAGTATCTATTAATAATTTAACACGATTTCATTATTTTATCAATATTACTTTGCATTAAAAAAAATAATAATTTTTTGCATTTTTATAGAAGCAAGACTTTTGATACAAGTTTTCTTATTCAAAAATAAAAATTGCCCTAAGGCAAATCTTATTTTTGTAATCATTTTTCTATGATTTATAACAATACAAACATCAACACATATCTTTGAATGCCAACTTTATTATCTTTTTAAGAAATAGTTATAAAAAGATAATATTTTTCTAATTTTAGAACTGCTTATAATTATTTATTTATTATTAAAGTAATTTAATATAAATGCAACATTTCTCTGATAGAAGTAAACGTTGCAATCTGTATAATATCACAAAAAGTTGGCATTCAAAGAACATGCTTGTCTATATATAATATACTACTTTTAGTAGTTTTATACAATTCTTTTTATTTAATTACTAAATAAAAAGTTCATATTTCGTGTAAACATTTATATTGATATTTTTTCAAATTCCTTAATAAATTCCAGAACACAACTTATTATTTCATTACTTGGAATATCTAACCAATTAACTTTAACATTGCTTAAATTAGAAACAAATCTTCTATTGTTAAACAAAGAATTTAAAATTCGATAAATATCTTCAAAGTTATTTGCCTTTATTGTATTGTCATTAAAGATAATTTTATTTATATATTCTTCTAACTTATGTTTATTTAAATTACCATATTTAATCAAATAATAAAAATCTGATATATCTTTATATCTAGTTGATGTATATGCAAATCTTAATAATGATTTTAATTTTTCAACAAAGATTTGTTCTTTGGAATTTATAAATAATGATGCGCTTTCATCTATAATATTTAAATCAAAACAATACTCTTCTTGTTCTATATCAAAATCTTTATGAACTCCAATATCCAGTTTAGAATCAACTCTATAATTTTTTTCATCTGTAAGAGTTATATAAACTCTTTTTCCGTTATAATCATGATGATGCAGTTCTTTGATTTCGCCATTTATTTTAATTTTAACTCCATCATCAATTTTATCTAATTTTTCAATAAATTTTATTATTGACATATCATCTAGTGAATATTTTATAAAATCAAAGTCCATATCACGAGTAGCACGACGTTTATCTTTTGAAATATTATGCATAACTACGCCACCTTTAATTGTTACATTATGATTTAATGAACTTTTAGAAATTTTTAAAAGTATTATATCTTGAGATACCTTAGCTATTGCATCAGCTAATTCATATCCACTACTAACATAAAGACCAACTAATTTACCAATATCCATTAAAACACCTCATCTTGTATTATTGACATCAATTTTTCACCATTAGAATAAACAAATGCATATTCTTGTAATTTATAAACATCTAACTCGCTTTTAATATTTCGATAATTATCTATTATTTCTTTATAATAATCATATGGAGTATTGTTTTTATTCTTAACTAGTTCAATTAACATTCTTTCTTTATTATAGATATTTATATCAACTCCTTCAAATTCTATATTTGTCTTACCCAGATTAAAATAATCAGAAGTAGAAAAGGACTGAATAATATGTTCATCATTAAATCTTCCAGATGCTCTATCAGTGGTCATAAAAATTTTTCTAGGTATGACATCTGTTAAATTATGATAATAATATGCACTATCTCCAGAGATAATTGCATTGGGATATTTTTTTACAAATATATCTAAATAATGATTATTTTGTTTATCAGAGTAAATTCCAGATTCAATTTTATACAAATTACCATCTTTAACTGCCTTTTGTATTTGATAATCTGAACCATACTTTTCTTTTAATTCTTTATGGGTATATACCATTTTCCTTCACCTACAATCATTTTAAACTAAAACAACACACAAGTCAATATTTGTGTGTTGTTTTAGTTTAATTTAACGCGTGTTTTTACTTTGAAAACTAACCGTTTTAGGTTAATTTTACATATGATACGATATTAACAACTATAAATTAATTTAGTACGATATTGATGTCAAAGCATTTATTGCTTGTGGTCCGTGCATCGCGGATGGCAAGAACTAAATAATCAGTTCTTTTTTTTATTAGTTTTATGCAAGTCTTTTTAATCTACTACTGCTTTAGAAGCCCCCTTAAATATAAACTTAATTATTCCATCAACACCTTTTTCTAGTTTTAAAGATACTTTATAAAAATTATTAGATACCCCATTTGTATAATCTTTATTATTATCTACTACATAATCATTAATATCTACTGACTTTCCTTGTGCTATATCATTTTCAAACAACTCAATTTGTTCTTCGGTTAATACTTTAATCTTTTCTTCTTTAGTCTTTAAATAACCGGATTTTTCTGCAAAAACAAGTACTAGGAAAAAAACAACTAAACTAAGTACTATTATCTTAATAAATGTATTTTTCATATTAACCCCCATTCAAATGATTAATAGCCTCTGCTAAAACTTGTGATGTATTATGTAATTCTTCAATTGTATTATCTGGTCCTCCTACTTCAATTAAAAAAGCATTAGGTACTATATCTTGATTAAATATATAATTATTATAATAATTATTTCTAAGTATTCCAGGATATTTTTTATTTATATAATTACTCATTGTTTTTATATTCTTTTCATTTTCTTTATAATTAGGATTTTTCTTACCTATTAAAAACATAATCTTAGCATAACTCTTATCATTTATCTTTACCCTTGATAAGTTTCCAGTAACGGAATCTCTATGTATATCAAATATATAATTAATACTAGGATACTTCTTCCTTATACTAATTATATTACTTCTTGAAATATCATATGTATCATAATACTCAAGATTTTTCTTTTTCATTTCACCAACAACATCTATTTTTTCAACATAAGAATAAATATAGTATTTTAAAAGCTCGCTTTGAATCATTTTACTAACATCAACAACACTCGGAGTAACACCATATGAATTAGTTTTATACTCTTCTTTATTGTGTGTATTATATAAATAAACCTCTATTTTTTTATTAGTACTTTTGGTATTAATTGTATTTATAACTATATCATTTGAATTATTACTCTTTAATAACTTTAAAGAATTATTAGTCTTATCATTACCAACAGATAAAAATATATTTTTAATTATTTTTTTAGTATTTATATTATAAATAGATATGGGATCTGACTCATTAATACTATTATTAATAGTAAAATAAAAAGAAATAAATATTAAAAAAAGACAAAATATAATCTTAATATACTTCATATTATCACCAAGATAATATTACTACATATAAGTTTTATATTTTGTCGTTATATATTATGAATTGATTTATTTATACCCTCACTAATAAGTAAAGAAAACTTATCTATAAGAAAATCAACTTCTTTTGGTGTAACCATTAGATTATAACCGATCGGAGTAAGTACATCGTATATAAGAACTTTTTTTTCAAAATCACTTAAATTACCAATAGCACCAAGAAAATAAGTCTTTTCTTCATTATTAAGAGTATGATTATTATTTTTTAAATAATTAATCTTAGAGTTAGGAATAAGTTTATTAACTAAATTGTCTTTACTATTTATAGTATAACTAAAATGTTTTTCCATATAATTTAATGTATCATTAACAATA
Organism: uncultured Bacilli bacterium; assembly: GCA_934086255.1. Lineage (GTDB taxonomy): Bacteria > Bacillota_I > Bacilli_A > RF39 > UBA660 > JAEDJI01. The sequence continues at coordinate 3,833 of CAKOIB010000048.1, forward strand.
GTTACAGCATCTACTACTGTGGGGACTCCTACTGCTATTACGGGGATACCAAGTAAAAAAGAAGAAAGTTCTTTTCTAGAATTACCAATTCCAGAACCAGGATTAATACCGGTATTAGTAATTTGGATAGTTTTTAATACTCTATCAATACTATCACTTGCTAAGGCATCAATTACTATTATAAAATCGGGTTTTACTTTTTTTATAACTGATTCTATTATGTCACTGGTTTCTATTCCAGTAGTGCCCATAACTCCGGGGTTAAGTGCAGATACTACTCTATAGCCTTTTTCTAAGGTATTAAAAAGTTCATAGATATGTCTTGTTACTTCAATATTATTAATTGTTTTAGGACCTAGACTATCTGGAGTTGATTTATCGTTTCCTAAACCTATTACTAAACAAGTATCATCTTTTTTTATTCCTGTAAGAGAAAGAATGTTTAAAAACTCAGTTTTAAAGACATTTAAAACATTATCATAATTATTCTTATCAGTTATATCATCAAAATATATAGTAGTATAATTACCTTCTTTTTTATTTATTTTTAAAGCATTTTCTTTATCAAGTCTTATTCTTTTAATATGGCACTCATTTATATCATCATTTTCTTCATAAATGTTTAATAATTTTTCATTAGATACTATATCTGCGATTAGATCAGTTCTTATTTTATATTTAGATAAATCTATTTCTCTCACTTTATCACCATTATTTAGTATAAAAAAATATGATATTTTAATACAAAATTATATATTTTTATTAAAAAGTATATAATTTATTTGATTTTTTTATTTTTTTTTGGTAAAATTAGTATTGATTAAAAAAGTGAGGTGAAATCATGCCAAATATTAAAAGTGCTAAGAAAAGAGTAAAAACTGATGCAAAAAAAAGAGAAATGAATAGGACTGCTATCTCTAGTATGAGAACTGCTATTAAGAAAGCTAAACTTGCTATTAAAAATAATGATGGTAAAGAAGTAGCAGTTAACAACGCTATTAAATTAATTGATAAGAATGCTTCGAATGGATTAATTCATGCTAATAAAGCTGCTAGAGAAAAATCTAGATTAATGAAAGCAAGTAAATAAATATAAAGTTAGGATTGCCTACTTTATTTTTTTTTGATACAATGTATTTGGTGATTAATTTGAAAAAAACTATTATAATTACATTGGTAATTTGTTTATTTGTAGTAATTTCAATACTTGGATTATGTTTTTATTACAAAGATGATATTTATATATATTATAGAAATAATATATCTCATAGGCTTGATAATATCAAAATAGATAAAAATGAATATTATAATGATAATAACTATAAGTTTGTTCAAAATACTGATGATTTTATTGTTAAGGATGAAAAGCAATTGTTTAATGTTTTATATACAATAATCAACAGTGGTACTAGTACTTTTACTTTTTATTGTGATTCTTCTTATGAAAGTTGTATTTCTGATGTTATTAAAATAAATAAGAATAATGATAAGATATCTTATATAAATAATTTTGTTCATCCATTTAATCAGTTTAATAAGATTGATACTACTTATAATAAGTATGGAGAAGTAACTGTAAATATTAGTAAAGTTTATAAAGAAAAGGAAATTAATTATATTAATGATGAAGTAGATAAAATAATTGAATCTAAAATAAAGAAGAATATGTCAAATAAAGAAAAGATTACTATTATTCATAATTATATTATTGATAAAAGTAAATATGCTACTGATGATATTAGAAATAAAAATCCTGAAGGTGAATATAATAAAGCAAGTTATATTTTAGAGAATAAATATGGTACATGTGGGGCTTATGCTGATTTGATGAGTGTATTTTTATATAAGTTTAAAATAAATAATATAAAAGTATCTAGTGAAACTCATATATGGAACTTAGTTAAGTTAAATAAAGATTGGTATCACTTGGATTTAACATGGGATGATCCTATTATGAAGGATGGTAGTGATCGCTTAGAAAGTTTATTTTTGCTTATTAAATATAAAAGGCTTCAAGAGTTAAATGTTGGTGAGCATAAGTTTAATGACGAGGTGTTTAAAGAGGCTATTTAGTCTTTTTTCTTTTTGCTTATTGTAATATAATATTTTTAGGGAGGATAATATGAACGAAAAAGAAAAATTACAAAGTTTGCTTGTAATAACAAGTGCTATCAATGAGTGTTGCATGGAAATATCAAAAACAGATCCCGAAATGGCTACTAATTTTGGACTTTGGGCAATTGCTACTTTGGGTATTGCTAAATACTTAGATGATGTTAATATAGCTAGTTTTGATGATAGTTTAATGTTTTATGAGAATAACTTAATCATAAAACCAAAAACAAAGTAGACTTTTGTCTACTTTGTTTGTTCTAATGCTTTTCTTATTGCATTTGCTGGTAATAAAGCACAGTTTTTTCTATTGGGTTGAAGATATATTTCATCATATACATTAAGATCTTTTAATAAATCTTTATCATATTCTTTTTCATTTATCATATTATCATAATTAAGTAAAATATTAGATATTTCTTTTTTGGTTTTTCCTATTACATTTCTAAGTAGTATTGATGTAGCACTAGTGGATATAGCACATGCTTCTCCATTAAATGTTATATCTTTTAAAATGTCTCCTTCAAATAAGAAATATATATCAATATTATCAATACAGGATTCATTATTAGTATTAATTTTTAAATAATTATCTTTTGTATCTTTATGAAAAGGATTTTGATAATTGTCAAGTATTATTTCTCTTCTTAAATTACTATCCATTTATATCACCACTTCAAATATATTTTTTGATTTTTTTAATGCGTTAATAAGAACATCAATTTCTTCCTTAGTATTATAAAAGTATAAGCTAATTCTACAAGTGTTTCTAATACCTAATTCATCTTTTAATATTTTAGCACAATGATTACCTGCTCTAACACAAATATGATATGTATTTAAGTATACTGATGTGTCTTGGGGAAATATATCTTTTAAGTTAAATAAAACTATACCGGCATCACTGTTTTCATTGTATAAAATAACATTATCTATTGTTTTTAAATTATCTATTAGATATTTTCTAAGTTCTTTTTCTTGTTGTTCTATAGCGTCATAACCAATACTATTAATATAATCAATTGCTCTATTAAATCCAATTACTCCCGCTATATTAGGAGTCCCTGCTTCGAATCTAGTAGGAACGCTCTTATACTCTACTTCTCCGGTTGATTCAAATATATTGTTCATACCTCCACCAAAATTAATAGGTCTTGTCTCATTTAATAAATCATATTTACCATAAAGGACTCCTACTCCGGTTGGGCCAAGCATTTTATGAGCAGAGAAAGCAAGAAAGTCTATATTGTTTTTTAGTACATCTACTTTGAAATGTGGTATGCTTTGAGCACCGTCTACTACAAAGTATATATTGTTTTCTTTACAAAGTTTTCCTATTTTTTCTACTGGTCTTTTATCTGCGATTGTATTAGTAACATGTGCTATTGATATTACTTTTGTTTTAGGATTAATCATTTTAACTAACTGTTCATAATCTAATTTATGATCTTTATCAAGTGGAATATATTTAATCTTTATTCCAATTTCATTAGCAAGTTCTAACCAAGGGAGAATGTTTGATGCATGTTCTGCTTTAGTAAGGAAAACTTCATCACCTTTTTTTAAATTATATTTCATAAAGCCAAATACTACTAGGTTAAGAGAGGCTGTAGCACCGCTTGTAAATACTATTTCATTATCACTTTGTGCATTTATTAGTTTTCTTACTTTGGTTCTTGTTTCTTCATATAAAGTATCTACTTTTATACTATTGTCATAGTCTCCACGATGAGCATTTGATGTGTATTCTGTATAATATTTAACAGTTTCTTCTACTACTGTGTTTGGTTTTAATGTAGTAGCGCAATTATCAAAAAAGATAAAATTATCATTTAATATTTTGAAATCATCACGATTCATTTATATCACCTCCAGTGACTATTAATATTTTCTAATATTATTTTTCTTTCTTCATATGATATGTCCATGTTTCCTATTAAAAATGATTTGACTAATAGCTTTTCTGAATCTAGTTCATTAATTCCTCTAGTCATAAGATAAAATATTTCATCTTTTTTAAAATATCCAATATAAGAAGAATGATTTGCTATTACATCGTCATTATCTATTATTAAGTTAGGTTTTATTAAGCAATTGTTATCATTAGTTAGTATTATCTTACTATCTTGGTTACAAATAACTCCACTTGAATCTTTTGATACTTTACCATTAACTATGTATGAAAGTTTATTATTACTTAGGTTTATACCGTGGTTTATAACGTTACTAATTGTTCTTTTTTTATTATGATTTATTGTTATTTCATACTTATTATCTAAAATATTAATATTAGAATAGTAATAGTTAAGTTCTATTTCTTCTTTATTTAAATCAATAATTGTTTTAATGCTTGAATTAACGACAAATCTATTTATGTATAAAGAGGAGTTTATTTTATAGTTAGTTTCTATATTGGAATCTTTTATATATTCAAATACTTTGCAATCTTTTAATATTTCAATTGTTATATTTTTTTTAGCATTATTATAAAATATATTAGTGTCTTCTTTTATGGTTATATTAGTAAGATTACTATTGTTATCTATATGTATTGTATTCATAAAATTAATCCTCACTCACTAAAGAAACACAGTTATCAAAAGATTTATATCCTTTTTCTTCGATTTCTTTTGCAAGAGTGGCATCTCCAGTCTTAACAATATGGCCATTTATTAAAATATGAATGTAGTCTGGTTTTATATAATCTAGTATTCTTTGATAATGAGTAATCATAAGAACTGAAGTATTAGGATTATCATTTAAATAGTTATTTACATTATCACATACTACTCTTAAACTATCTACATCAAGACCAGAATCTAATTCGTCTAATATAACAAACTTAGGTTTTAAAAGTTTCATTTGAAGTATCTCATTCTTCTTTTTTTCTCCTCCAGAAAAGTTTTGATTAACAGATCTATGCATCATTTCTTTTTTAAGATCAAGTTCATCGAATGATTGCTCCATTTCCTTTATAAAATCATAAAGTCCAATAGGTTCTTCTCTTCTTTCGTTAATAGCAACTTTTAAAAACTCACTATTGGTAACTCCTTCGATATCAATAGGGTTTTGAAAAGATAGAAACATACCAAGTTTTGCTCTTTCGTCGGTTTCTAAATCTTTGATTGATTTATTATTTATAATTATGTCTCCGGATTCTACTTTATAGTCTTTGCTTCCCATTAAAACCTTAGATAAAGTGGATTTACCTACTCCATTTGGGCCCATTATTACATGGATTTCTCCTGGATTTATTGAAAGGTTTAATTTATTTAAAACTTTTTTATTATATACTAAGACTTCTAAATCTTTAATTTCTATATGCATAAAAAATCACCAACTATATTTTAACACTAAATACTTGTTTTAACAAGAAATATTTATTAATGACTCTTACATAAAAATATAGTATACTTGTATTG
>CAKOIB010000049.1 GCA_934086255.1 uncultured Bacilli bacterium
GTATTGTACAGATAAGTACATAAATGTTTTTCGCTTCCAGGTGGTGCGACTAATAAATGATCCTGGTTGAAAATAGAAACTAAAACTAAAGAAATACTTGATTTTCTTTAGTTTTTTAGTGATAATATATATGGAGATGATTATATGAATGATTGCGTATTTTGTAAAATAGTAAAAGGAGAACTACCTAGTTATAAGTTATATGAAGATGATGTTGTATTAGTATTCTTAAGTATTGATCCAATTAGTAATGGGCATACTTTAATTATTCCTAAGAAACATTATACTGACTATACTGATATTGATTTAGATACTTTGAATCATATTAATATGGTTGGTAAGAAGATGTATAACTTGCTTAATGAAAAACTTAACTTCGAAGGATTAAAAATTGTTCAAAACAATGGAACTCTTCAAGAAGTAAAGCATTATCATATGCATTTAATACCTGTTTATAATGAAAATGAAATTAGTGATTTAGAAGATATTTATAAAAAAATAAAAGGTTAAACCTTTTATTTTTAGCATGCTCTAAACGAACTTAAAATTATTGCTAATAAAATATATAAAACTACTACTAAAACTAGTCCTGATCCACAAGATGGTCTTTTTTCTTCACATTGTACTTCACAATTTGTATTATTCATATTTTGCACCCCCTTAGATCCAAGCACCTAGTATAATAATTAATAAGATAAATAATACTAAAACGATTGCAGATGATGAAACATAATTCATAATTTATTCCTCCTTTTTTATTGTTCTAAATTATTTTATGGTAAAAGTCACAAATGTGTGAATATATGTGTCTATAAATCTTGTCTTTTATCTTTTTTTTTGTTATTATAAATTATGTACTAATTAAAGGAGGATAAGTATGAAAAACTTAAAAAGATTATTTGTTTTAGCAATTTTAGTTACAGTAGTAACTGGATGTGGCAAAATACCAACACTTAAAAATGGTGAGGAAGCAGTAGTTAATACTAATAAAGGTGGGGTTTCTGCTGAGGATCTATATCAAAAATTAAAAACTAAAAATGGCACTGCTGTTATGGTTGATATGATTGATACTATTATTTTAAATGATATGTATAAAGAGGAAACTGATGCTGAAAAGAAGTATATTGAAGAACAAGTGGCTAAATTAAAAAGTGCTGCTGAGCAATATAAATCAACTTATAGTGCAATGATTAAATACTATGGTTTTGAAAATGAAAAGGAATTAAAAGAGTATTTTTCACTTACATATAAAAGAAACCAAGCTGTTAATAAATATGTTGGTAAATCTATAAAAGAAAAAGAATTAAAAAAATATTATGAAAAAGAAGTTTATGGAGATATTAAAGTTAAACACATTTTAATAACAGCAGAAACTAATGATGAAATGACTACTGAAGAAAAGAACAAGGCTAATGAAACTGCTAAGAAACAAGCACAATCAATTATTACAATGCTTAATAATGGTAAGGATTTTGATAAGCTTGCTAAGGAGTATTCTAAAGATACTGCTACTGCAAGTAAGGGTGGAGATTTAGGATGGATTTCTACTGATGAGGATTTTGTTCAAGAGTTTTTAGATGCTGCATTTAAACTAGAAAAAGGTAAATATAGTTCTAGTCCAGTTAAAACTACACATGGTTATCATATTATCTATAAAACAGATGAAAAAGAAAAGCCTAAATATGATAGTGTTAAACAAGATATAATTGATAAGTTGGTTGAAGAAAAACTAAAAGATGATAGTACTTTATATTATGATACTTTGGAAGAAATAAGAAAAGATTATGATATGGATATAGTTGATTCTGATTTATCTAAATTATATAAAGAATATATGAAAAACTTAATTGCTAATTCAAAAAATAATAATAATAATAATTAATAAAAGAGTAGATTTTTCTACTCTTTTATTCTACTTTAAAGCCTTTTCTATACATGTTTTGTTTTATTTTATATTCTAACTCTTTACCAGTATACTTTTTAGATAGCTTATTTCTTACTTTTTCTAATTCTTTTTGATATATTTCGTTATCATCTATATTATATTCATTAAGACATTTATTTATAATACTTGGATTATAACCTAAATTAATAAGATTTTGTTTTATCTTATTTTTTAATATGTAACTAGAATTATTATGATTATTTTTAATACTCTTTTCAATATACTTATATACTTTTTCTTCTTCAATATAATTAGTATATATAGATAATTCATCTAAAATAGTATCTTTATTAATACCTAAATTAGTAAGGTTTATAATAATCATATTTGGACCAGTATTTTTTAAATTAATTGCATCCAATATATAAGACTTTGCATATAATCTTTCATCTAGGTATTTTTCTTGTTCTAATCTTGAAGTAGCGTATTCTATATTTGAATCATTATAATTTTTTTTAAGTAAATATTCTTTTACTTCTTTTTTAGTTCTTAGTTTAGTCTTTATATACTTAAGTGCAGTATAATAAGCTTCATATTTTTTATTTTCATTTAAAAAATTAATTAAATCTTTTTCATTTATATTTTTTGTAAGTAAATCATATTTTAGAATAATATCTTCATATAATATATACTCTACATTATTAATAATTACTTTATATTTACTATTTCCTAAATATTTATATCTTTGTATTTTCATAATTTCTCCATTAAAAAGGTCTAATTATTTTTTAATAATAACTAGACCTTCAGCGACTTCTTCAAGTGCTCTTCCAATATTTTTTACTGATTTGTATTCTTTTTCTGGTTTTTGTAAATGATTTGTTTGTCTTATTTCTTCACTTCTTTGAGCCGCTATGTGGACTAGGCGATATTTCGAATCAACAAATAATAATAATTTATCAATTGATGGATATATCATATGTATCACACTCCCCACTATAATAATATATTATTATTTTGCTTTACACAATAGAATTGACAAAATTAGACATTATTTTACACTTATGAATTGACTATTAAATATATTGTTGCTAAAAACTCTTTTGGGAATAAAACTGCTAAATTAAATATTTCTTCAGTGTTTTGATTTTTTTTATACTTATTATAAATATGGTTTATTAATAGTTTGCCTTTTAAATTAATATTATATTTAATTTCTTCTTTAGTATTTAGCGAATCTAAAATCTTTTTATTAAACTTACTAACTGTATATATTTTAGTATTATCAATTTCAAATACTTTTCCTAAATACTCGATGTAGTCTAGTATATAGCTTTCAAGATCATTATCACTATTTATATCAAGTAATAGTTTATTGTATTTGGTTATTTCAAATATTTTATTTTTTATTTTACTTTTTTTAGAGTTACTAACTAATTTATTAATATGATAAATATAGTTCATTTTAATTTTTAAATAATTTTTATGAATATCATTCTTTTTAAAAGTAAAGTTTTTACCATCTAGTTTTTTAAAATATTTCATTGTATCATTATAACCAAGTCTTATGTTTCTTTTGGTAAGTTCTGGGCTAAAGTCTAAAGTAAACAGTGCATTATCCTTACTTTTTATAACATCAACTTTTACATCTTTATTCTTATAATTCTTATGAAAACCAAATGCTGAAAGATCGACTGCTAGGACTTCCTCTGCTCCCATTTTTATAGCTAAATCTATGGGCATATTATCATAATAACCTCCGTCAACAAAATATTCTCCATCTATTTGTTTTCTTTCAACCGCAGGAAAGCAAGTTGAGGATGCTATTACATAATCTACTAGCTTACCACTTGGTATTTGTTCTTTAGTAAGCATTTTTGGATTGAGTGTTTTTAAGGAAACAGTAACAAGTCCAAAATCTATTTTTGATTTTCTTATTTTATTCTCATTAATTTCTTTTTTTAATAATTCAGTGGCTTTATCAAACTTCATTCCTTTGTTAATTGCTATTTCTTTAGCCATAGATTTTATATCATCGGATGAAAATAAATCACTAGTAGTCATATTAAGCCAAAGTTTTTTTGCTTTTTTATAGTCACCCATAGCATACATTGCACCATTTATTGCTCCAATTGAAGTACCTGTTACTATATCAAACTTCATATTGAGTCTTTTAATAGCCTTCCATACTCCGATTTCATATGAACCTTTTGCTCCTCCGCCAGAGAAAACTAATGCTTTTTTCAATACTATTCACCTCATTATCATTATACAAAATTGTGTTTTAATTGACAAGTAATTAATAATAAGATGTAGTTTGTTTACATTAATCAGTTATAAAGAATATTAGGTCTTTTCCAAGTGGATTATTAAAATAATTAGTTTTTAAAGAATTAGTAATTCTTAGTAATTCGCTAACATCTTCTCCATCAACTTTACAAGCATCTATCCAAAGAGTAATTAATTCTATAAAGACGCTATATTCATGGATAAAGTAATTTTCATTAAATACCCAGTTATTATCAAACCATAATGCCTCAGCTCTTTCATATAGCTCATCAGTACCTACTTTTAGAACATGTTTTTCACTAGTTTTACCTTCTTCATCCACATAGAGTTCATAACTAGTCTTTGTATTATCATCTACTTTTTCTTCTAGAAGGCTGCAATAAGACTGTCCTAAAGGCATTATTTCCTTTAAAAAGTCTTTAATATTATCATTTACAAAATCTTCTTTTATAGATAAAACTATTTCATTATTATTTTCTGTAACATTATAAGTATCTACATTAATATAATTACCTAATTGTTTAAATATTTTATCCTTTTCTACCTTTTCATTTTCATTTTTTCTTGTAACTGTAACTCTTGTTGCTATTCCATACGAAAAATATCTTCCCATAACTTTCCTCCTTAATATATAATTTTTTCTACCTCTACCAATGTACGAATTCAATATATCAAAATAAGGTGGATAAAGTCAAGTAAGTTTGTGTCAAAAAAAAAGTAAGCATAAGCTTACTCTTAGTAATTACAACATGAACCACATTGGACATTTTCACATACGTTTTCTTCGCAGCAAGAATAACTTGGTTGATATGTGTGTTTAAATACATGATGATTTACTATTCTTGTTCTTACTGGGCATACATGTGGTACAACGTGTTCGATTGTTCTGTTGACTACTCTTTCTCTTACTGGCTCAATGATTGGTGCTTGAGTAGTACCCATCATCATTCCTGTAGTATTTGTCATTTGATCTTGATTAAGATCAATATCAATATTGCCACTGTTGTTGTCTATGTCTATTAGACTTTCTTGTCCAGGCATATTAAACATTGGCATTTGTCTCATACAATTTCTATTGAACATTATAAATCCCCCTATCTAATTTATCATATTCAAATATAATATTTAGTGTATAATAAAAACGCCTTTATTGTTTATTAATTTCTTTCTTTATCCAAGTCATTATCACTTTATTTATATATTTTATTTCATTATCATCTAAAATCTTATTTTTATCAATTCCGTGCCATTTATTAATACATGTTCTACAACAAGTAGCGGTAGCATGCTGAGCAATAAATACAGGATGACCTTTCATTGGAGTTTGTTTTCCATCATTTACTTTACTTATATCTTTTAATCTTTTATTTATAAAATCATATGTGTGCTCATTTATCTTATCCAAGCCTTTATCATTTACATAATCTATATCTTTTTGTTTTAAATGAAAACTATTTCTAAACTTAGATTTTGATAAACTATACAAAATAAAATCTATATTTTTATTCATAGTAAAAAAGATAGTCTTTATCTATTTTTTTTAACTCTAATTGAGTAAATAATTGCCTCAATAATAAATACTGGTATAGTACATAAACCTATAAAAGTACAAATAGTAGTAAATGTTTTAAATGATTGTGTAACGCTTGGTGAGGCATAAAGACTAATAAAGCCTTTAACAAGATATGGTAACCAAAATATAAAAATACAAAGGCATCCATATTCCCAGTGATATCTAATTTTTTTAGGTCTATTATAATTATTTTGCCCATACATTTGATTATTCATCATATTTTGTCCATACATTTGATTATTCATTCCTTGAAATTGATTGTTTTGTTGTTCATACATATTGTTATTATTAACTATTTGTCCTTGTTCTACTTTAGTTCCACAGTTTGGACAAAATGTTTGATTATTATTTAATATATGTCCACATTGTCTACAATTCATATAAATTACCTCCTAGTACAAGAATAGCAAAATGATTAATTTATTTCAATGAAAAACGTAAAGTTTAATTTAACTTTACGTTTAAAAAGGCATTTTAAAGTTTCCAGATGATAATTGTTTCATCATCTTTTTACTTTGTTCAAATTGTGTTATTAATCTATTTACTTCCATTACTGGTCTTCCACTTCCCTTAGCAATTCTTTCTTTTCTAGAGGCTTTTAATACTTCAGGATGTTTTCTTTCATATGGTGTCATAGATAGAATAATTGCTTCAACATGTGCCATATCTTTAGGATCTATTTTAATATTAGTAAGTCCCATTTTTTTAGCTCCTGGTATTAGTTTTAATAAAGACTCTAATGAACCAAGTTTTTTCATTTGTTTCATTTGGGTTAGGAAATCTTCAAGATCATATTTACCATTTTGCATCTTTTTAAGAGATTTTTCAGCTTCTTTTTCATCAATTACTTCATTGGCTTTATCTACTAGAGAAAGAATATCACCCATTCCTAATATTCTTGAAGCCATTCTGTCAGGATAAAAATAATCTATTCCATCAAGTTTTTCAGATATACCAATAAACTTAATAGGAACATTAGTAAGATGTCTTACAGAAAGAGCAACACCTCCCCTGGTGTCTCCGTCTAGTTTAGTTAGAATAACACCAGTTAATGAAATGGTATCATTGAATCCTGTTATTACATTAATGGCGTCTTGTCCCATCATAGAGTCTATTACTAATAATATTTCATTAGGGTTTACTTCATTTTTTATATTTTTAAGTTCATTCATTAAGTCTTCATCAATATGGAGTCTACCTGCAGTATCTATTAAAACGTAATCATAGTTATTTTCTTTAGCATAGGCTATTGCATTTTTAGCTATTTCTACAGGATCTTTTTTACCTTCTTCATAGACTGTTATACCGAGTTCTTTACCAATTTGCTTTAATTGGTCAATAGCGGCAGGTCTATATACATCACATGCTACTAAAAGAGGGTTTTTCTTTTGTTTTTTTCTAAGTAGATTAGCAAGTTTCCCAATAGTAGTAGTCTTACCACTTCCTTGTAAACCTACCAACATAAGAGTTGCAGGATTACCATTAGTATTTAAAGGAGCTTGTTCTCCACCGAGTAATGATTCAAGTTCATCACGGATTATACCAACGAACATTTCTCCTGGAGAAAGACTTTTTTTTACTTCTTCACCAAGTGCTTTTTCTTTTACGTTATTGGTAAACTCTTTAACAACTTTATAATTAACATCAGCCTCAAGAAGTGCAAGTCTTACTTCTCTTAACATTGGATCGATGTTGTCTTCAGTAATTTTTCCATATCCTTTTATATTTTTAATAGCATTTTGTAATCTATCGCTTAATAATTCAAACATTTATATCACCAATACTTATTATATAATAAAAAAGTATAAAATAAAAGAAAAATATGATATGAAAGCATATCATATTAATTTAGATTAGAAATGACGGCACGAGTGGAGGAGTCAGTGTGAGCATGACCACGGCTTATGGTCAAGGCGAAGGCGCCAGCATCAGTACCAGAACCACTGAACCCGCCGCGCACAAACCAAGAGTCAGCAGAGTCCACGAAGATGGCGTAATCTCCATACCAGTTACCACTTGATCCTGTAGGTGCCATTTCTTTTGTTGCATCTCCTAGTTTTCCTCTTGTATATTCTTCATAACTTGTTCCATAACTATATTTATCATAATATCTTTTACTTGGGAATGCATATGTTCCTGTAAATGATGTACCACCATATGAGATTCCTGTAAATGCTGAGTTATAACTTTCTGAACCACCGCTCATTACCTGTCCATTACTATATACCATGTTACCCATCATATATTCTTTAGCTCCACCACTCATGTCATATACTCCATATACGTTTCCTGTAGTACTTGCACTTTGCCCTAATGTTGTTGTATATGAATTACATGTTGTACCATTTGTTGTTGAGCCTGCACTTTGTGGTCCACATCCTGTTGTGAATGTTCTTGTACTATTTATTGCTACTTCTTTATTTATTCCATATTTACTATGTGATAAATATGTTACTGCTCCCCATTCCATATTTTTCATCATATGAGTTTCATCAGCTGCACTAAATCCATATTTATTTCCTGATTCTCTCATCTTTTGTATTCCATTAAAGAATGTTCCTACTTGTGCCCCTCTCCATGATGTTACATTAGGTTTTATATTTGGTCTTATTGTTCGCAAGTTACATTTTGATCCTACTGCTACACCAGTTGTAGCAGTACATGTAATATCACTAGATACTTCAAACTTACCTACCCAGATTCCTGTTAGTTCTTCATTTTCTTCTCTTACATTGTTATCATTCTTATCCCACCAAAATGCTGGATGGGTATATGTTGAAGTTCCTGCAACTAATCCATTATTTGTTGTATCAGTACATGTTTCTGATGTTGAACTAGTACCTGTTACTGCGTCAGCACACTTTATTGTACCAGTACTTGCTGTACCACTCTCAAACTTAACATTTATTTCTTGTGGTGTATTTGTATTTAAATATGTATAAGTATATCTTGGTATCCATACCCACATTGTATTAATATCATCCATTGGTATAGTTGTTCCTGCATCTGCATTTAAATATGTATTTCTATTTGTTTCTGTAACAGTTACTGCATTTGCCCACATCTTATTATCATAATCATACCATTTATAATTTAATTTTTTGTTTTTCTCATCTGCTTTCTTCCATTCGTTTGATCCTTCATCATAATATACTGGTATCATGTTTGATGTAAGTTCTGGATCATTTGCTCCACTTTCATCTAATGCTTTTAATTCACTAGTAATGTCACCACTGTTTACATTTACTCTAAACTTATAACTATACTTCTTTTCACTAAGCTTATTAGTATCAACCTTAGAATCAATCCAGGCCCTAAGTCTATAACTAGTAACTACTTCAGCTTTATTATTTGAAAATATATCTTCATGATTATTTAAAATATAATTATTTATTTGATCAATTGTTGTAGGTTCTATTACTACTGTTTCAGTACCATTTTCTATCATAGTTAAATACACTTTTATTTCATTATCATTTAAAGGATTTTCAACTGTTAATGGTTCTAGTACTATATTGTAATTAATCTTTCTTTTAGTACTATCACTATCTTTAGTCTTAA
>CAKOIB010000050.1 GCA_934086255.1 uncultured Bacilli bacterium
TCTTTTATAGGTTCTTTATCTTCTTTAATTGGATCTTTTTTATCTTCTTTTATAGGTTCTTTATCTTCTTTAATTGGAGTTTTGTCTTCTTTTATAGGTTTATTATTACTATTTTTTTTATTAATCCAATCTACTTTAGCAGTACTAGAACCAATATTGCCTGCTTCATCTACATATTTAAAAGTAAAGTTTCCATTCTTAGTAAAAGTATAATAATCTTTACCATTGTTATTTAAAATAGTAACTTTTTTCTTATCAAAACTAATCTTAACTGTAACATTTTTATCAGTTTTATTTTTTATATTATAATTTAGTATTCCAAGAGGACCTTTTTTATCAATCCAATCTACTTTAGCAGTGCTAGAACCAATATTACCTGCTTCATCTACATATTTGAAAGTATAACTTCCATTTTCTACAAAAACATGTTTGAAAGGATCAATACTCATTACATAGTTACCTTTTAAGTCATAAACATCATTATTTTTATCTACTATATATCCTTTTACTTCCTCGCCAATACTATTAATAACTTTACCATTTTTAACAGATAAACCTTTATCATTTAAAATAGTAACTTTTTTATTGGTAGTAAGGCTTGCTATTACATCTTTATTAGTCTTTTTATTAATATTATACTTTATTACTCCGACTGGAGTGTTTTTATCTATCCAATCTACTTTAGCAATGATTTCATTCTTATTGTAAGTGAATTTGTCTTTTATTATGAAACTGTATTGACCATTTTCTTTAAATAAATGAGAAGTACTAGTTAAAACTTCAATCTTATCTTTATCATAATCAACAAGTTTGCATAAAACATCTTTGTTAGTCAAAGTATTAATATTACAACTAACACCTGCGCTAGGTAGTTTACTTTTAGTAGAGTCTTGATAGAAATTAAACATTCTAGCAGTAAACCAATTACCATTTGAAGTTTTAGTAGCGGTAATTTTAACATAGGATATTTCTTTGTTAGAATTAGTAGTAAATCTTTTTATATTTTGTTTGCCATGGTCTTTATCATTAACATTTGATGTATATTTTAAACCGCTTACACTTCCAATGTTAAACCATTCATTACCATCAGTACTGCCCTTTAGTGAAGCATCGATTATCTTACCATTGCCTCCGCCGGCAGGAACATATTCAATTAAGGATAAATGTATTGGGGTGCTAAACTTAATAGTAATAAATCTTTTTTCATCAGTACCATTCCATGCAGAGTGCCATCTTGTATTATAGTTTCCATCAATGCTATATTTTGCAAAACCATTGTTATTTGTAGCTTCACTTGAAACGTCATGAATGCTTAAATAAGATATAGGTACATACTTTTTGGTCAAATCAATTACATCTAAAGTGTAATCTAGGCTAACATAATCACTAGCTAAAGAGTTAGCACTTGCTTTATATCTAACATAAACAGTAGTATTTGAAGATAAGTCAGGTAATTTAGTATCAAAACCAGTCCAAGTATTAGAGTCTTTGATCTTCCATTCCATCGAAGAATCTGCTCCGATTACTTTGTTTTCTAAATCATTATTATATATAACATCAGAAGGTGATTTTCTTTTTATAATGTCAATTTTATATAAAGGGGTATTAGGATCTAATCCATCAACATAGATTAGTATATCATTAGTATCATTAATCTTACTAACCATTTCATCACTAAGTAAATAAGACTTGTCTAATATTGGAGAAGACTTGGTAATACCACCATCAATACTAAAACGCCATGATAGATCATAATCTTTATACTTATCATTAAGAATAATCTTATTTTTATTTTCTTTATCAAAACTAAAGGTAGCAACTTTTGAGTCTATATTACCAAGTAAAACTTTAGCAACTTCTTTGCAAGCAGAAACATTGGAAATAACTGAGGAATTAGCATTTGAAGCTTTGATTAAAGCATTATTTTCTTTGGTATCAATATCTAAGTTTTTTTCATTAACTAAAAAAGGTTTTGTTAATTTAAGTAAATCGTTCATAGCCATTGGATAATAAGTGTAATTATTGATTATTTTAAGGGATAGTTTATACCAATCATCAGGAGTAGCATTATTGTTTTTATATTCTTTTATTAAATAATCATAGGTATCTAAATTAATACTGTTTTCTTCGATTGATTTATTGTAAATATTAATTCTTATATTAGCATTAGAATAAGAATTAGCAAGTAGATTCAAATATAAAGATTTCTTATATTTACTATAGTTATTTAAATTATCTTGTGCTAAATAAATATAGGCCCCACTGTTAGGGATGTTAGTATTATTAACGTGTTTATTAGTAAAAGGTTTATTTGCCCAGTTAAATATAGTTCTATAGGCTTTGTCCCCATACCAAGTAGTACCAGTCTCACCCCATGCAAATATTTTATTAGCCATATTCCAACTACCAGTGCCATCATTATTGGCTATATAGTATAAAACAGCTTCATGACCAGGTTGGTATACTCCGATAGTGGGACTTCCTATGCTACCGTATAAAGATTTAAACACTCTTGATTGATTCCAACAAATACCGCCTTTATCAATAACCATCCAATATCTTTGAATACCGTCTCCAAAGGGAACACCATTTGAGGTTAAGTTATATTTTTTATCCATTTCATCTTTATATTTTATATTATGATAAATCTCATCTGAGTAGGAAGTTCCTACTCCAATATGGTTAACATAAGCGTAAACACTGGGATTGCTATTCTTTTTTCTTGTATAATAGTTCAACCATTTTATTTCATCGTTTCTTGCACCATCTGATAAAATGGCTCTTAATAGTTCGACATGATAGTTTTTAAAGTAGTTTTTATAAATGGTCATGCCATTATCATCATATAGCTTTTTAAAAATGGTAAATCTTTCTAAATAATCGTAACTAGCTTTTCTATGTGCAAAGTCAAGTGCTGATGCTACTTTATCTTTTGAATATCCTGCGGATAAAGCAATCATCATCTTTTGATAAATGTCTTTATCAGAAGATGATAAAATGTCTTTATTATGCATATATAAATCATAAAAAGTCATAATAAATGGTAAGGATTCAAACTCTCCTACTTCGATAATTTGTCTTTGTCTTTGTTCATCACTTATAATCCAATCAAAGAATAAAGCATAAGAAGGGTCATAATCTACTAATGATTGAATGGTATTATAATCTAATTTTCTTACTAGTTCTCTTTTTAAAATAAGATCAAAATTGTTAGATAAATTATAAGCATAATCTTTTTTGCTTAAAATATCATCATAATAAGAAATATCTTTTAAATTACTATAACTATTCTCGGATGAGTCAACATAATCTGGTTTAACAAACTTACCTGGTGCGATAACTCCATGATCAGCAGCATTACCATTATATGATTGATCTACAAATATTCTAAAGTATTTATAATTAGAAATATCTAGATCAACGTAATAAGACTCACTATCCCCTTTTAGAACATCGGTATAAAGTAATTGTTTAAAGTATTTACCGTCATTAGATACAAAAAACTTAAATAAAATGCTTCCATTAGTATTTCTAGAGGCATCGACTCCTACACGGGAGATAAATCTTGTATATGTTGATGAAAATGAGGATATATCATAGGTAATTTGTCCATTTGCATGAACGCCCATGCCTTTGACATAAACTTTTTTCTTAGAATTAACAAGTAAACTAATTGTATTACCTTCAGGATTTCTATCTTTTTGAATGTAATGACCACTCCAACCGTTATAAGACCAATTATTATCAGTTATATAATCTAAATCAGACATATAAATTACATCTTTACTTGAAGATAATAAATTATTGTTATTTAAATATGATAATTTATTATCATTATTTGAATAATAGTTAAATAATAAACCTATCAAAGCAATTGAAAAAATTATAAATAAAAAAAATATTCTTTTATTACTTCTTTTCATTATATTACTCCTTACTACTGTATTTTCATATCAATGATATCATATGGAAAAATAAAAGTAAACATTTAGACAAAATCTTTATTTAAAAACTCTTATTTATATGGTATACTATCAATAGTAAAGGAATGATGTATATGGAAAAACTACCTAAAATGTTACTTACATTTTGTCTTTTTGTAGCAGAATTAATATATAGTTATTGTGTAATACTAGGACTACAACGTTTTGGAATAGATATTACAACGTATAGTAATACTATGAAATATCAAATAATGATTGGAATAGATTTATCTTTTATGTTTATTTTATTCTTATTATATAGAAAAACATTATTAAAAGATATAACTTTATATTTTAAAAATTTTATTAAAAATATATCAATTGGTGCAAAGTATTGGGCTATTGGATTATGTATAATGATGTTGTCAAATATAATAATATCATACTTTTTTCCTGGAGGTTCCGCTAATGAAGAAGCTGTACAAAGTATTATTAAGCAAGTACCAATATATATGATATTTTCTACTATTATATATGCTCCTTTTATTGAAGAGTTAATATTTAGAAAAAGTATTCGTGATATAATAGAAAATGATTATTTATATATAATAATATCGGGATTAGCTTTTGGTTTTGTTCATACGTTAGCGGGGTCTACTCTACATGAATTAGTCTATATAATACCTTATGGTGCTTTAGGATGTTGTTTTGCTATTATGTATGTTAAAACTAAAAACATATATACCTCAATGACATTTCATATGATTCACAATGCTATTGTAGTATTTATTTCCATCGCAGGAAATATATTAGGGAGTTAGTATATGCAAACAAGAGTAAGTAAAAATAAAAAACAATTAAAGGAAGATAAAAAAAGAGTTAGAGAAAAAAGAAAGGAAAGATTTAAAAAAACAAGAATTAAAATAAGAGTAATTGTTTTAAGTCTTATTACATTATTTTTTGTATATGGTCTTTTCATTGAGCCAAGAATGCTCTTAGTAAATGAGGTAAAATTAGAAAGTAAAGATATACCAATGTCATTTGATGGTATTAAAGTAATACATTTTTCTGATTTGCATTATGGTAGTACTATAAATATAAATAATATTGATAAAGTAATAACTAAAATAAATAGTTTAAATCCTGATATAGTAGTGTTTACTGGGGATTTAATTGATAATAAGTATAATATGACAAAAGATGATGTGACAAAGCTTGCTAATAGTCTTAAAAAAATTAATTATAATTTAGGTAAATATGCTGTTATAGGTAATCATGATTTTTATAATGAAGAGTTTAATAATATTATATATGATGGTGAGTTTATTTTATTAAAGAATAGTTATGATGTGGTTTATAATAAAGATAATAACCCAATACTAATTTATGGAGTAGATAATGTTAGTTATGGTAGTCCAAGTTTAAAAGAATTGGAAAAAAAGGAACTAGAAAGTATTTCATATAAAATGCTTTTAGTTCATGAACCGGATTATATAGATAATATTCTAAATAAATATGATATAGATTTAATACTATCAGGGCATTCTCATAATGGGCAAATGAAATTGTTTGGATTAAAGCCTTTTTATACACCAGAGGGTTCAAAGAAATACTTTAGTCCTTATTATAAAGAAAATAATACTGATATATATATATCAAATGGTATTGGTACTAGTATAATACCATTTAGGTTTGGATCTGTTCCAAGTATTAATTTATATAGATTAAATAGTCAAAATTGACTATTTTTTTTATAAAAAAAACTACTAAAAAGTAGTTAATTTCTATATTCAAAAGCAAAGTCAAGTATCTTTACTATATCTCCTTGCTTAGCACCAAGTTCTTCTAATTTGTCATCTACACCCATTCTGGTAAGTTTTTTAGCAAATCTAAGAACAGCTTCATCGGAAGTAAACTTAGTCATTCTAAATAGTTTTTCAATTATATCTCCTTTAATAATAAAGATATCTCCTTCTTTTTCAATAGTAAATGGTTCTTCTTTTTTGTATTTATATAGAACATAATCTTCATATTCTTGATCATCAAGTATTTCTACTTCAATTTGATCAAGTAAATCAGCCATGTGAACAAGTACTTTGTCAAGACCTTCATCGTTTATCGCAGATACTTCAAATATTTCTATATCAGATACTTTTTCTTTAAAGGATTTAAGATTGTCAAAAGAGTTTTCTAAATCCATCTTATTAGCAATAATAAGTTGTTTTTTTAATAATAATTTATTATCAAAGTCAAGAAGTTCTTTTCTTATTTTAACATAATCATCATAAGGGTCTCTTCCTTCACTACCTGACATATCAATAACATGACATATGATTCTAGTTCTTTCGATATGTTTTAAGAACTTATCTCCAAGGCCTTCGCCTAAGGATGCCCCTTCGATTAGTCCAGGAAGGTCTGCTACTGTAAAGCTACGATTGTCAATGGTTTTAACAACACCAAGATTAGGATTAAGAGTTGTAAAGTGATATGCAGCTATTTTTGGTTTAGAACGAGATATTTTAGATAAAATGGTACTTTTACCAACACTAGGCATACCTACTAAACCAACGTCTGCTAGAAGTTTAAGTTCTACTTTTAAATATCTTTCTTCCCCTGGTTCTCCTTTTTCAGAGTAATTAGGGGCAGGATTAGATTGAGTACGGAAAGCGGTGTTGCCTCTTCCGCCACGTCCACCTTTAGCAACAATGAACTCTTGATTGTTTTCTCTTAAGTCACATACAAGTAAATTAGTATCTAAATCGGTTACAACAGTACCTGGAGGTACTTTTATAACAATGTCTTTAGCCCCTTTACCATTTTTATTTTTACCCATTCCATTTTCTCCACGTTCTCCTTTAATGATTTTGTTATATCTTAGATCTATTAAAGTACGTAGTCCTTCATCAACTTTAAATATAATATTAGAGCCTCTTCCACCATTACCACCAAAAGGGCCACCAAATTCAACATATTTTTCACGACGAAATGCGGTACAACCGTCTCCGCCAGATCCTGCGACTAGTTTTATATTTACTTCATCTACAAACATAGTATCACTCCTTTTTCCCATAAATTATATCAAAAAAAAAGAAAAATAGCAATTGCTATTTTCTATCGGCTCCAAAGCATTTTCTATTTTTTAATTAATCACGACAGCACGAGTCGAAGTCCTAAAACTTGCAGAACCATAACTACCAGAAAAATTAAATATTCCAGCATTATCTTTATCAATATTACTACCTCCACGATAAAACCATGAGGACTCACTATAAGGAAAATAAGCAGAATCAGAATACCAATTACCAGAAGAACCAGTAGGTGCCATCTCAATTGTAGCATCTCCCAATTTTCCTCTTGTATATACCACATTACTTGTTCCATAACTATATTTATCATAATATCTCTTACTTGGAAATGCATATGTTCCAGAACTAGAAGTCCCTACATATAATTGACCAATAAAAGCAGAATTTTGATTATAATTCGATCTATATCCATTCATCATTATTCCATTTGTAAAAACCATATCTCCCATTACATATTCCGATGTTCCACCACTCATATCATATACTCCATATACATTTCCTGTTGTACTTGCACTTTGTCCAAGTATTGTTGTATAAGAATTACATGTAGAACCACTACTTGTTGAACCACTACTTTGTGGTCCACATCCCGTTCTCATATTACTAAAACTATTTAATGCTACTTCTTTATTTATTCCATACTTACTATGTGATAAATATGCCACTGCTCCCCATTCTATATTTTTTATCATATGGGTTTCATCAGTAGTTGCAAATCCATATTTATTTCCAGATTCTCTCATCTTTTGTATTCCATTAAAGAATGTTCCTACTTGTGCTCCTCTCCATGGAACAACATCAGGCTTTATCAATGGACGTATTGTTTGAATATTACAACCAACTCCGATTCCTGAATAATCATCTGCAGCGCATGTAGTATCACTAGACACTTCAAACTTACCTACCCATATTCCTGTTAATTCTTCATTTTCTTCTCTTACGTTGTTATCATTCTTATCCCACCAGAATGCTGGATGGGTATATGTTGAAGTTCCTGCTTTTAGTCCATTATTTGTTGTATCAGTACATGTTTCACTTGTACTTGATTCTCCAGTAACATTATCAGTACATTTTATTGTACCAGTACTATTTGTACCACTTTCAAACTTAATCTTTATTTCTTGTGGTGTATTTGTATTTAAATATGTATATGTATATCTTGGTACCCATACCCACATTGTATTTATATCACTCATTGGTATTGTTGTTCCAACACTTGCATTTAAATAAGTTTGTCTATTTGTACTTGTAACAGTCACTGCATTTGCCCACATCTTATTATCATAGTTATACCAATTATTGTTTTCTTTACTATCAGCTTTCTTCCACTCACTTGTTTCTTCATCATAATACACTGGTATCATATTACTTAATAAAGCTGGCGCATTTGCTCCACTGTTATCTATATTAGGGCTCTTAACTCCTAATTTTAATATATTATTTGATGATTTTGTATCATTCCACTTTGCATAGGAATTAGTAATTGTATAAGAAATAATGCCAGTTAAAAGAAGTATTGAACAGCATATTAAAGTAAGCAAATACTTATTATATTCTTTTATATCTTTGAATAACATAAAGTACCCCCCCTAGCCTAGAACGGCAAGGACTGCACGAGTTGAATTATATGTATTAGCATAACCACCATTACAATTAAAATTAAACAATCCAGTATTAATTCCATTGCCATAGTGTCCTCCACGCATAAACCAAGGGCGAGAACTACTAGCAAAGTAAGCATAATCCGAATACCAATTGCCAGAAGAACCAGTGGGAGCCATTTCAACAGTTGCATCTCCTAATTTTCCACGTGTATACTCTGTTCTATTTGTTCCATAACTATATTTATTATAGTATCTCATATTTGGAAATGCATATGTTCCTGTAAATGCTGTTCCTTTACCACCATCATATAAGATTCCTGTAAATGCTGAGTTATAATTAGTACTAGTTGCTGATTCACCAACTAACACTTCTCCATTACTATATACAATGCCACTGGTAACATATTCCCATGAACCACCGCTCATGTCATATACTCCATATACGTTTCCTGTTGTTGATGAGCTTTGTCCTAATGTTGTTGTATAAGAATTACATGTAGCACCACTTGTTGTTGAACCTGCACTTTGTGGTCCACATCCTGTTGTATATGTATTTTGACTATTTATTGC
>CAKOIB010000051.1 GCA_934086255.1 uncultured Bacilli bacterium
GTATATTTATTAAAAAATGAGGATTAAACCTCATTTTTATTATGTTTTAATTTAGTTTATATTATATTGTACTATGTTGTTCTTTATTTTTATATTTCTTTTTATATATTACTTTATATATTGTTTCATTAGTTTATTATAAATAATTATAAAATTGATTTAATTTATTTTAATCTTGTAATTATTAATATTAATACTTATTAATTAATTATACATAGTTTTATGTATATTATTATGTACTATAAAATATTATTACTCTCCTACTACTTTTCAATCAAATTAGAATAGGGGAAGTACTTCATTTTTTTAGATGCTCTAATTTAAATCGAGAAATCAAAAGATGGGTAATTATTCATCTCGATTTAAATGCAGTTATTATTTAAATCGGCAAATCAAAAGATGGATAACTATCCATCTCGATTTAATATATTTAATGACATATTTTATAATATAAAAAAAATCCATTATTCATAGGAACAATACAACAACTATATGAAAATGGACATTCTTTAAACTTCAATTATGGATATTCTTTAAACTTCAGTTATGGACCTGTTCCATACGTAGAAGTTTACGAAAGGGGGTAAACTCCCTTTTCGTTCTTATTTAATATATCATATTATAACAAAAAAGTCCACTAAAATTGATAATTTTAAATATTAACTACTACTCTATTCTACTTATATTATGAGAGGAAATAGGTGTTCTTATTTTAATTAATATATAAAAAGATGGATAACCATCCATCTCGATTTAAAATAAAATATATAATCAAAGCTTTCTAGACATAATTTCTGCTATTTTTTCAAATACTTCTTTACCATTAGACTCATTTATTGAACTATAGCCAAGTTCTTGCAAAGCTTGCTTTCTTAATGTAAATAATTCTTCAGTTCTACTTAATTTTTCTTCATTTTTTTGAGCTATTTCCATCTCAAGTTTTTTATGTTGTTCTGCAACTTTACTACGTGATGCTCCCCTACTTGAATATAAGTTCATAGCAGAGTAGATAATACCTTCAAAAATATATTGTTTATCCTCATCATAAATATATTCATTTACATTAGTAATACAATTTATCTTTGCAACATATGCAAGAACATACTTTAATTCTTCAAATTGTTCCATTGATTGAAGATAGTTTTGTAAATATTTTAACGTTTTATAATTAATATCATTAGAGGTATCTAAATCAGTTAATAACTTTTCTTTTAACAAAACAAATATTTCTGTAAGAAGTGTTTGTTCTTTCTTACCAAGTCCTTTAAAATCAGTCATTTGTTCTTTAATATCATCAACCATACCATCATTTATTTTAGACTCTAAAGTTGCAATATATTTTTCATTTACTTTAATACTCTTTAATTCAGATTCATTTTCTACACCTAAAAGAAGCAATAATTTATTTTGCTTATCCTTTGGCAGCTCATCAGTACTACTTAAAGCCAAGTAATTGTAAAGCATTTGACGTGAGACTCCTAAAAACTTTGCAACATTTACTTTAGAAATACCACTTTCATTTATAATTCTGTTTACTTCGTTCATAAAGTACCCTCCTCTATCATTTATAATTTAATTTTAGCACTAGTGTAAAGAAATGTCAAGTAAATGATACAAAATAAAGAACAAACTAGTTCTAATTCTAAATAATTTGTTCTTTTTACATCATATCAAACAGTGATAATTGACTAGATTCTGGTAAATCTTTTAATATTCCCATCAATCTCATCTTTTCAATTAAAGTAGAAGATAATTTTCCTCTTTTTTGAAGATCTTCAATACTTAAAAACTCCCCTTTTTCCCTTTCAATAATAATATTATTTGCAACAGTTCCCCCTAACCCATCTAGTGCTCTAAATGGAGGAATAAGAGTTTTTCTATCCTCATCTATTACAAAGTTCATTGAATGTGACTTCAATAAATCAACTTGACCAAATCTATATCCTCTAGCGGTCATTTCAAGCGCTACTTCAAGAGTAGATAATAAATCTTGTTCCTTTACAGAAAGCCCAAACTTATTTACATTCATTTCATCATACTTTTCCTTAATCGCAGAATATCCTGATGCCATTACTTCAAGATCAAAAGCAAAGCATTTTACTGAGAAGAAAGTTGCATAATACTCAATAGCTCTATTAATCTTATACCATGCTATTCTCCAAGCAGCTGATACATAAGCCGTTGCATGAGCTTTAGGAAACATGTATTTTATTTTATCACATGAATCAATATACCAATCAGCAATACCTGTTTCTTTAAGTAAAACTTTATAATTATCCCATTTTTCTTTTTCCTTTTTTTGTTTTCCTTTACGAACCAATTCCATTATTTTAAAAGCATCAATTGGTTTTACCCCATGATTACTTAAATAAACCATAATATCATCACGACACCCAATTACTTGACTAAATGGACAAATATTATTTCTTACTAATTCTTGAGCATTACCATTCCACACATCAGTACCATGTGAAAGACCTGATATTTTTACAAGTTCTGCAAATGTTTTTGGCTTTGTCTCTAAAACTATTCCTATTACAAATCTAGTAAACTCTGGAAGTCCTACACAACCTACTTCACATTCTATTTGCTCTGGTGTTACTCCAAGTGCTTTAGTTGAAGAAAACAAACTCATTACTTCTTTATCATCCATTGGTATTGTCGTAGGATCTATTCCAGTAAGATCATATAACATCTTAAATATAGTAGGATTATCATGTCCTAGTATATCTAATTTTAATAAACAAGATTCAATATCATGATAATTAAAATGCGTCGTAAACCATTCAGAATCATCAGAATCAGCGGGATATTGAAATGGAGTAAAATCATATATATCTTTATAATCTGGAACTACTACTATCCCACCTGGATGTTGTCCTGTTGTTCTTTTAATACCTGTAACTCCTTTTGCTAAACGTTCTACTTCAAGCATTTTTATATCAGTAATACCTCTATCTTCATAATATCCTTTAACAAAACCAAACGCTGTTTTTTCTGCAACTGTACCAATTGTTCCAGCACGAAATACGTGATCCTCACCAAAAAGTACTTTAGTATAATTATGCGCAACTGGTTGATAATCTCCAGAAAAATTAAGATCTATATCCGGTACTTTATCAGCATTAAATCCTAAGAATGTTGCAAATGGCATATCTTGTCCTTCTTTTTTAAACATTGTACCACATTCACATTTTCTATCCGGAAGATCATATCCAGATGGATAATCCTTTCCATATGGTATTCCCTCATCATTATTAAATATAGTCTTTTTACAATTAGGACAAACATAATGAGCAGGAAGTGGATTTACTTCAGTTACCCCAAGCATTGTAGCAACAAAAGATGAACCTACTGAACCACGAGAACCTACTTGATATCCATCTGAGTTTGATTTTTCTACTAGCTTTTGAGCAATTAAGTAGATAGTATCAAATCCACCATTAATAATACCATTAAGTTCTTGATCCAATCTTGTTTGAATAAGCTCTGGAAGAGGATCTCCATATATAGAATGTGCTTTATTATAACAAATACTTTTTATAGTCTCTTGACTATTTTCAAATCTTGGCGAGAATGGTATACCATGTGTATCTGGTATTATTTCTACTTCTTCGACTAGGTCTGCTACTTTATTTGTATTTAAAACTACTATTTCATAAGCCTTATCTTCTCCTAGAAAAGAAAAATCATTTAACATCTCATCAGTAGTCCTAAAATACATACTAGGAATATCCTTTATATCCTTTTTATTAAGAGGATGTCTTCCTCCCCCTGGAACTTTTTGATTAACTATTATTTTTCTATAAATAGTATCTTCCTTATCTAATTGATGCACATCTCCAGTTGCTACAACCATTTTATTTTTAGTTTCTGCTACTTCAATTATCTTTTTAATATTTAACAATACTTCTTCATTATTTTTAAAATCATCTAAATCAATCAAATAACTATACACATCAGGAGGTTGTACTTCAACATAATCATAAAAATTCATTAAATCCCCAAGTTCTTCTTCACTTTTACTCCTTGCTTGTCTAAATATTTCCCCATTTGCACAACTACTACCAATAAGAAGCCCTTCACGAAGTCTTTCTATTTCTGAACGCAATATTCTAGGAGTCTTATATAAATATTTAGTATTTGCAAGAGACACTATTTTAAATAGATTTTTTAATCCTACTTGATTTTTTACTAAAATATTAATATGAAACAATTCACCAAACTTATGAATATCTTCCTTAGATACTAAATCATCTATTTGATTCATTTTATATATTTGTTTAGCATTTAATTTAACCATCATTTTATGAAATATTAACGCAGTTGCCTCAGCATCATAATCTGCTCTATGATGAGCATCCTCATCCCAAGGAATATCATACCTTTTAACAAGTGCAGAAAGTGAGTGACGAGAAACACCAGACTCCAGTGCACGAGAAAGTTGAAGAGTATCTAAAAGAACATTTTTATACTCACCAAGACCATATTTTTGATAAGCCATTTCTAAGAATGATGAATCAAACTTAGCATTATGAGCAACCATTGGTAAATCACCATACCACTCAATAAACTCTTTTACTGCTTCTTCCTCACTAGGACAGTCCACTAACATTTCATCTGTTATATTAGTTAGTTTTATAATATGTGGTTGCAATTTAACACCAGGATTAATTAATCTATCAAATCTATCTATTATTTCACCATTTTTTATTTTAACTGCTCCGATTTCAATGATTGAGTCTCCACCACCGGCATTAAATCCTGTCGTTTCAAAGTCAAATACCACATAAGTATTATCCATTAAAACACTCTCATCAGCTCTTTTAACCAAATCAATATCATCATCTATCATCGATAATTCTACACCATATAATATTTTAATCTCATCTTTATGATGAAACGCCTCAGGAAAAGTTGGAATACCATTATGATCAGTAATAGCTAAAGCCTTATGTCCCCATTTAATAGCCCTTTTAATAAGATTTTTTACATCTACTACTCCATCCATTTGACTCATCATAGTATGAGCATGTAATTCTACTCTTTTAACTTCAGCATCATCCATTTTTATTTCTTCTTCTTTTTCAATAAATTCAATAGTCCTAGCATTTAATACAAAATCATTATAAAAAGTATTATTTTTTACATAACCATTTATCCTAATCCACATTCCTTCCTTAAACTTAGCAAGTACCTCTTCATATTCCTCAAAAGAATTAAGAAATATTCTTACATACATACTACTTTTAAAATCAGTAGTCTTTAATGTAAACGAATTAAATCCCTTTTTAGTACTAGGACTAATTCCAAATATTTGTACTTCAACATTTACATCATTAACCTCATATGTAATAGCACTAAGCGAAGTAATATCCCCTTTTACTTCACCAAAAAGACCAGTTTTCCTACGATAATTTGCTCTTTCATATTTAGGTTTAAACTCATTATTATAACTTGGTTTATCGTTAGTACTTTCATTATTATTTTTCTCTACATAAGAAACATTATTAAAATCATTTTTAATACTATCTTTAATCTCATTTGCTTTTTCTTCATTTAATCTATATTCTAACTCATTAAATCCATAATTCTTTAAATATTCATTCATTTCACTAAACTTATTATTTAATATATCTATCTCACTTTTATTATAAACCTCAATATAATAAGTATTATCATCATTCATTAATCTATCACTAAATAAATTATAATAAAAATTATTATTATTAGAAAGTACTAACATATTCTTATAATACTCATTAAGTAATTTATAATCTATCTCATCAACACTTATATAAAGATTATATTTATAATTATTCTTAGTATATTCTTTTAAACACGATAAAAAACAATTAATTGCTTCATATCTAAAATTAGTATTATTTTTAATATAAATATCCCATTGTTTTTTTGAATCAATAACTACTATTTTATTTATTGAAGTATTATTAAAGTCTTCATACATAGACTCTGGATAATTAATTTTATCAAGTAAATTTTTTATTTTTTCACTCATAATAATACCTCCCTAAAAAAGAACTATAGTACTTCGATATCCTCGATTTGTACAGTTCTTATTCTTAAAACTTTTCTTTTATTCTTAATTATAAAACCTATAAAAGTAACTAGATCCACATAACCAAGATGATTATCATACGTATAATCATTTATATTAAAGAAAATATTATCCCTTATCATATACTTTTGCATATCTTCTTGTTTAACCCCTAAATACATTAACCAATAAGGATAGATTTTTTCTTTTAAAACCCTTAGATTCTTTTTACCCATAGAGTATTTAGACTCTTCAGTTACCCTTGTATACAATTCATTAGTAAGAGCAAGCTCTGCTACCGCATCAACTATATCTCTTTCACTTGTTTTAATATTATTTAAATCATTTTTTATTATTTTGTACATTAAATAAGTTAGAAAATTATCTTTATCTCTCATACTAACTTTTTTACCAATAGTTATTATATTAGTATTAAAATCAGTTTCAATAACATCTAGATTTGGATGAACAACACATATTTTATAACTATCACGTGTATCATATCTTAATATATTATTTAAATGTCTCATATATTTTCTTTTATTCTCATCCCATATTTGAAGTAATGTATAACGATATTGACTTGTTTCCTTTTTTATTTTTTTAAATATTTGAGATGTTTCAACCAAGTTATAAATAGTATCATCATCAGGAATAAAGTCATCAAGTTCTTTTAAAATTATTTCTTTATCTTTATGAACTAAAGTATATTCTTTTTTATGTTCCATCCATAAGTTTTGTTTTAATTTATGCACTTCCATAGATACCGAAGACTGATATAGTAAGTGCCATATAAGTAAGTGTTTATTTATTATAATATCTAACTTCATACAAAATCACCTTATATATATAATATCATAATATGAAATAATTAGAAATAAAAAATAAAAAATAATACGAAAAATGTCGTATTACTTTTTAATAACTTTCTTATAAATACCATCATCACTAGAATCAATCATATCATTTATCTTTTTAGTATTTATTTTAGAAAGTTCTTTTCTTATCTTTTTAAGTGTTTTAATGTCGTTTAAATCTTTTATATATGCGTTAGTAGTAACCAAAGTTTTATACTCAAATGGTTTATCATTATATTTATTAGTGCATTTATTCATTACTAATAAAAGTATAACATAACTTGCATCTTCAAGAATAAGATCACTCATATAAACTTCATCGTAATTATCAAATGATGAAGGAGTTACCTCTTCTTTAGAAGACAATTTTCCATCAGTTATTATAAGTGTATCTATAACATTTAATTTAATAGTAGTATCTAAATAATCATAATACTTTATTGCTCTTAAAAATGAAATAGTTTGGTCATCACTATATTTGTCTATTTTTACATCACTTATCATCATATGTTTTGTACCTCCGGTATGTATTTTACTATAAATGAAGTTAAAATACAATAAAAAAAGATATATGTTGTTATCATATATCTTAGTATTAGTTTAAGTTTGAGATGACTGCGCGGGCGGAGGAGTTATCGCTAGCGTTACCGTAGCTGTAGCTGAAGCTGAAGGCGCCGGCGTAAACATTACTTTCGTAATTCCCGCTCCCGCCGCGCAGAAACCAAGAGTCGTAAGAGTACACAAAGTCGGTGCTATCTCCGTACCAGTTACCACTTGTTCCTGTAGGTACCATTTCTTTTGTTGCATCTCCTAGTTTTCCTCTTATATATTCTGTATCACTTGTTCCATAACTATATTTATCATAATATCTCTTACTTGGGAATGCATATGTTCCTGTAAATGATGTAACTTTACCATCATCATATAAGATTCCTGTAAATGCTGAGTTACGGTTCTCAATTGTTAGCCATCCACTCATTTGTTGTCCATTACTATATACCATGTTACCCATCATATATTCATCTGCTTCACCACTCATATCATATACTCCATATACATTTCCTGTTGTTGATGCACTTTGTCCTAAAGTTGTTGTATAAGAATTACATGTTGAACCACTATCTGTTGAACCTGCACTTTGTGGCCCACATCCTGTTGTAAATGTATCTGTACTATTTATTGCTACTTCTTTATTTATTCCATATTTACTATGTGATAGATATGCTACTGCTCCCCATTCCGTATTCTTCATCATATGGGTTTCATCAATTGTTGCAAATCCATATTGGTTTCCATTTTCTCTCATCTTTTGGATTGTATTAAAGAATGTCCCTAATTGTGCTCCTCTCCATGATGTTACATCAGGTTTTATTTGAGGCCTTATTGTTTGTAAGTTACATCCTTCTCCTACTGCTACATTATATGATGCTGTACATGTAGTATCACTTGATACTTCAAACTTTCCTACCCATATTCCTGTTAGTTCTTCCCCTTCTTCTCTTACGTTGTTATCATTTTTATCCCACCAGAATGCTGGGTGGGTATATGTTGAAGTGCCTGCTTTTAGTCCATTATTTGTTGTATCTGTACATGTTTCTGAAATAGTTTTTCCATCACTATCTTTTTGATTTATTGCGTCTTGACATTTTATTGTTCCAGTACTATTTGTACCCTTTTCAAACTTAATATCAAATGACTGATTGACAACATTTGTACTGATAAAGGATTTATCAAATGTTAATTCAGTATATTCATTTGATGGATCCGCAAATTCTTCAAATGTTAAATCAGTATAAGATTCATCTACTTCTCCATTTTTCCACGCTGTTATAACTTCTTCAGCCTGGGTTTCATCAGTACCCCAATTACTAACCAATTCATTAATTAAATCATCATGATACTCATCTTTATACACATACCCATAACATTTAGGATTAGCAGATTCAGTCGGATTTTTTATATTAGCACAAGTATTAAGCATTGTATATGTATATCTAGGTACCCATACCCACATTGTATTTATATCACTCATTGGTATTGTTGTTCCTGCATCTGCTTTTAAATAAGTTTCTCT
>CAKOIB010000052.1 GCA_934086255.1 uncultured Bacilli bacterium
TTTACCCTTTTAGTACAATACACCTCAATATCTTCATTATTAATAATAGGTAACATAACACAAGCATACAATCTAATTTCATTATTCTTTATTTTAATTTGTACAACTTCAGCATTAACTTGACTTTTTTCACATAAAATTGCATCATCATATTTTATTAACAAAGAATTGTCTTCGACAAGCAATTCTGGTTTTCTTAGAGAAAATACAAAAAAGAAAAACTTGTTATATAAATCAATATTCTTAGCACTACAAATAACATCTGGATCAATTTTTTTAATAAGTTCAATTATTCTTTGCTTAGCATTCTCATATTCTTCTTTATTATAATGATATGGAAATAATTCATCACAATTAAGTCTCCAGTTAAGTGTGTGCAAAACTAAAGATTGAATATACTTTGGTATTTCATTGTTTTCTTTATATCTTTCTAATAAACTCTCATTATAACTTATTATCTCTTCAAAGCAATAATAAGGATTGTTTTTTAAAGAAGAAACGCTAATTCCTATTCTTCTATAATAGTATCTTGCTTCTTTAACAAATCCGATTTTTTTCTTTTTCATTAATACTTCAGTATTAAAGTTTTGATCCTCTGATAAATGCATTTTTGTATTAAACAAAATATTATCGTTATGTAGATTTTTAAACATCACATTAATAGTATTTTGATTTAAATGAATATATTCATTTAAATCATATATAGATGTTGCTTTATCATAAGCTTTATATCTTCGATGAATAGTAGATTTTTTATTATTATAAATATATAAAGGATATGTAACTAAATCAATTTCATCATAATGCTTTTCAAAAAAATTATATAAGTTTGAAACGGTATTACTCGAAATAAAATCATCAGAATCTAAAAGCATAATATACTTTCCACTAGATTTTTTTATTCCAACATTTCTAGTATCCGAAACACCGGTATTTTTTTTATCTATTACTTCGACATTACTATATTTTTCATATTTTTTACAAATTTCTAAACTTTTATCTGTTGAACCATCATTAATAAGTAGAACTTGAATAGAAGAAAAATCATGACTTTGATGAATCAAAGATGAAATACATTCTTCTAGATACTTTTCTGCATTATAAACGGGTATTACCACTGACACATCATATTTATACTTTTTTTCATCCATAATTATATCTCCCACTTCATAATTGTTTTATAATCATTTGTAATAGCTTCTTCAAAAGCATTAGACATATCTTTTATCTCATTAACCGTTACTTCTTCACTTATAATACGAGAAAGATGCTCTTTAGCAAATGGATATTTTTTAACAAACTTTAATGAATTATCAAAATCTTCATAACTACTTCTACTGTTTCCTAAAAGAGTTAATCCCTTTTCTAAAACCATTCTTGTATTAATTGGAACATTATTTTCACTTACACCAAGTAAAGAAATACTTCCTTGAGGATTAATAATATCAATCATTTGATTAATTGCATACTCAGAAGCTTGTCCTCCGACACATTCAAAGGCATGATCGATTTTTATACCACTAGGCAAACTATCAACTAAATACGCTTCATCAACAAAAGGCATATAATTTAATCTATCTGAATTCGTATCAAATACTACAATTTTTGCATCAGGATAAGTATATTTTAAAACCAAAGCCATACAGTATCCTACACTTCCACATCCCCAAATACCAAGTGTTTGTTTCCTTTTGTGACTATATTGTTGAAAATGTTCTAAAGAATTCATTGCAACACTCATAATTTCTGATAATACTGCTATTTTATCATCAATTCCTTCGTATTGAATAATTCTATTTCTTTCAATAGAAACAACTTCTTGCATAAATCCATCGAAACCACTAGATCTAAACTTACTACTTCTTAAATAATTTTCTTTTATTACTTCATCTTCTTCAACCGGAGTATTAGGAATCATAACTACTTTTGTTCCTTTTTTAATAACACCTTTGGGATCATATAAAACAACTCCGACTGCCTCATGAATTAAAGACATAGGTAATTTTTTCTTTAGAACTTCTAAACTTCTTTTTCCAGAATAATATCTTAAATCAGCAGCACAAATAGATAAATAAGTAGGCTTAACAATAACATCATTAGAACCAATCTTTTCATCAACTTGAACTACTCTAAATTGCTTAGGAGAATTTAATCTATATGCTTGATTAATCATTATTTCTCACCTTCAAAATAGCTTCAGCCATTTCTAAATCAAATGAAGTAGTAATCTTAATATTAAATGTTTCCCCTAATACAACTTTAACATCTTTATTTTTTAAAACATAGATTTTACAAGCATCTGTTAATATAGATTTTTCTTGTTCTGTTAAAGAATCATATAAATTAATAAGTTCCTTAATATTAAAACTTTGTGGTGTTTGTCCATAATACAAGTATTTTCTCTCAGGAACTGAATTAATCAACTCATTATCCTTTAATTGTATAATAGTATCAGTAGCAGGAATAGCAGTATCAACAGCATAACCTTTCTTCACATATTTGATATTATCATTAATAATTCTTTGATTAATAAATGGTCTAACTGCATCATGAGTAATAACATAATCATCATCATTTAAACCATATACTTTTTCAATATGTTTACAACCATTCATAATACTATCATTTCTAGTCTTACCACCCGCTACTACATCAACATTAACACCTGGTAAATATTTTTTAATTAATTCGTTAGTATAATTAATTGACTCTTTTGGAGTACAAACTATAACTTTATCAATTTTAGGATTTATTATAAATTGTTCAATTGTATGTATAATAACAGGCTTACTTCCTAACATTAAAAATTGTTTTGGCAAATCTTTGTTGCCTAATCTTGTGCCTTTTCCTCCGGCTAAAATTTCTGCATAAATCATTTTCATTACCTCTTTCATATTTTGTATTCATTTTCATTATATCACATTTATATATAAAAACCAAAATAATTCATTAAATTACTAGTATTTTAAGTCAAAAATAGTAATTTTTATATCAAAATAAAATAGTGAATCATAATTCACTATTTACTCCTCAACTTTAAAATCTTCAATACTATCATTATTAACTACTTTATTTATTGTCTCATTAGCACTTTCTAATATCTTATTACAATCATTAGCAAGCAACATTGCCTCATTAAACTTAGCAATAGCATCATTAAGAGGAACTCCTCCACTTTCCAATTCCTTAACAATACTTTCTAATTTCTCTAACTTCTCTTCAAAACTTAATTCTTTCATATACTCTCCTCCACTTTCACTACTTTAGAGGTAATAACACCATCCACTAAATCAGTAGTAATTATATCATTTTCAACCACACTATTTATACTAGTAATAACTTTATCCTTACTTTTTGTAATAGAATAACCTCTTTTAATAGTATTAATAGGATTTAAAGCATCCAACTTATTTAATATATTTATAAACCTATTATTCTTATCATTAAGATTCCTTTTTATATAAATATTTAACTTATCTACTAAATTATCTAATTTTTGAGACTTAATCTCATACATATTCTTAGGATTCTTTAATACATAAGAATTAACAAGACTATTAAGTCTACTCTTTTTTACATCAATAATATTTTCCATAGACTTACTAGCTCTAATTTCTAATTGCTTTATATAATTAATTAAATCCATTGTATTAGGAACAGATAACTCTGCCGCAGCAGTTGGAGTTGGTGCTCTTAAATCACTAACAAAGTCACTAATAGTAAAATCTATTTCATGACCAACTGCACTAATGATTGGAATATTACTTTTAAATATCGCATCAGCCACCACTTCTTCATTAAAAGCCCATAAGTCTTCGATTGAGCCACCACCACGACCTAAAATAATAAGATCTAAGTCATAATTATTTGCGCGCTCTAAGTTTTTCACTATATCATCTTTAGCATTTTCACCCTGTACTAATGATGGAAATATATAAAGTTCTACTAATTTATATCTACGATTAATCGTAGTAATTATATCTCTAATTGCCGCACCAGTCGGAGCAGTAATAATACCAATTCTTTTAGGAAACTTAGGTATAGGTTTTTTATACATATCATCAAAATAACCTTTATCTCCTAGTTTTTTCTTTAATTTTTCAAACTCCAAATAAAGATTACCCACTCCATCCTCAAGCATTTCCTCAACATATATTTGATAATTTCCACTAGCTTCATAACAACTAATTCTACCTACTACTAAAACCTTTGAACCATCAACAGGTTTAAAATTAATTTTTGAGGCATTACCTCTAAACATAACAGCAAGTATTCTTGAAGACTCATCTTTAATAGTAAAATATAAGTGTCCTGATGAATGATTCTTAAAATTAGATATTTCCCCTTTTAAATAAACAACACTTAAATTAGAATCATTATCCATCTTATATTTAATATATTTATTAATTTGAGTAACAGTTAAATACTTATCATTCATTTTCTATTTCTCCATGAAGAACACTATCTAAAACACCATTAATCATCTTTATAACTTTATCATCAGAATACCTCTTAGCAAGCTCTACTGCTTCATTAATACAAACAATATTTGGAGTATCCGTATACATAAGCTCATATATACCAAGACATATAATAGCTTTATCCACCTTACCTAATCTATCAATAGTCCAATCTTTTAAATACTTATTAGCAAGACTTACTAATTCATCATTTTTAGATATTATTCCTTTTACGGTATCATTTACAAAATCATTTGATTCTTCAAGTTGTTCTTTAATTAAACTATCTATATCATATGAAATATTACCATTTTCATAAATATAGATTTGATATAAAACTTTAATAATAATTTCCCTTAATTCACTACGATTTTTCATAAAACTTCCTCCACGTATAATTATATATAAAAAAACAAATAAAGTAAACAAAAAACAAAAAGAAAGTCATTAACATGACTCTCATCAATTTAAAACCTATTTAGACAATCTACCTTTCATAGTTTCACCTTGTACAGTAGAGTTTTTCTTAGCTTCAGATATATAGTATAAAATATTATTTAAAGCTTGCTCAAATATTTCATCAGTTACTTTTACACCACTTGCATCAACGTTTTTAGATTCATCTAAATTAAATTCTACATCATTAGCTTCTAGACTATCACATTCATTAGAATAGAACACTTTTTCCTTAAGAGCTTCACCACTTGGACCAATATCAGCATATCTACCCATTGTATTTATAGTAACACTATCATTTGGATCAAGTACTATTTTATTAGTACCTTTGGCTATTTCTTGAACTATTCTATTTTTTTCAAACATATACATTGCAGGAACATTTAATCCAGAATCAACTGCTGCATTTAACGTAGTTCCCCAGTTTTTACATTTTTCAAACAATAAAGGATTAGCATTAACTTTATCTTTAATTTCATCATAATTATAATCAATATGATCAATAGTAAAGTTCCAATGTCCATTTTTAAAGAACAATTCACCATAACTAGCACCAGGAACACCATCTCCAGTAAGCCCGATAGAACCAGGATTAAATACATCATATTCATCATATTTTCCATTATTGACAATATGAGTATGTGCAGTCAATATAGTTGTACAATTTTCCTTTTTTAATAATTCTTTTTCTTCATCTGTAAGTGGCATTTTATGTTTTAAATAAATTGGTGTAGGAAGTGGTTCTGAATCAGTTTCAATATAAGAAACATTTTTAGTATCTTCATAATTTGTACCTGGCTTTACAAACTTAATTAAAAGAGTTTCAGGCAAATTAGTAATAAACTCGAATGTTTCATCACTCATTCTATCACAAGAAAGAAGTGGTGCACCCATACTACTATTAATATCCCAATTAATAGTTTTACCAGCTTTTTTCTCATTGTAGTAAGGAAAAACCATACCAGTTTCTCTATTACCAGTTATTCCTAAAAACTTATTTTCTTTCTTCAGTTCAATCATCTTTTTAGCAATTTCTTCTCCCCATAAAAAATCACATGTAAAATCTCCAAGATCAATAAACTTGTCAATAGTATTTCCATACTTATCAATAGCATTTTTAATTACTTCATTATATGCAACATCATTTCCATGTGCATCTCCAGTTATAATTAAACGCATTATATCACCTCTATTACTAAAATATCATTATTACCATTCAAAGTCAATATACTTAACACATAATTGACACAACAAGTAAAGTGATTAAAAAGAAGATCTTCCAAATCTTCTCAATGCTACTTATAATAATTTTTCAAAATAAAAACCAGGGCTACACTAGACGAAAAACCTGTTTAATTACAGGTGGGTATCATAGATTATTCTTTAGGATCTTTATCAATGATAAATATTCAACACCGAATAATATTTTGACTCCCTTATCGTTACTTGTACGGTTTTTACAATTCTGTATCCTCTGGTAATACTAATATATCATATTAATGATAAGAAGTAAATAACAAAGAAAAAACTTTACATAACTATGTAAAGTTAATACTCATCCATAAAAGAAACCTTTTTATCTTTAGTTTTATATCCTAAAATAGCATCTAAATTAACATTAGAACTGCTCCTTAAAATATGAATATCTACATTCTTATCAATCTTTCTTAAATCACTTATTAATTCCTTTATCTCACGTCTTTTCCCAACATGTTTTTTAGTCACTGTACATGCACAATCTAAAAACGATAACTCACAATAATTCTTCCATGATATAATATCACTTTCTTTGACGTAATAAAGCGGTCTAATAAGCTCCATATCAGAAAAATTGGTACTCTTTAACTTAGGCATCATCGCCTTATACTCACCAGCATAAATAATATTAAGTAAAATAGTTTCAATAGCATCATCAAAGTGATGTCCAAGAGCAATTTTATTACATCCTAATTCTTTAGCCTTTGCATATAAAAAACCTCTTCTTTTTCTAGCACATAAATAACACATAGATGTAGAATCCTTTATCTCATTAAAAATATTACTATCATATATAGTAGCATCAATCTCTAATTTTTTTAAGTTTTCTTTAATTAAATCAAGATTCTTCTTTTCATAACCAGGATTCATTACAATAAACTCTAAATCAAAGTGATATTTACTATGTCTTTTTAACTCTTGCATACACTTTGCAAGAAGAAAAGAGTCCTTTCCTCCGGATATACAAACAGCAATTTTATCGCCATCCGATACCATTTCAAACTCTTTTACTCCATGTAAGAACCTTCCAAATATTTTACTTTTATATTTTTTAATTATGCTTCTTTCAATATCTTTTACATCCATTATTTATCACAATCGCAGTCATCACAATCACATTCATGATCATGAGAACATCCACAGTCACAATCTTCATTATCCATAAAAGCATCAAATAAATAAGTAATTATCATCTCATTAGCAACTTGTTCTTCTTCTTTAGTTTGCATATTTCTAACAGTTAAATAATCTTCCTCTAATTCCTTTTCTCCAATTATAATAGCAAACTTAGCATTTAATCTTTCAGCTTGTTTAAAATTAGACTTAATACTACGATTTAAATAATCAATATCAGATTTTATACCAAGTATTCTAAGAGCACCAAGCAATGCAAATGAAAACTCTTTTTGTTCTTCACCCATAGGCATAATATAACAATCAATAGAGTCGTCATCTGTTAAAGAGATTCCTTCAAACTCAAGCGCAGTAAGTAGACGTTCTATTCCAATAGCAAAACCTACTCCTGGTGTATCTGGTCCACCAAGTGTTTTAACTAAATTATCATATCTTCCTCCACCACACATAACATTTTGACTACCAAATCCTTCAACAGAAGCCTCTATTTCAAATACAGTATGAGTATAATAATCAAGTCCCCTCACAATAGAAGTATCAATATTATATTCTATTTCTAAAGCATCAAGATATTTTAATACTTTATCAAAATGCTTTTTACTAGATTCATTTAAATAATCAATAGTTTTAGGTACATTCTTTAATACTTCATTATCTCCATCAATTTTACAATCAAGTATTCTAAGAGGATTCTTTTCAAATCTCTTCTTACAATCATCACATAAAGAATCAATATGAGGTCTTAAATAATCAAGTAAAGCATTACGATAAACCTCACGTGATTCATTATCTCCTAGTGTATTAATATTAACTTTTATTCCTTTAAGACCTAACATATTAAACAATGTAGTTGCCACAC
This sequence comes from uncultured Bacilli bacterium, assembly GCA_934086255.1. Taxonomy (GTDB): domain Bacteria; phylum Bacillota_I; class Bacilli_A; order RF39; family UBA660; genus JAEDJI01. The sequence continues at coordinate 8,167 of CAKOIB010000052.1, forward strand.
TAATTACTTCAGCATCTAACATTGGATCATTACTTCCTAATGCTTCAATACCAAATTGTTGAAACTCCCTATATCTTCCTGACTGAGGTCTTTCATAACGATACATTGGTCCAAAATACCAAAACTTTTTAGGTATGCTTGCATCATTTGACATTTTATTTTCAATAAAACTTCTTATAACCCCTGCTGTACCTTCTGGACGAAGTGTCATATTACGATCTCCACGATCAACAAAATCATATGTTTCTTTTGTTACTATATCAGTAGTATCTCCAACCCCTCTATGAAAAAGTTCTGATGATTCAAAAAGTGGTGTTTTAATATACTCATAATTAAACTTATCCATTAACTCTTCAATAAAGTTTCTTAATGCTACTGTTTCTTTTCCTTTTCTTCCATATAAATCATATGTTCCCTTTGGTTTAGTTATCATTTTTATCACTCCTCTTATAATATATATTACAATATTTTTTATAAAATATAAAGCAAGATATTAATTTTCTTGCTTAATTTCTTTTTTTATTAATCTTTGATACTCCTCTTCATAATCATGCGTAGTTGAAAGATACTGTTTATTATTTTCTACTGTCATTAATGTATTAAATAATCCAAGCGCAGTAATAAAAGTACTTTTATAACCCCATAATGATGGATTAGCATAATTTTTTCCCTTAATCTTTTTACTAACTTCAAAAAAACCTTTAAGAATATATGATAACTTCTTATCATTATCAATATCAAGTTCTAAAAGCCTATC
>CAKOIB010000053.1 GCA_934086255.1 uncultured Bacilli bacterium
CTCTAAACAAGAAAATGTCTAGTTTTCTTGAAACATATCAATTTGGCAAAACAGAAACACATTTTGGAAAAGAATTCACATACAAAAAAGAAGACTATTATTTCACTAAAGAAGACGAAAAACTAATTGACTTTCTCCAATCAAATAGACAAGTAAACTGGGACTATGCACTAACAGAACGCACATTGCTTAGACTAATAAACGAAGTGCCAAACAAAGAAATAACTATAACAACAGAAAAACTAGGTACTAATAAATACAAAGGAATCTCAAAAGAAAATCCATTCGCAACCAATCTATTTAAGGAAGACGAAAACTATAAACTAACATTCACTAATCTAAACCAATTAGAACTAATAGATGAAGACCTTATGCTATCAAAAAATAAAATATACAAACTAGATGAAGAAACCAAAAAAATAGTATATGCCTTAAACGAATACGAAACAGATAACATAATCTTTCCAAAACAAAACCTAAAAAACTTCACCAACGGACTTCTAAACGTTATAAAAGATGAAATAACTGTAGATAAATCATTAGAAAACGAAATAGTAATATGCAAGACCCCAACAGTAAAACTATACATCGACTACCACTACAACAAAATAGTATGTAAACCAGTATTCTTATACAATAAAGAAGAAATAGAATACTTTACAAATACAAAAAACATATTAAGAGACACAGACTTTGAAAACCAAGTAATAAACGACATCTACAAATACAACTTCACCCTTGAAGATAACAAATTCATAATAACAGACATCGATCAAATGGGACAATTTATAGAACACGACCTCGCCCTTCTAGCAGAATCCTACGAAGTATACACAAGTGATAAAATAAAGAAAACAAAAATCCAAAAAACTGCTTTCAGTAGCGCATTTAGCATAGGAAAAGACAACATCCTAAAATACGAATTCAATCTAGGAAACACATCCAAACAAGAAGTAGACGACATGCTTCTAAGTCTTAAAAACAAAAAGAAATACTATAGACTAAAAAGTGGAGATTTAATAAACCTTGAAGAAGACAACAACTTAAACCAATTAAATGAACTCCTTGAAGACATGCAAGTAAACAACCTAGACGAAGGAACCCTTCCTAAATATAGAGCAATTTACCTAAGTTCCCTTCAAAAAGAAAAATACAACATAATAGAAACAAACAACATATTTGATGAATTCATCGAAAAGTTCAATAAATACAAAGACATCGAACTATCAATATCAAAAAAAGACCAACAAGTATTAAGAGACTACCAATTAACCGGAGTAAAATGGTTATACAATATCTATAAATGCGAACTAGGCTCAATCCTCGCAGACGAAATGGGACTAGGGAAAAGTATTCAATTAATATATCTTATAAAACAAATAATCAAAGAACAAAAAGATGCAAAAATACTAATTGTCGCACCAACATCACTAATATTTAATTGGGAAAAAGAATTCGATAAATTTGGTAAAGAACTAAAATATCAAGTAATCTATGGGACAAAACAAAAAAGACTAGAACACCTAGAAAAAAACGATTCTAATATCTTAATAACAACATATGGACTACTACGCGAAGACCTAGAAATATATAAAAAAATAAACTTCGAAGTAATGGCAATAGATGAAGCACAAAATATAAAAAACATCTCCGCCATGATAAGTAAAGCAGTAAAAAAAGTAAATGCCAAAGTAAAACTTGCCCTAACAGGAACCCCATTAGAAAACAGTGTACTAGAACTATGGAGTATTTTTGATTTTATAATGCCAGGCTACCTCGCAAACATAAAAACATTCCAAGCAAAATACAATGTAAAAGATATGAATAAAGAAAACATTGATAAACTAAATAACCTAAACGATCAAATAAAACCATTCATATTAAGAAGAAAAAAACAAGACGTTCTAAAAGACTTACCTCCAAAAATAGAAAACAACATTTACATAGAACTAAACGAAACACAAAAAAAACTATACGCTGCAAATGTAAAAGAAACAAAAGAAGAAATGGAAGAAATAATAGCAACCGAAGGATACACAAAAGCAAGATTCAAAATCCTACAACTACTAACAAAACTAAGACAACTATGTATTGATCCTAGAATAATATACTCAAACTACAAAGGAGAAAGTTCTAAAATAACACAATTAGTAAACTTGACAAAAGATATCATTAAAAACAACCACAAAATACTAATATTTACTAGCTTCAAAACAGCTTTAGACATAGTAGAAAAAGAACTAAATAAACAAAATATCAAAACCTACACAATAGAAGGTTCAGTAAACTCTAAAAAAAGAATGGAACTAGTAGAAAAATTTAATAACGATGACACTAACGTTTTCTTAATAACAATAAAATCTGGTGGAACAGGACTAAACCTAACTAGTGCAGATGTAGTAATACACCTAGACTTATGGTGGAACCCACAAGTAGAAAACCAAGCAACCGATAGAGCTCATAGAATTGGACAAAAAAATTCAGTCGAAGTAATAAAACTAATATGTAAAGGAACAATCGAAGAAAGAATCTTAGAACTTCAAAACAAGAAAAAATTACTTGCAGAAACCCTAATCGAAGGAGAAGACAGAGATCAAAATATTATCTCCAGTCTAACCGAAGAAGATATAAAATCATTATTCCAATATGATAATGAAGAATAAATAAAACATAAGAGTTAGTAGAAATACTAACTTTTTTTATCAAAAAACATTTGACAATTTCATCAAGAAGCACTATACTAATAAAGGTTCAAAATTGAACTAAGGAAGGTGAATGCCATGACAAACGATGCAATGAGTCTACACAGACATCATTTTGAAAAAACATTTAAAGACTTTTATGCCAACACTATGAAAAAATACAATTTAACCAACAATGAAGTAATTATATTAATCTACTTAAGTGAAAATACTAAAAATACAGCAAAAGATATTGTAGAGGAATTTCTTTTCTCAAAATCACACGTATCACTATCTACAGAACAATTAACATCCAAAGGATACATAAAAAAAATACCAGATGGCAAAGCAACAAGACTATTAGTGACCACAAAAGGGCAAAAAGTAGTAAAAGAACTTAAAAAACAAAAAGAACAATTTAACAAAATAGTTTTCAAAAACTTTACAAAAGAAGAAAAAGAAACACTAGACAAACTATATCATAAAATACTTAATAATGTAAAAAACATAGAACATAAGGAGGAATAAAATGCTAAAAATATTAAAAAATATGAAGAAAAAAGACATTATATCAATAATCCTAATAATAGGACTAATCTCATCACAAGTATACCTAGATCTTAAAATACCAGACTACATGTCAACAATCACCAGATTAGTCCAAACCGAAGGAAGCAAAATACACGACATCATACTAAACGGATCATACATGCTCCTATGTGCATTCGGTAGTTTAGCATCCGCCGTAGTAACAGGATACATAATATCTAAACTATCATCAAACTTCTCACTAAACATAAGAGAAAAACTATTCGATAAAGTTCAAAATCTATCAATGAACGAAATAAAAAAATTCCAAACAAGCAGTCTAATAACTAGAACAACAAACGACGTAACACAAGTAGAAATGATCATAGCAATGGGGCTCCAAATGCTAATAAAATCTCCAATCACAGCAATCTGGGCCATAACAAAAATACTAAATAAAAGTTGGCAATGGAGCGCCATAACAGCATCAGCAGTCCTAATTCTATTAATCATGATTACAATTCTAGTAACAATAGTCATGCCAAAATTCAAAAAAGTCCAAAAACTAACGGACCAAATAAACAACAAAACACGTGAAAACATAAAAGGAATCCGTGTAATAAGAGCATTCAACGCTGAAAAATATCAAGAAAATAAATTTGAAGAAACAAACAACGAACTTACTAACAACCAACTATTTACTCAAAAAGCAATGTCATTCATGTCTCCAATAATGTACTTAATAATGTACGGCCTAACCCTTGCCATTTACTTTGTCGGAGCCTACATTATAAAAGATGCTCAAATGATAGATAAACTTCCATTATTCACTGACATGGTTGTATTCTCAAGCTACGCCATGCAAATAGTCATGTCATTCTTAATGCTATCAATGATCTTCATGATTTACCCAAGAGCAAGCGTTTCAATAAAACGTATAAACGAAGTACTAGAAACAGAAAACACTGTAAAAGAAGGAACAAAAAATATAAAAGAAACACAAATAAAAGGAGAAGTAGAATTCAAAAATGTAAGCTTCAAATATCCTGGCGCAGATGAATACGTCCTAGAAAACATTTCCTTCGTTGCTAAAAACGGAGAAACAGTAGCATTCATCGGCTCAACAGGAAGCGGTAAATCAACCCTAATCAACCTAGTTCCTAGATTCTACGATGCAACCGAAGGAGAAATCCTAATCGATGGAATAAACGTCAAAGAATACACTGAAGAATCACTATACAATAAACTAGGATACATTCCACAAAAAGCAGTAATGTTCAGTGGCACCGTATCAGAAAACGTATCATACGGAAAAAATAAACACGGAAAAATATCAAAAGATCAAGTAAAAGAAGCAATAAAAATTGCTCAAGCAGAAGAATTCGTTCTAAAAATGGATAAACAGTATGAATCAGACATTGCACAAGGAGGAACAAACATATCTGGTGGACAAAAACAAAGACTAGCAATAGCACGAGCAATAGCAAGAAAACCAGAAATATACATTTTCGATGACTCATTTTCAGCATTAGACTACAACACAGAAAAAACACTAAGACACGAACTAAAAAAATACACAAAAAATGCAACCAATCTAATTGTAGCACAAAGAATAGGAACAATCATGAACGCTGATAAAATACTAGTACTAGATCAAGGCAAATGCGTAGGAATAGGAACTCACAAACAACTCCTAAAAACATGCAAAGTCTACAAAGAAATAGCGCTATCACAACTTTCTAAGGAGGAATTAGAACATGAGTAAAAACAACAAAAACACATCAAAACACAACAATGAAATGCAATATGAAAAAGCAAAAGACTTCAAAAAATCAATAAAAAGAACTCTAAAAGAACTAAAACCATTCAAAATCTTAGTAATAATCTCACTTATCCTCTCAGCACTAAGTTCAATTCTATCACTATTCGCACCAGACAAACTAAAAGAACTAACAGACACCATAACCGAAGGATTAGTGGTCAACCAAGAAAACATGAAAGAATTAAATGAGAAAATAGCTACAAACTACCAAAATGGTATGCCACAAGAAATAACAATTGATAACATAACTATTTCAATAATCGACCAACAACAATATATAGAAAAGACAAAAAGTCTAACAAAAGATACAAACGTAAACGAACTATACAAAAAAATACAAGAACTACCAGAATCAATAAAAACAGTAATAAGTCCTAAAATGAACATAGAAAAAATAAAAACAATAACAATATTTTTAGTAATTCTATACGCAATAAGTGCAATGTTCAACCTATTCGAAGGACTAGTAATGTCAATTGTATCAAACAAGTTTGCCAAAGATTTAAGAGCAAAAATAACTAAAAAAATAAACAAACTACCACTTAAATACTTTGATAAACACCAAACCGGAGACATCCTATCAAGAGTAACAAACGACGTAGACACAATAGGACAAACAATGAACCAATCACTAGGAACACTAGTAAGCGCAACAACACTATTCATTGGTACAATAATAATGATGTTCATAACCAACTGGATCATGGCAATAACAGCAATAGTATCTAGCATACTTGGTTTTGCATTAATGATGATTGTTATGACAAAATCACAAAAATACTTCAATGAAAAACAAAAAAAACTAGGTCAACTAAATGCACACATCGAAGAAATATATACCGGTATAAACGTTGTAAGAATAAGCAATGCTAGAGAATACACAAAAAAAGAATTCGACAAGCTAAACAAACAACTAAAAACATCAAATCAAAAAAGTCAATTCCTATCAGGCTTAATGCCTCCTATGATGGCCTTCATTGGAAACTTTGGATACGTAGCAGTATGCATAGTCGGAGCACTATTAACAATAAACAATAAAATAACATTCGGTGTAATAGTAGCATTCATGACATACGTTAGAATGTTCACATCTCCACTTACACAAATCGCTCAAGCAATGACAAGCCTCCAATCAACCGCTGCCGCTGGAGAAAGAGTATTCGAATTCATTGATGAACAAGAAATGCAAAAAGAAAATCCAAAACATAAATTAGACAAAAAAGAAGTAAAAGGAAACATTGAATTTCAAGACGTTGTCTTTACATACGATGGAAACGATAAACCAACAATAAACAACTTCAGTGCTAAAATAAAACCTGGTCAAAAAGTCGCAATAGTCGGACCGACAGGCGCAGGAAAAACAACCATCGTTAACCTTCTTATGAGATTCTATGAAATAAATAGTGGAACTATAAAAATTGATAATATAGATACAAAAGAACTATCAAGACAAAACGTTCACGAACTATTCACTATGGTACTCCAAGACACATGGCTATTCGAAGGAACCATTAAAGAAAATATTATCTACAATAGAAAAAACATCAAAGATAAACAAATAAAAGAAGTCTGTGAAGAAGTAGGAATAGACCACTTCATAAAAACACTACCAGAAGGATACAACTCAAAAGTAACAGACAACGACGACATATCATCAGGACAAAAACAATTAATTACAATAGCAAGAGCCATGATAGAAAACTCCCCATTCTTAATACTAGACGAAGCAACAAGTAACGTTGATACGAGAACAGAAGAATTAGTCCAAACAGCAATGGACAAATTAACAAAAGAAAAAACATCATTCATAATCGCCCATCGTCTATCAACCATAAAAAATGCAGACCTAATCCTAGTTATGAAAGATGGAAACATAATAGAAACAGGAAACCATGAACAACTAATAAACAAAAAAGGTTTCTATGAAAAACTATACAATTCACAATTTGAATTATAAAAGATGATAAAACTACAACAAAATAGTTTAAAAATCATCTTTTTTTATAAAAAAATCACAAAAAAGTATTATACTATATATATAACTGAAAAAAATAAAAAAACAAAATACCATTCACTAAAACCAAAGGAATTGATATTAATATGAAAAAAGAACAAATCATAAAACATAAAAACAATTATAAATGGATCCTATTTTTTATTTGTTTAATACTATTTATAATACTCACTAAAAACATACTAAAACACCAAATACTACAACAAGACATCATAGCTTACAATGCATTAAAAACATACTTATTAACACCAACATTAACCCCATACATAAAAGCAATAACAAACCTTGGAGGAGCAACATGCCTAATCATAATAACAGCAGTTATATTTATTACAATAAAAAACAAAAAAATAGGATTACTAACACTAATCAACCTAGTAACAATAACAATCCTAAATCAAATTATAAAACACATTATACAAAGACCTAGACCAACATATCATGCATTAATAAAAGAAACAGGATATAGTTATCCATCAGGACATTCAATGATAAGCATGGCATTCTACGGTTTTTTAATCTATTTAATCTATAAAAGCCTAAAAAATAAAGCACTTAAAATAACCCTAATAACCTTTTTATCATTACTAATCTTAGCAATAGGACTAAGTAGAATATATTTAGGAGTACACTACATAAGTGACGTAATCGGAGGGCTGCTAATATCAACATCATATTTAATACTATATACAAGCATAATAAATAAAAAAAACAAATAAACATAAAAAGATTATTGAAAAAACAATAATTTTTTTATTTTTTATGAAAAAAACTTAGGAACTTTAAAAAAATATGCGTTCTATATATATGAAAGGAGAAATAATATGATAAATAAAGGTATAAAAAATGAACTTATCTACATAAATTATTTAAACAAAAAACAAGTAAAACAGTTAAATCCGTTGATGCAAGAATTAATACATGTGCTATACGACAACATTAATGAAAATGACATAGTCTATGCAACTAAAAACAAAGAAAAAGATAAAACAGATATAATAATTATAATAAACAGCATAGAAAAAAATCTAAGCCTAAAAGTTGGAGACAAAAACTCATTCCATTTAGAACCAATTTCCGAATTCATCCACTTTTTAATAATAAATAACTTTAAAAAAGATGTTATAGAAAAATACTTATACTTTCATTATGCAGATAAAACAAAAAATGGAACAGGAAAGACACGAATTAGCGTTAAAGAGTATAAAGAATCAAACCAAAAAGACATAGACTATTTAAATCAAAAGTTTAATAACAAAGAATTTATAGAAAAATGCATTGAAAGATTTATCTTGCAAGGAAGAAATAAAAAAAGCAAAAGAGTAGATGCTATAATAATAGGTAAGACAAATGATTTTTTCTATCTAACAACAAAAGAAATAAAAGAAATAATATACGAATACATAAACATAGAAACAACAGGATTACATATCGGACCATTATTTATACA
>CAKOIB010000054.1 GCA_934086255.1 uncultured Bacilli bacterium
TATTGTGTGAGTTATTTGTTCTAATCCATCTGTTCCAACTTTAGATTTAGCAAAAGTAAGCGCATAATCTTCTTTTGGTGCAGCCTCATTATTCACATTAACCCTAAACTTATAACTATAAGTCTTTTCATTTATCTTACTAGCATCAAAATTGTAATCTAACCAGGCTCTAAGTCTATATGTAGTGCTACGTTCTGTATCATTTTTATTAAATGTTTCTTCTTGTGATTTTAATACATATTGATTAAGCTCATCTATAGTTATTGGACCTGTAACTAACGTTTCAGTATTATTATCTACCTTAGTAAGATAAACTTTAATATCACTATCATTAAACTTAGTATAAGAACTATCTACATTAAGTGGTTCTAATACTATATTATAATTCATAGTCATTTCTTTATTAGTTTTAATATAAGTATTAACCTTAAACTCAAAATAATTAGTACTTGATATACCTTTATTATCACTTGTAGGAACTACATTATTTAATGTAATTTCATTAGATTCAGTATAACTCATCTTTACTTGACCAGTAGATATAGAATTATTATCAGTAAGTAAATCTATATTATATAAAGCATAAGTTCCAAATGATAAAACTCCTAGTGCAAATAAAGATAAAGTTACCATAATAAATATTTTCTTTTTCTTATTCATAGTAATCTCTCCTTATTATCTATAATAATTATATAAAATAATTAATTCTTTGTAAAGATGATATTTTACATAATAAAAATAATTTGATACAATATAGACGGTGATTTATATGGAAATAATTGGAATAATCGCAGAATATAATCCTTTTCATCTAGGACATTTATATCATATTAAAAAAATTAAAGAAATGTATAAAGATTCTTTAATTATATGTGTTATGTCATCTTCGTTTTGTCAAAGAGGAGAAGTTAGTGTACTTAATAAATGGGATAAAACAAATATCTGCCTTAATAATGAAATAGATCTTGTAATAGAACTGCCCTTTGTATTTTCATCACAAAGTGCAGATATCTTTGCTAAAGGAGCAATGGCTATTCTTAATAAACTAAATGTGTCTAAAATAGTATTTGGTAGTGAAACAAATGATATAGATTTTTTATATAATATAGCTAACTTACAAGTAAATAATACTGAGTTTGACTTTTTAGTAAAAAAGTATCTTGATGATGGTAATAACTACCCTACTAGTTTATCTCTTGCTTTAAAGCATTTTAATACTAAAAAAATTGATACTCCCAATGATTTATTAGGGGTATCATATATTAAAGAAATAATTAAAAATAATTATGATATAGAGCCTATTTGTATAAAAAGAACTAATGATTATCATGGTAAAAAAATTAATGATAATATTATAAGTGCTAGTTTAATTAGAAAGTTAATAAAGGAAAATAAAGATATATCTAATTATATTAATTATAATGATAATATTATTTATAAAAATACTGACTATTTAGATTTATTAAAATATAAAATAAATACTAGTAATGATTTATCAATATATCAAACTGTTGATGAAGGAATAGAATCTAGAGTATTAAAATATATAAATGATTCAAATACTATTTTTGAGTTAATATCTAATATTAAGACTAAAAGATATACTTATAATAAAATAAATAGGATGTTAATACATATTTTAACTGATTTTAAAAAGAATGATTTTATAAATGAAATAACTTATATAAGAATACTTGGTTTTAATTTTAAAGGTAAGAAGTATTTAAATAGTATTAAAAAGGATATAGATATTTCTCTTATTAGTAATTATAAACCTAATATAGATAAGTCTTTAGATATAGAGTATAAAGTAACTAAAATATATTCTCTTATTGTAAAGGATAATTCATTAATTAAGAAAGAACTAAATAAACCAATAATTATTTAGTTCTTTTTATTATTTCTAATTCTTCTTTAAGAAAAGAATAATCATTTATAAAATCATTATATAACTCATTACAAGATACATAGCATTGTCCATTTAGAAAATCTTTTAATAAGTTTAAACCTTTTATTTTGTCTTTATGATATAAATTAGCAAAGTAAGTACCTATTAATATACCATATCCATATTTTATACTACTTAAATAAGAATCGCTTTGTTTAATGTATTTTTTATCGTTTTTATTTAAATCATTATAATAAGGAATTGTATACATATGATTATCATATAAAATATCTTTATTACTAAGTAAAAAATTAAGGGTTTTAAAACAAGCAAGCATTTCATTAAACTTATATTCTTTCATGAATGTTGCTTCTTTTAGATTAAAGGAATCATTCATATAATTTAGAAAGGTCATATCAAAAAAAGATGAGCAAACTTCTGAGTAGTAATTGTCATATTTAGCAACTGATTCAATTGGTTTATTGAGTATAAACTTGTCTTCACAAACATGACCAATTTCATGTGCTAAAACATAGCAATCAACAAAGGAAGAGACTTTATTGTTTTGATTAATATAAATATAGTATTTATCATAACTAGAAAATGAAAATGCTCTTCCACATATATTATTGATGTTATTATGATAAACTATGTTATTTTTAAGTTCTTCAAAAAATAGACTTAGGCTAGGATCAATGCTTTCTATAAAAGAGTTTAATATTCTCATTTTTTGTTTAGTATTTAAAATAATTTTATCATTAAAGGTAAAAAGTTTATTAGGTTCTAATTTAATATCTTTAAAATGTTTGATGACATTATTTGATACATCATATATAAAATCAGTATTATAAAATAGCATTTTATAAAAAGAACTATGTTTAAAGTCATAATGTTTAAGTTTAATAAATGGTAGGATATTATAAGAATTATTGTTATCAATCATATTTAATAGTTCAATGATATGACAATACTGATAAGATAAAGCAATCCTGTCTTCAGTATTAATGCGAGAAAGTAGTTTTAGTTCAATTTTTCTTTTTAATCTATTGATTTCTTTTATTTGTTTTTCAATATCCATATATAACACCTTTTTGTAAGAGATATTATACATTATTTTTATTTAAAGTCAATAAAAAAATGCATTAAAGCATTTCTATTTCTTCGATTAAATCTAATTGTTCCATTAAAGCATTTCTAATTTTCTTTTTACAAATAATGATGTTTTTATTAAGAAGTTCTTTATCATTTTGTATTTTTTGTGCTTTAATTAATGCATCATTTACTATTCTACTAGCATTATCTTTTGCTTCTTTTATTATGAGATCGGCTTGTTGATTTGCTAAGCGTTTAATTTCAGTGGTAGTATATTCTGTTTGAGTGTTAAGATATTGGTAAGATGACTCTATTTTTTTATATTTTTCAAGTTCTAAATTAAGTCTTTTGATTTCTTCGTTTTGACTTTTAATAGTGTCAATATTTTCCTCAGTTTTTTTAATTACATAGTCTACAAAATCGTTTACTTCTTTCTTATCATAACCCATTTGTGATTGATTGAAATTATCCATATACCACACCTCATTTATATTACCAGTCTAATTCTTGTTCTTCTTTCTTACTTTTTTGAGTTTGTTTTTCTCCTTCGCTTATTTTGCCTTCGATATTAAAATTATTTGGAGCAAATAGAAAAATACCATTCCCTAATTTTTGCATGCTTCCACTTATTGCATAGATTGTACCACCAAGAAAGTCAATGATTCTTTTAGCAACTTCTGGTGTTACTCTTTTTAAATTAACAACAACGGAGCATCTTTTTTTAAGATAATCTGCGATTTGTTGGGATTCAGAATAAGCACGTGGTTCTAAAAGAATCATTTTAGCACCGCTTGCATCTTCTTTAGTTGTATCAACATAGTATTCATTTTCTTTTGTATTATCTATTTTTTGGTCGTCTCCGATAAACTTTTTCAAATCAAATTTCATATTTCATTCCTCCACTAGTATACTCATATATATGATAACACAAACTATTAAATACTTGCAATCTTTTTTTTAATTTTTTATTACCACAAAAAAGAAAAATCTAATTAACGAATCAATTTACGAAAGTGTAATTCAACATTTTCAATGAAAGTATACTCATTTAATAGTTTAATATTAATAATATATATTAAAAAATAAATAAAAAAAGTACCTAAGTACTATTTTTCATATTCACAAGAAGAACAAACAATCTTATCTTTCTTTTCTAAAAGAATACTATTGCATTTAGGACATCTTTCATTTATAGGTTTATCCCAAAAGGCAGTATTGCATTTAGGAAAATTGTTACATCCATAAAATATTTTTCCTCTTTTAGTTTTTCTTTCTACTATTTTTCCATCGCAATTAGGACAATCACATATTTCAACAATCTTTTTTTCTTCTTTTTTAATGTATTTACATTCAGGATAATTACTGCAAGCAGTAAAATCTCCATATTTGCCTTTTCTAATTACAAGAGGATTATTGCATAAAGGACAAGATTCTCCAGTTTTTTCTGGTTCTTTTTTTTCCATCTCGCTAAATGCAGTTTTTACAAGAGGCTCAAACTCTTTATAAAAACTATCAAGCATTTCATTCCATATTTCTTTACCTTCGGCTATTTTATCAAGATCGTCTTCCATTTTAGCAGTATATTCAACATTTATTATATTAGAGAAAAACTCTTGAAGTTTATGAGTAGTTAAAATCCCTATTTCAGTAGGTTTAAACTTCTTATCTTCGAGTAGAACATATCCTCTTTCTTTTAATGTATCAATAATCTTAACATAAGTAGAAGGTCTTCCTATACCTAGTTCTTCAAGTTCTTTAATAAGTTTTGCTTCAGTGTATCTAGGTTTTGGTTTAGTAAAATGTTGTTCGTCTACTATTTCATTTGCAATAACTATATTAGTATTATAGTTTTCTAAATCAGGTAATATTTTTTCTTCGGTAGACTCATAGTCTTTATAAACTTTTAAGTAACCATCAAAAGTTATAATAGAACCTGTTGTTTTAAATTGGTAATTATTATTATTAAGAATAATTGTAGTAGTAAGTGCTTTAGCATCAATCATTAAAGAAGCAATTGCTCTAAAATAGATTAATTTATATAGTTTATATTCATCTTCAGATAAGTATTTCTTAACCTTATCAGGGCTTTTGTTGATGTCGGTAGGTCTAATAGCTTCATGCGCATCTTGGACATTTTCTTTATTTTTAGCTTGCTTTACATAACCAACATACTCTTTTCCATAGTTATCATTAATATACTTATAAGTATTTTTTATAAACTCATCACTAAGTCTTATAGAATCTGTTCTCATATAAGTAATTAACCCAGTAGTTTCGTTTTCTAACTCGATTCCTTCATATAGTTTTTGAGCAATTGACATAGTTTTTTTACCAGGGAAATTGTATTTATTAGATGCGTCTTGTTGGAGAGTTGATGTTGTATAAGGTGGTTTTGCTTTTTTGTTTTTATCTTTTTTGTCTATGCTTTCTATTTCAAATGTTTTAGATAGTTTATCTAATACATCATTTTTTTCTTTTTCTGTCTTAATTTCAAAATCTTTATGATCGTATTGAAATAACTTAGATTCAAAATCATTAAAAATAGCAGTGATAGTATAATACTCTTCAGGAATAAAGGCATTTATTTCTTCTTCACGATCTACAATTAATTTAAGTGCTACAGATTGAACTCTTCCAGCAGACTTACCACCAGTTTTGGATTGCATTAACTTGGATAGTCTAAAGCCAATTATACGATCTAGTATTCTTCTTGATTCTTGGGATTTAACCAAGTTATCATCGATTTTTCTAGGGTGATTAAAGGCTTCGCGTACTTTATCTTTTGTTATTTCATTAAAGACTACTCTATCGTATTTATCATCTTT
Organism: uncultured Bacilli bacterium; assembly: GCA_934086255.1. Classification (GTDB taxonomy): domain Bacteria; phylum Bacillota_I; class Bacilli_A; order RF39; family UBA660; genus JAEDJI01. The sequence goes on from CAKOIB010000054.1 coordinate 5,806, forward strand.
TAATTTCAAAGCATCTTTTAAATGCCAAGCAATAGCTTCTCCTTCACGGTCAGGATCGGATGCTAAATATACTAAGTTACTTTCTTTAGCAAGTTTTTTTAACTCGGTAACAACGCTTTTTTTACCTTTAATTATTTCATAATTTGGTTTGAAACCATCTTCTACATCAACACCAAAACCAAATTTACCAGATGTTGATAGGTCTCTAATATGTCCTTTTGAAGATACTACTTTATAGTCATTACCTAGATATTTTTCAATTGTTTTACTTTTACTAGGTGATTCTACAATTACTAAATTTTTCATGATATCACATCCCTCGTAATAATTTATACATTAATTTTTTAAATATGTCAATCATTTTTTATATGAATTTGAAAGACCATTTTATTTATTATTATATTTTTCTATATATTCTTTGACAGGTCCATATGATCTTCGATGTTCTTTTAATATACCATGTTTTTCTATAGCGTTAAGATGATCTTTAGTAGGATATCCTTTATTATTTTTAAAATTGTATTCTGGATATTCTTTATCAAGTTCATACATCATTTTGTCTCTTGTTACTTTTGCTATAACAGATGCCGCGGAGATTGTTTGTGATTTAAAGTCTCCTTTTATAATTGATGTTGTTGGAATATCTATATCTAATTTCATTGCATCAATTAATACATGTTGTGGTTTAATATTTAAATTGTCTATAGCTTTTTTCATGGCAAGTTTTGTTGCTTCGTATATGTTTATCTCATCGATTGTGTCATTATCAATAATACCTATTCCAATGGCTAATGCATCTTTTTTTATAATATCATAATAGTAATCTCTTTTCTTTTCTGATAGTTTTTTTGAATCAGTAAGGCCTTTTAAAACATAATCTTTGGGAAGGATAACTGCTGCTGCCACGACTGGTCCAATTAAGGGGCCTCTTCCTACTTCGTCTACTCCAGCAATTAAGTTTATGTTTTTGTTATATAATTGTTTTTCATATCTTTTATTGTCTAAGTTGCATAAGTATAAATCTATTGCTTTTATGTCTGTTGTATCTTTTTTTCTATTAAGATTTTTTTTAACTTCCATAATATTTTCTAAATCTTGGATATAATAATTATTAATATAATCACTTTTAATATTGAAATCAAAATTATTTATTTCAAACACATCGTATTTAATTATATTTAAAGTATCAATGTAGTAAGAATTATATTTTTGTTTTAATTTATTAAAAATATCAGAGTTAACAGATATATTTATATCACTGGTTTGTTTTTTAATACCATGAAGTACTAAAGAGGCTCCCATTAGAATGATAAACTCATTGCTTTTTAATTCTAATTTATTTAATTTATTTAGTATTTCTTCTTTATTTAACATCTTCAAATCTATCAAAAGTAATGCCTTTTACTTTTCCTTTCTTAATATCGTTTATTATTATATCTATTACTTTATCATAGTCAATAAGACCTCCTCTCATAAGACAACCTTTTTTTCTACCTATTATTTCAAATATTTCATATGTATCAGATGTGTCTTCAATACCATAATTAGAGGTTAATATATCTTTATAGTACTTAGCTAAAAAGTTTAATATGTAAACTGCAACGTCTTCAAGTGGTAGTATTTCTTCTTTTATTGCTGTTGTACTAGCAAGATTGAATGCAACATGATCTTGTTCTAATTTAGGCCATAGTATTCCAGGGGAGTCAAGGAGTTCAATGGTTTTACCTACTCTTATCCAACTAAGGTTTTTAGTAACACCAGGTTTATTTCCTGTAATGGTTATTTTTCTACCTACTATTTTATTTATTAATGTAGATTTACCTGCATTTGGTATTCCTATTACTAAAGCACGTATTGTTTGTTTTTTTATGCCTTTTTCTTTTTGTTTTTGGATTTTATCTTTTAATATTTCGTTACTTAAATCGAACAAAGTATTAAGATTATCATTTGATGTGAGATCGCATTTGATTACTTTATATCCAAGGGATTCATAATACTTAGCGAACTTATCGGTTTCAGTCTTATCACATAAATCATATTTAGTCATAACTAGTATTCTAGGTTTATTGGATATTAAATCCTCTATATCTATTATTTTAGAACTATATGGGATACGTGAGTCTATTACTTCATAAATTATGTCTATTACATTTAAGTTTTCTTTTATAAGTCTTTTAGTCTTAGCCATATGGCCAGGATACCAGTTTATATTGGTTTTATTTTGTGTTTCTTTTTGATTTTCATTATTTTTCATTTCTTGTCTCTTTTTTCTTTTTTGGTACATATCCATTATTTATCACTTCCATTCTCTATCATTCTTGTTTCATTAATCTCTTCTTTATTATTAAAAGCAATT
>CAKOIB010000055.1 GCA_934086255.1 uncultured Bacilli bacterium
TTACTATAGTAATCATTATTAAAATAATAATCTAGATATAGATGAGCAAAATATCCTCTTAATAATGGACTATTCATATATTCTTTATACTTATTATAGAACTTCAAATGATTCATATGATCATCGCTTAAAAAGTGAGTAACTTGATGACTTAAAATGGTTTTAATATCTTTTACTAAATAAGCGTTATTAATATCAGGTAAGATATTACCTAACAAAAACAGTTCTAAATCTAATCCTTGATATTTAAAATAATCATTTAGTTTATTACCAAATTTCAAATGAGTTTCCCACTTAGGCATATTCATTAACCTTCCTTTCTAACTTAATAACTTTATTTGTATATTTCATAAACAGATTCTTATTTTCATTTATTTTCATCTAAGACTTTCTCCTATTTTTTCTTCATTTTTAAAACATCTTCCTAGTGTACAAATTTTAAGCAGCGCACCATACTTTTGCATACTTCTATTTATATTTATTATTTTGTCTTTATAAGGTATATTCTTTTACTAAACCCACCACGTTTTAAACATTTTTCTTTTCTTACTTCTATAACTTCATCTAAACTGCTATTTTCTAGTTCTGCTAAAGCTTTTATTACTTCAAGCATATCGCCAAGTTCTTCAATTCTACTTTTGCCACTTGATTCAAGAACTTCCAAATATTCTTCATTCAATTTAGCTTCTAATTCTTTTTTATATTCAGTATTATCTAGTATTTTTGTTACTGGTGTTTCACCATTACTTCTAATTATATCCGGAATATTATCTCTAACTAATTTATTATAATTTTTTTCCATAAATTTCATCCTTGCTTTTTAATATTAGAACTAATCTAATTATAACATTTAATTTTATTTCAATCAGTAAATCTACTTTCTTTCTAAAATACAAATTGATTCAACATGATATGTACCAGGAAACATATCCAATAATTTATAATCTGTAATATCATAATCTTCTAATAAACTTTTTAAATCTCTTACTAAAGTATTGGGGTCACATGATACATAAAGTATTTTATCAACCTTATATTTTTTTATAGCATCTATTACTTTATCAGTTAAGCCACTTCTAGGTGGATCAACTATTACAAAATCGCTATCTTTAATAAAATCAACTATTTTATTTGTATCAGAACAAACAAAGTCTATATTTGTAACATTATTCATAATGGAGTTTGTTTTGGCATTGTATATAGCGTTATCCACTATCTCAACACCTAATACATGTTCACAATTATTTTTAGCTACTATTCCTAATGTTCCTACCCCACAATATAAGTCAATTACATTTTTACTATCTTTTGTATATTCATTTACCAAATCAAATAACTCACTACAGGTGTACCTATTAACTTGAAAGAATGAATTATAAGATATTTTAAATAAATAATCTCCTATTTTATCAACAAAGAAATCTACTCCATGAATACACTTTTTATTTAAAATAATGCCTGCTATTTTGTATCTATCAATTAGTAATTTTAATCCATTCTTATTATAACTATCGGTATCAATTATTAATAACAATTCATTTTTATAATTACTTCTTATTATCAGTGTGCCACTTTTAATTTCTAGAGTATCTATATCTTTTACTATATCATTAATCGCTTTACATACTAAATCACAATTATTAATTTCAATCAAATTATGAGTTAATTCTTCATAATAGCCAACATGTCCGTTTTCTATTTTCAAAGATATCTTATTACGATAATTAAATCTTTTCTTACTCTTAACAATTTTATTAACTTGGTAATCTATCTTGTTTTTCCTAAGTAAGTTATTAATCTTATCTAGTTTATATTCAAGTTCGATGCGATACTCTAAATTTTGCATAGAACAACCACCACATTCTAAATAAAATGGACAAATACTATCAATCCTATTTTTCGACTTATCTATAATCTCATTAACTTTTGCAACATTATACTTTTTCTTATCAATTACTACGGATGCATCAACAATATCACCCGGTACAGTCTTGGGTATAAATGTTATCTTATCATCAATATAACTTATACCCCTACCAAAATCATCTATTTTTTCTATTTTTACTCTCATACTTATCACATCATTAATTCTATCAAAATATAAGTTAAATATCTAGAGAAATTAATAATATATTTTGACATGAATTTTTGGGATAAAATACATTTACAAATATTTTCAAATAGTTTTTATGAACTTTCCTATAAGACAAAAAAGTACAATATCAAAATAATATTGCACTTTCCAACGCATTTTTATTAACTTATTTAATTACTATATATCTTGTAGGTTTGATGATTTGTTGACAAGCCTTGCTTGCCCTATTTTTCTCTCTATATTTTTTATTTTTGATATCCTCATAATTAAATCAATCAATAATCACTTGTCGTAAATTTTCGATTATTTTTTTGGAATAATCAAACCATTAATTTAAGTTACTTTGTTTTGAGTAAAAAACAAGTAACGATAACTTAGCATGTATATTTCTTTAACGTGTAACATACAAAACACGATTTAATTAGATATTATAAGTAACATATTAAGGCATTATGAAATTGGATTTATTAATTAAGTTTATATTATAGTTAAATTTTATTTTATATATAATACATTACTTACTTTATATCTAATATTTTAATTAAGTTTATATATTACGTTACGAATTTTAAAATTGACCCTATTATTGTCCTTTTATTTGACCCTTTTAATTATTAAGTTGACCCTTTATAACAAATTGACCCTTTAATTTTTGTCCGTTAAAAATTTTTTAAGCACCTACCACTGTTACACCTGACATACCGTCGTATTTAGTTACTATACTGTAAGGGTATACAAATACTCCACCTAATCCAGCAGACCCAATTGTATATCCTTTAGACGTTGCTAAAGATACATTTTCTTTGGCATGTTGATAGGCCCCGTAAACAGCATATGAAGTACTGCTTGTTGGTACAGCTGATACATCAGTTGTTAAATACAATACAGATATTTTATCGTTTACTAAATTCATTGATATTCCATATCCTGTAGTATCCACTTTAATATTTGTTCCGGTTGAAGAGTAATTAACATACTTATAATTTCCATTTACTTTATAAGTTTGCATACCACTTTGACTTCCGCCTACTATATCATAATTAACAAATCTTACACCTATAACATCAAATGATCTAACTGCTGGAGCAATCTTCCAGTTACATGTTAGGGAAACATTATGGACGCTAGTAGATGTTAAAACATTGATTGTTAATGCTTTATAAGTAGTTTCTAGTGAATTTGAAGCTCTAGTTGAATTAACTTCATCTTCTTTAATGTTATTGTATTCTTCTTTTGTTAAATATCTTTCATATGTTGTTCCCAAATTCTTATTATAAGTAGATTCAATATACTTAGTATCTGATTTTATATTAGAGTAATCAAATTGTCTTAAATAATCATATTGTTCTTGAGACATACTCATTAAGTAACCTTCTGGATGTGTCTTTAATATATTATTATAATCTGTTTGAGTTATTTTAACGCCTTGATTATTAACAATTATTTTATCAACTGTAGATCCTGATGTTGACCCTTCGATCACTTCAGCTGATACCACTCTAGGTATAAAACAAACTGTAGCAATGGTAGCAATAAATGCCATATTGATTTTTCTTTTTACCACTTTTTTTCTCCTTTCTGAACTCATTATCAAATATTTTGTCACTAATTGCAACCTATAGTGACCGAGATTAAAAACTCTCACTTAGTGAGAACTGAGTGAGAGTCTATGAAAGCGCCTTAATATAAGGTTTTAACTTATTTATTACTTTTTGATAATCTGCACAATATCCTATTTTACAATTTAATTCTTTTGTATCAAAATTATAAAAGTAGTTTGAAATAACAATATTTTTTTCATTATTAATATTCATTATCATAACTTCAAGTGAATTGGTAGTAAAGCTATAATCATATCTAGTACAAATACTATTCGTTTCATTTTCATAAATTAATTTTTCTGACCTTAACAAATATTTTAAATGCTTTTCTTTTTTATCAAAAGTATTATTATCCGTTTGTTTAAAATTTAAACTACTTAATATTTTTATTATTTCATTTCTATTTTTATCTAAAGAATATTCATCAGTTTTAAAGCTCTTTTTAAAATAGAAAATTTGATTATTGGTAAATCTCTTCATAAAATTAATTTTGGAAGTATACAATTTATCATCAACATATAGTTCTAAATATAGGCTATCAAGATAATTGAAGTTTACCATATCCCCTACTTCTTTATTTAGAACTATTTGATCATCTATATGTAATGCTTCATTTTTTATAACATCTATCCTTTTCTTACCATCCATGGCATAGATATTTATTTGGCCTTCTTCAACTGGATTATTATCAACATAAATGTGGCCTAAGTTTAGAATATTTTCATAATATGTATCTATATAAACACCAAAAGATGAATGTACGTTATCACCTGTAAGTCCTACATTATAAACTTTAAATTTATTAAAAGTTGAAACAAAGAATAGAAATAATATTAAGAATAAAACCAAAATTAAAAATATCAATAAAGATATCCTAAGTTTATTCTTTAATTTTTTATTCTTATCTTGAAGTTCATCTATCAATACTTCATATGTATCATCATTTTCATTTATCTTAAATCTTATTAAGTTATTCAATGGTATTTCTAATACTTCTCCAATAACTTTCATCATATCAATATCTGGTAAACTTTTATTAGTCTCCCATCTAGATATTGATTTATCAGTTGTATGAAGTACGGCTGCGATAGTCTTTTGGGTATAACCCTTCTCTTTTCTTTTTGCAGCAAACAAGCTTCCAAAATCTTCATAATTCATTTTAATATTTCACGCTTTCTATTTAATTATTTTATAATTACAATTTTTATTAAATGGACATCTCAAACAATCTGGATTTTTACTTTTACAAGTGTATCTACCAAAAAGTACTAACTGGAGATGCAACCTATTCCATGACGTTTCTGGAAAAAAATTCTTTAATTTCTTTTCTGTCGAAAGTACATCATCTTCATTTGTTGTAATTCCTAATTTCTTGGATACTCTTAGTATATGAGTATCAACAGGCATTGTAGGAACATTATATATTTCTGCCAAAAATACACTAGTTGTTTTTCTTCCTACACCTGGTAAGCTTTCTAAATACTCTCTGTCATTTGGAACAATACCGTTATAATCTTTAACTAAAGATCTAGCCAATTCTTTTATATAATATGCTTTTCTTTTGTATGTTCCTACAGAATGAATTATATTTTCTATATCTAATATATTAGCATTTGCTAACTTATCAAGAGTATCATATTTACTAAAAAGTTCTTTAGTTACTAAGTTTACTCTTTTATCTGTTGATTGAGCAGACAATAGTGTTGCGATTAGTAGTTCATAATCTTTATTATAGTTAAGTTCACATTTTGGATTCTTTATATAATCATCCAATATACTCATAAAATCTTTACTTGTCATAATCTTCCAACCAATTATAATCAAAAATATTAGTTTCTTCTAATCTTTTTTCATCATATCTATTTTTTAAATAATTATCCACATCTTCTTTAGTCTTAAATCCTTTTTTATTCCATTCATGTAATACCTTATCAATATATCTTATAGTGGCAACCCCATTATAATTAGCTTCATCTAAGGCACATAAAATAATTTCTTCAGAATATAACTTTTCCATCCATAATTTAATTATTTCTATCTCACTACTAGATAATGGACGACCAAAAAAAGATTCAAATTTACTAAAGATATCTTCTTTAGTTTTTTCTTGTTCTTTTTTTCTTTCAATTTCTTTATGATCGTTATATAAATTATCTAAAGATATTTTGTCTATTATTTTTCCACTATTATCTTTTTCACTAGTTAAATTTATAATTTTTTTATTTAATAATCCATTAAAAGCTTCAAGTATTTTTACTTTGTCTAAACTAGTTACTCTTGTTATAATATCTAAATCAAATGTTAAATCATAAGAATTATCAAAATAAGTTAATAATATTAACTCATATAATGAAAGTTCTTTTTTCATAGAATAATCTAATAAATCGGTTGTTATTACTAATTTATAATTGCCCACCCTTAAACACCTCTTTATTATTAACTAAATATTTTTTTAATAATTTATAATCATTTTTTAAATTACCATCTAATATTAAGTTAATAATTTTATTTTCTATTTTGCTAATATATTTATAGTCAACATCCAATATTTCTTTTATTTCTTTACTCTTTATTGCTAATTCATACTTATTAGGTAAATTAAGTTTATCAAACATATTATTTATATCCTTTTTAGAATAGCCAAGTATATTACCTGCTATTTGAGAGATATAAAGTCCGTAGTTATATAATATTCTATTATCTATTTTACCTATATTAAGGACTTCCTTAATCTTTATTATATTCTCCTTTTCACTCTTTGTAAATGAAAAGTCTTTATTAAATTCAAGTTGTGCCCACATTCCACTTATATCATTTATATAAACAATATTATGATAATCTATTCCAAGTACTTTTAATATTTTAGTATCTTTAAGAATGCTTAATCCTTTTTTATAATTTGGACTCATTAGTATTTTTGTTAATTCACTTTTAATTCTTTCGTTAGATAATGTGCTAACTAATTTATAATTATCTTTTATAGATTTATATAAAGTACTTTCAATATCAAAATCTAGAATAGTAGAAAATCTTATTGCTCTTAATATTCTTAATGGGTCATCTTTTAGTTTTCTATTGGCATCTCCTATTATTCTGATAGTTTTACTTTTTATATCGTCAATACCATTTATCATATCGATAATATCTCCATTATAATTCATACATATAGCATTAATAGTAAAGTCTCTTCTATTAATGTCATCTATTAAATTGTTTATATAATTTATTTCTATAGGTTTTCTGTTTTCATATTTAACATCTTCTCTATATGTTGTAATATCAATATTATATTTTTTTATTTTTAATTTAAAACCCCCATAGTTATTGGAGTTACCTGTGTTTGGAAAAATTGTGTGTAAATCTTTTGGTAATGCATTAGTACAAATATCAACATCATAAGAAATATTTCCTAACAATAAATCTCTTACATAACCCCCAACTATGTAAGCTTCAAAGCCGTTGCTTTCTATTTTCTTTAAGATATTTTTTATTATTTTTTCCATAACACTCACAATATAAATTATAACACCCTTTAGTATTTAATTAAACCTTATTTACGCTTTTTAGACAAATATTTTTAGTTGATATTTTAATGATTTTTGTGTATACTTAATTTAGGTAAAGCGAGCAAGTGTGTTTCACTTATACCATTATTGATAGGAAGCTATCGACATAGTCGATGGCTTTTTTGATTAGACCAAGATGAATATACAAAATGGCTAACCAAAAGGCTACTTTTAATAACTTATACTTAAGCCTAATTTCATCGTATCATCTCCTCCCAGTAATGAATTAAAACCGAAGTTCCAAAACCCCCTGATAGTTTGGTGATACAAGCCACAACACCTGCTCGCTTAGTTATATATCCTAATTCAGTAACCAATAAAAGTCAAGAAAAAAAGTTCGCCTTTTTTCGACATTCAATCGACAATTTAAAAGAATGTTCCGTATAAATGAACATTCTTTTATTTTTGGCAATTAGGACAGAAGTAAGTACTCCTTCCACCTACTTTAATTCTTGTTATATTACTATTGCATATAGGACAAATAGTTTTTCTATGAACACATAAATAATCTTGATAACTTCCATATACTCCTAGGCTGGATGTGTAACTCTTAATAGT
>CAKOIB010000056.1 GCA_934086255.1 uncultured Bacilli bacterium
TTATTAATCTTTAATGAAGAGGACGATGAAGTTCTCGATATGTTAAGTAAGGGTGATGATATTATGAAAGAATACATTGAAGATTCTAAAAATGCTAGCGAGCAGGACGAAGTAATCGGAATGTATGACAAAGAGTTAAATGATGAAATGTTAAAAAGAGCAGAAATAAGAGAAAACAGAGAAGAAGCATTTAATGAAGGTGCTTTAGAAAAAGCAAGAGAAACTGCTCTTAAGATGATTCAAAATAACTTGTCATTTGATCTTATTACAGAGTGTACTGGACTATCACTTGAAGAGCTTAATGTATTAAAAAAGGAAATAGAATAATATCTATTCCTCTTTTTGTTTTTTAGTATAAAATAAAAAAGTATCTTTTATCACTTTATTATTTTATTTATCTTTTCATACACTTCTTTTAATGACTTTTCATATTTTGAAGTTTCTTTAGGATAGTAATAAATACTATCTTTTATTTTATCTGGCATATAATTTTGCTTAACCAAACTATTTGGATAATTATGAGGGTATAAATAGCCAATGTTAGGACTTTTTATTATACTTGGTACTTCTCCAATTGCATGCTCTTTTATCTCATTAATAGCCTTATCAATAGCAAGATAAGCACTATTACTTTTCGGAGACAAACACATCTCAATAACTATATTAGAAAGAGGTATTCTAGCTTCTGGTAATCCAACTCTTTCACAAGCAGCAATAACAGCATTAAGCTTAGGGCCAACCGAAGGATTTCCAAGTCCTATATCTTCATAACATATAACACTAAGACGTCTAAAAATAATACTTAAATCTTCCATAATAAGAAGCTGTGCTAAATAGTGTAGAGCAGCATTAACATCTGATCCTCTAATAGACTTTTGAAGTCCACTAAGAGAATTATAATAACTTTCTTCATTTTTATCACCAGTAACAACTGAAGTATTATTAATACTTTTAATCGTATCTATATTAATACTATGATCTTTATTATAATAATAAGATACTTCAAGTAAATTATAAGCAAATCTTAAATCATATTTAGATATTTTAGCAATATATTTTAAAGCATCATTAGTTATTTTAATATCCTTTAAATACTCTGTTTTAATAGCCCTTTTAAGACCCTTTAATATATCATCTTCACTAAGAGGCTCTAACTTAAATATTTGACATCTACTTCTTATCGCAGGATTTATTGCATGATATGGATTAGAAGTCGTAAGACCAATTAAAGTAATAAGACCACTTTCTAAACACGGAAGAAGTATATCCTGTTTATCTTTATTCAATCTATGTATTTCATCAACAATCAAAATCATTCCATCATACATTTTAGCTTCCTCAATTACTATATCAAAATCTTGCTTTTTATGAATAACTGCATTTAAAAAACGATAATTCATACCTAGATCATTTACAATTGCAGTAGCTATACTAGTCTTACCAATACCAGGTTCACCATATAAAATCATTGAAAATATTTTTTTATTTTTAACCATATTAGATATAATCTTATCTTTACCAATTAATGACTCTTGTCCTAGAACATCTTTTAAAGTTTTAGGTTTTAGTTTTATTGCTAATGGTTCATTCATGCTAACACTTCCATTCATATATATTTTATCAAATATATTTATATATTACAAACAATTATTCTTAAAGATTTGACTTTTTTATTCATTAGTGGTATAATATGCTCAAATTAATTAAAGGAAGGTTATATTATATGAATAATAATGTAAAAGAAGAAATTACACAAAAAGAAAGAAGTTATTATGTTGATGATAATTTAAATGATATGGAGGGTATATTAATGCCTGACAATGCAGGAAGTGAACCATACATTGTACATAGTGATGAATGGATCAGAAGTAAAGTTAAACACGAAATAATAAATACTTGCCATCCTGTAAATAGCACATTAATATCTGATAGTAAAACTTCAGATACCACAAATAATACATTAACATTTGATAGTAAAACTTCAGATACCACAAGTAATACATTAACATCTGATAATAAAGTTTCAGATACTACCGATAATGAAAAGATAGAATGTAGTGAACTTACTGAAGACGATATGCTAATGTTCGAAGATGAAAAGTTTTACATAGATAGTGAAATATCAGAAACTGCGAGTCTTTTTGGTTACAAGGGTAAAGTTTACAATGTTTCAGGTAAACAGGATATTATAAATATTTTAACTAGCATTGGAACAGAAAAATTAGCTAAAAGATTTTTACGTGCAAGTAGTGGATATGGTTTTAAATTTGGAAATATTATATATGTTGTACATGGAATACATTACTTTTTAGAAAAAGATAATAATATAGACAATAGTTTTTATCTTGATAATACTTTAGATAAAGCTAAATACTTTGGATATAGAGATAAAGTTTATAATATTTCTGATTTACAAGATATTATAGATATATTAACAAAGTTTGAAGATAATTCTTTAAAAGAGTTTCTTGAAGGAATGAAACATAATAAAAATATTGTTATAGGAAGCAAATATTTTATAAATCATCATGTTTGCTATAGTGATTTACTTTATATGAGTTTTGTCTCAACTTTTTCATATTTTGACCCATCGGACTTTGATAAAGTTAAAGTATTATATAATAATAAAAAATGTGATTTTGGTAACCGCTTAAGTTCTGATGATATTGATTTGATTTATTCTACTTTAAGAAAGGCATCAGAGTTTGAGACAGCCGATCGGTTTTATGACATAATTGATGACAAGAGGTTTGGAACTGATCCCACTGATAAATTACTATATGCTTTAAATAATACATACAATAATGTTATTAATGACATAGCAGTTATAAATAGTTTTGATGCTTTAAATGATGAACATTTTTATATAAATGAATACTGGAGTAAAGATCCAGATGAAATTACAAGAGACTATATGTTTGGCTATAAAGGAAAAATATATATGATAACTGAAATACAAGATATCCTAAATATATTAAATCATATTGGTGGAATAGAATTAGCAGAAAGCTTTAATGACAGTTATAAAAAGAAAGATGAGAGACTTATATGTGGAAAAGAGTATTTTGAAAAAAGAGCATATAACGACAATTATAAAGAAGCCTTAAAGGCAATTGAAAACTATCAACCAGATCATATAACATATGAAAGGGAACGAATGTTTGAAAAAAGAGATTTGACGCCTGAAGAACAATTTTTAAGTTCATGTTTTCAAAAGGTAAAAAGTTTAATTAGATATTTTGATTAAAGGAAGGTTCTATATATGAATAAGAATATGAAAGAAGAAATTACACAAGAAGATAGAATGCGTTATATCGATGATAATTTAAATGATATGATGGGTATATTAATACCTTGCAACAGTGGTAGAACATATGTAGTACATAGTGATGAATGGATCAGAAATCTTAAGGCCGAAGAAGAATTAACGAGAAAAAATACAAATAGTACGCCAGTTGTTAAGAAAGAAAACTTTTATATTGATGACGAGATAGATAAAGCTAAACATTTTGGCTATAGACATAAAGTTTATAATATTACATCATTTAATGATATTATAAATATATTAGCTAGTTACAATGATGGTTCCTTATTAAGATTTCTTAAAGATTATAAAGAAAAAAGTAAAAATATTATAGTGGGAAGAAGCTATTTTATTGAAAACCATACTTATTATAATGATATTGTTTACTTAAATATTAATTCAATTAGTCTTGATATAAGTGAGCTTGCTTACAATGGTAAAGTATATCCTTTATCTAGCTTTAGATATGGCAGTACTGATGTTCCTGCGCTTTTAAATGATTTAGGTGCTAAAGATTTAGCTGAATTGTATAAACCTAACTACAATTTTGGTGAGAAGATTGTCGAGGATAGTGATGTAGTTACTAATCTGAGCGAAAACCATAAAGCTGATTTTTATATTAGTTCGCATAGGGAATCGGTTATTAATTATGACATTGGTGAATCCGAAATGATTGAGGTTTTAGATAAATTTGCTTATAAAGGTATGTTTTATAATATAAAATGTTTAGATGATATTATAAATATTTTAAACAATATTGGTGGTAATGAACTTGTAAAAGAGTTCCTTCATGATTATAAATATAGAAGTAATAATATAACTCAAGACTATTACGAATATATTGATAGTTATTCTAAGAAAAGATTTACTTTATTAAAAAAATATTATGGTAAGGCTAGAAGTTTATTAAGTTATTAAGAAATATTATTATGCAATAGTTCATAGAAAACTTGAGTTTATTATTTATAAATAAACACTCAAGTTAATTAAAGGGAGGTTTTATATATGGATTATACAAATACTGATGCTTTTAAAGCAGAAAATGAAAAACCAGTTACTAAAAGTGTAAAAGTACTTGAAGAAGTAAAGAATGTGCTACTTTCTGAGCCAAATAAAGATAGTGATTGCATTTCTTTATACATTGTAGCTCAAGCACTGAAAATAATAAAAAAAAGTCATTCAAAAATGATTATAAAGCATATAAATCAACTTAAATCTATAGTAAAAGATGCTGGCCTAAAATATAACTACATACTTATTTGGGATTCACAATTTTCTAATGGTGAATTGGAATTGTCTCTTGGAGATAATTCTGGGGTAAAACATGTTACTTTTGCAAAAGATGATGATGAACTATATATTAAACAAAATGAAACATCTACATCTAACGAAAAAATATTTATGCTTTTTGGAAGTACTATAGCACATGTTTTTGAAGAAGACATGTTGTATTATAAAAATGCTTTATCTAATTATACCCATGAATGTGAATCTGTTAATTCAAATCTTTATGTCACTATTGCTGATGATGGTGTATATATATCTGATTCTACAACAGCAAAATCATTTGAATTATGCTTCTCTACTTCAAAAGATTCATATTCATGTGAAAGTAATTCATATAAAATTGTAAATGCACTTAGTGGCAAAGGTGATGAAATATTCAAAAAAATATTTGTCAAAATTGAAGACTGTCCTGAATGGAGCAGAGACTACTTATATGAAATCAGACAAAATCAATTAGAAGAAGAAAAAATAAAATCAAATGAAAAAATGCAATCTGAAGAATTACTATATAGAAAAAAAATCCATTCATTATTAAAAAGATAAAAGCCATTAGGCTTTTTTTGTTTTATAAAGTTTAATGGTTATATTGCGAATAAAACCCTTTATATGCTATAATTGTATTGAGGTATAATATGGAAAATAAGTATGAAGTTAATACATTTATTTTAGATTACATTGATTATTTAAAATACGAAAGAAACTTAAGTCCTGAAACAATAAGTAAATATAAGTACAATTTAATTGTTTTTGAAAAGTACATGTTAAATAAAAATGTTAATTTATTTGATGTAACACAATACAATATAATAGACTTTCTTACTAATTATTTTAAAAACAAAGGTGTTAGTTCTAAAACTAATAGCATTACTTCGATTAACAACTTCTATATATATCTAATAAAGGATAAAAGGATTGATATTAATCCTTGTGAAAATATTGATAGACCAAAACTAAAGAAAAAGTTACCTGATGTATTAACAGTAAATGAAGTTGATAAACTACTTGATATTCCACTTCATACTAAAGAAGATTACAGAAATAAAGCAATACTCGAGGTTTTATACGCAACAGGTATAAGAATTAGTGAACTTACTAATTTAAAAATAAATGATGTAGATTTTACTAACAAAGTAGTTAGAGTCTTTGGTAAAGGTTCTAAAGAAAGAATTGTACCCATTAATAAGTATGCCTTAAAATACTTAGGAATGTATTTAGATATAAGAGGATCTTTCTTAAAAGGTAAACTTACTGATTACATTTTCTTAAATAGTAAGGGTGAAGCTATTAGTAGAGAAAGTTTTGGACTAGAACTTAATAAAATAGTAAAAAAACAAGGATTAAATAAAAAAGTTACACCTCATATGCTTAGACATTCTTTTGCTACTCATATGTTAAATCAAGGTGCAGACTTAAGAAGCATACAAGAATTACTTGGTCATTCTGATATTAGTACTACTACTATATATACACACGTTAGTAATGAAAAAGTAAAAAATGATTATTTAAAATACCATACAAGATAGGGAGGATATTATGAGATTTAAAAGAGTATTTTTAATAGTTTGTGATTCACTTGGAGTAGGGGAAGCACAAGATGCAGTAAATTATGGAGATATAGGAGCTAATACATTAAAACATATTAATGATAAACACAACCTATTTATACCTAATCTTAAAAAACTTGGATTTTTAGACACAATTAATATGAATGAAGATGATGATGTTGAAGCATACTATACTATTGCAAGACCTAATAACAAAGGAAAAGATACATTAAATGGTCATTATGAAATAGTAGGTTTAAGAAACGAAGTAGCTTTTAAAACATTTACAGAACACGGTTTTCCAGAAGAATTAATTAAAGAAATAGAAAGTCAAACAGGAAGAAAAGTAATTGGTAATTGTGCAGCCTCTGGTACTGAAATAATTAAAGAACTTGGAGAAGAACACATAAAAACCGGTGCACTTATTATTTATACTTCAGCAGATTCTGTTTTACAAGTTGCAGCACATGAAGCAGTTATTCCAGTAGATTTATTATATAAATATTGTGAAATTATTAGAAACATAACCACTAAAGACGAATGGAAAGTTGGTAGAATCATTGCAAGACCTTTTATTGGTAATAATAAAAATAATTTTAAAAGAACAGGAAATCGTAGAGATTTTGCTTTAAAACCTCCGACTAAATCTATTTTAAATAAATTAAGCGATAAAGGATTAAGCGTCATATCTGTTGGTAAGATATATGACATATTTGATGGAGAAGGAATAACTAAAAAACTTACATCCCATTCAAATAAAGAAGCTGTAGATAAAGTACTTGAAGTAATGAATAAAAACTTTACTGGATTATGTTTTGCTAATTTAAATGATTTTGATACATTATATGGCCATAGAAGAGATTCTTTAGGATATGCTAATGCCATTGAAGAACTTGATGTAGAAATACCAATGATGCTAAATAATTTAAATAATGATGATTTACTTATTATAACAGCAGATCATGGTAATGATCCAACATATTCAGGAACAGATCATACAAGAGAAAATACTCCAGTAATTATTTATAGTAGAGTATTTAGAAATCCTAAGAACTTACCAATTATGTCAACATTTGCAGATATTGGTGCTACCATAGCAGATAACTTTGAAATAGATCCTCCGATGATTGGGGAATCATATTTAGATAAATTAATATAATAGGGAAGGGGAAGTGATATTATAAAAAAAATATTTAATTTATTAATTATCGTACTTTTAGCATTTACAATAGTGGGATGTTCTAATAAGATTCCAATTAAACCAGAATATAGTGTAAATGAGCAAGCAATAGCAGATAATATTGAATTGCTTATTAACGAAGTAACTTACAATGAAACACATCAAACACTTAAAATTAAAATTAAAATGACTAATAAAAGAGATAATACTATTACAATTAAATCAGATGAAATGTTTAGACTATATGATATAAACAAAGTTCAAATACCTAATAGTTATAATAATAGTGTTAATATAATTAAAAAAGATGAAACTATTACTTATATATTAGAATATAGTGTTTCTAAAAAAGAAATATATGAATTATATTTTTATTCAGGTATTGTAGAAAATAATATAAGATTTAATATAACTAGTAAGGATATCACTAATGCTATTGAATAA
>CAKOIB010000057.1 GCA_934086255.1 uncultured Bacilli bacterium
TTTTTTATATCCATACTACTTATATCAGTAATATTATTTATTATAAAGTTTGCACATTTTGCATTATTATCTATTTGTTCAATTAATTCTTTTTCTATTTCTTTATTGTTTTCTTCTTTTAATATGTTTATATCTTTTGATATATCTTTGATAGGTTTTCTTAGTTCTTGAGATATTTTAAATAAGAAATTAGATTTTTCATTTACTGACCTTTCAGTAAGTTCTTTATTTCTTGTTAATAAATCTATTATTTGGGTATCAGGGTTTTCTATTGTATGATACATGAAGTTAACTAAGAATGCTGTTAATGATGTGACTACTAGTATTTGTGGGTTTGATAGTTGTAATAGTATTACTGGGACACAGAATACTACGAATAGCATTATTGGTACTATTTTTTTTATTGATATATTTTTTCTGTTTTTTATTACAAAGTATACCCAACTTAGTATACCTAGTGCTGATATTCCATATACATAGATTGTATTGCTTCCAAATAGATATACTTGGTTTCCTTCTTTATAGTATGTAAATGTTAAAACGAAATTTAGTATTAATGATATTGCAAGTATTATATTTAAAGTGTTTAATATGTGTTTTACTTTTTTGCTTTGTTCTTTTTCTTTTGTTAGGGTCATTTCATTATGATAGGATATTAATACAACATATGTAGTTATTAAATAGACAAATACAAGTAAGTAGGCTAAGTATAGTTTTACTACAAACCATCTTATAAAGCTATTATCTGGTAGGTATAAATGGCAATATATTCCGCATATGTCTAGTATTATTCCTATTATTACTGTTATTAATAATGAAAAGTATATTTTATTTTCTACTGTTTTTACTTTTTCTTTTTTACAAAATAGGACAAAAATTAAAATAGTATAAATTAAACTTGCTACTAGTAAAGGTATACTTGGATGCATATTGATCACTTCCTTTATTTTTTTATAAGTTAATTATACTATTTTTATTTTGTTTTTTAAATATTTTTTGTTATTTTTTTGTTTTAGTTAGTTGTTTTTTTATTTTTTTATTTTCTTCTAGTTGTTCTTTTTGGATTTCAAGGTATTTATTGTAAGCTTCTTCTTTTGTCATGTTTTCTAGTTTGAATGGGGTAGCAAAATTAATAATTACTTTGTGTTCTATGTCTAAGTCTTTTATCCATAGAACTGTTACTGGTTGAATGAATGCGTCCCCATTTTTTGCTAGTGAAATGAAGCTTGGTTCAAAGTATCCAAAGTCTTTTTCTTTTGATTTATTGGTTGTTCCTTCAGGAAATATTCCAACGTATTGATTGTTTTTTAAGAATAGTGCCATGTCTTTTAAGGCTTTTAGATTGTTGGCTTTTGGATTGTCTTTTAGTCTTTCTATTGGAAAGTATTCGAATTTTTTAAATGAGTATGCTGTTAGTTTGCATAGTAATGGATTTTTATTATTGTTAAATATACTATCTTGGGCATCAAAGAATCTTTTTAATGCTGCCCAGTGAATGTTTTCATCAATTATACTTGTGATTATAAGTGGATCTACTGTACTTTGATGGTTTGGTGCGATAAGAATGCTTTCATTTTCTTTTTTGTTTAGTAAATTGCTCTCGTTTATTACTATTGGATTAAACTCTTTTAAAATAACTGTTCTTATGGCTCTTACTTTTTTATAGAAGTTATCTGACTCATGTACTCTATTTTCCATAGTGTATTTACTATTACCTAGTAGTTTATCTATTACTTGCTCTACTTGATCGAAATCAGTTATTTTTTTTGTTAGTTTTGATTCTTTTACTTCTTCATTATGTACTCCACTTACGCATATTGTTTTTATACCATTTTTATTTAATTGCTCGATTATTTCAGGTTTGTCTTCGAATACTATGTCTGGTTTGCTTGCAATTATTGCTTTAGTTTTTTCTTCATCATTTTCGTAGAAATGAAAAGCATTATATGGTATTTTTGCTCCATTTGCTTTGTATTGTAGGTAAGTGAATTTTCTTGATAGTTCTCCGATTGGAGTGTCTTCGGTTGTTTTAGCTCTGCTTGTATGAACTTCGATAGTATGATTGTTTTTAATAGAGTTGTTTATGAAATCTGTTGCTCCTTTTCTAAATTTATCTAGTACTGAAAACTTTATGAATCTTGGTATGTTTATCCAAAATTTGTCTATGGCTTTTTTTGTATATAGTTTTGCTTCTTCTTTTTCTATATGGTATTTTTTTGCAAAGAAGTTATCCATATCAAAAATGTCTTCGGGTTCTAAGGCTTTGGGATTAACTATTTCCATACCGTATTCTTGTTCAAAATATTTTAGTGCATTTAGATTTATAAATTTATTAAAATTTGTTAGTGTTCCATCTGTGTCAAATATAATTTTCATTTTTGATGCCCCCTTAATAAATAATGGCATAATTATACCATATTTTTGCTTTTTTGTCCAGTTTTTCTTGTATTACGTATTATTTTTAGACAATATTTTTAGTTATTATTTCTTTTTTTATAACTTATTTTTGTCTTTGTACTACTTTTTCTTTGAATGAAAATTGTAGAAAAAAAGAATTATTTTAAAACTTTCTTTAATTCTTTGATTACTTTCCTTTCTAATTTTTTATATGTTCTTTTTGGAATATCATCATTATATTCTATCTTACATTCTTCTTGGTTTTGCATATTGTTAAATACGAATGGTTTTATTTCTTTTAATTTTTTAAATCTTTCTTGTTTTTCTAGTCCAATGTAATCTATTTCATATGTTGTTACTGTTTTATCATCTAGAATATACATAACTTTATGTGATAGTGTTTCTTCTTCTTGGTTTTCTTGTATTAGATAGTATATTTTTAATTCATTGTCTAGGTATTGTTCAATTAATGATGTTTCTTCTTCATTTTCTTGTTTTTTATTTTCTATATAGATTATATTTTTATAAAAGTTTATTTTTATATCTTGTTTTAATTTTATGTTTTCTTCGTCTATATCAATTTTTAAATTAAGTAGATATTTTTCATCTTCTTCTGTTACTGATAATTCTAGTATTTTTGTTTCTTCTTCATTTTTTAAAATGAAAAGATTATCTCCTGCTCCGATTATAAAAGTACCTTCTTTGGTAATTTTTTTTAATGTTTCGTGTAATAGGGCATTATATTCTTTATTTGTGACTAGTTCATCATATTTTTCAATTATTTTTTTTGGTATCATATTTTCACCTCTTGTTAGTATATTATAAAACAAAAGGATAGAAAAATAAACCTTTTCTATCCTTTTTAGTAATTTATATTAACTATTTAGTGTAGTTTGTACCGCTTAATTGATTCATTCCTCTTTCAACTAAACGTTTAGTGATTTCTCCACCAACTGAACCATTAGCTCTTGAAGTAGCATCTGGACCTAAAGTTACACCAAATTCTCTAGCTATTTCATATTTCATAGATTCGATAGCTTGTTTAGCTCCTGGAACTACTAGCTTGCTATTTGCTTTGTTTTGATTCATTGTATTTTCACCTCCTATACATTTATAGAATGTGATTTTTTGACAATTTCATACGTTTTTTTTGTTGGTAATTTTTGGTTTAAAGAATGTCACTGAATTGTTCTTCGTCTTTTATATTAATAATCATTGTGTTATCAATTGATTCTTTTATTAATTGTTCATAATTAATTTTTTGTTCTTCTTTTAAGCATTTTTCATGTTTAGGATTTATTACTGGATGACGTGGAACGAATATAGTACAACAATCTTCATAAGGTAAGATGCTTGTTTCATATGTATTTATTTTTTTTGCAATTTCTATTATTTCTAGTTTATCTAGGCAAGCTACTGGTCTAATAACAGGAATTTTTACTACTTCATTTATTACTCTCATGCTGTTTAGTGTTTGACTTGCAACTTGACCAATTGATTCACCATTTATTAGAACTAATTGTTCATTTTTATTTGCTAATTGTTCACTAATGCGATACATCATTCTTCTTAGTATTGTTATTATGTATGTGGAGTCACAGTTTTTATATATTTGTTCTTGTAGTTTTGTTATTGGTACAACGTATAGATTAATATCTGTTGTATATTTTAAAAGTTCTTTTGCTAATGTTTTTACTTTTTCTCTAGCATTTAGACTAGTATGAGGTATTGCTTCAAAGTAGATTGCATCTATTTTTATTCCTCTTTTTAGTGCTAAGTATCCTGCGACTGGTGAGTCTATTCCTCCGGATAGCATTAATAATCCTTTTTGTTGAACTCCGACAGGATATCCTCCGAGTCCTTTTATGTCATTAAAGTAGATGTATGTATCTTCTTTATTTATTTCAATGTGTACTAGTATTTCTGGGTTTTGTACTTCTACTTTTATGTCATTTATATTTTTTAGAATATGACTTCCTATTACGTGATTAAAGTCCATGCTTTTTATAGGAAAGTTTTTGTCTCTTCTTTTTGTTTCTACTTTGAATGTTTTAAAGTTTTTTTGTTTTAAAAGTTCTAGTGTTAAAGACTTAATGTCTTCGGTATTAGTATGTGTCTTATAGCAGATATTAAACGCATGAATACCAAATGTGTTTGATACTATATCTAATATTTCATTAGTATGTTCATTGCATATTATATACATTCTTGCATGTTCTTTTATTATTTTAGCATCATATTTTTTAATTTTTTCTTTTAAATTATTATATAGAATGTTTATAAATTGTTTTCTATTGTCTTTTTTGGTAGTTAGTTCACCATATTTTATTAGGATTATGTTTTCCATTTAGTTCACCTTCTTAAAAAAAATAAGCAATTGCTTATTTTTAGTTATTTTCTTTTAAGAAATCAATTACTTTTCTTACTTCAAGTTCATATTTTAATGTTTCTATTCCACCATACATTTCTAATAGTTGGTTTTTATCCATTTCATATTTTTTACTTAGTTCTTCAGCTTCTTTTTCTGTTTCTTCAGTTGATACTTCGATTTTTTCTTCATCTTTTATAGTATCAATGATGAATCTATACATAATGTGTTTTTCTGCTTCAGGTTTCATTTGATTTCTTAAATCTTCTTCAGTTGATTTAGTCATTTCATAGAATGCTTCGAGTGCTATTCCTTGCATTCTTACTTGTTCTTCGAATCTTTTAATCATGTGATTTATTTCATCGTTTAATAATTCTTCAGGAATGTCTGTAGTAGTTTGTTTTGCTACTGCATCAAGTAAGTCATCTATGTATTTTTCTTCTGCTTCATGTTCTTTAGATGCTTCGATATTTTTTTTGATTTCTTCTTCAAGTGTTTCTTTAGAGTTTACTCCTTCAAGGCCTAAATCTTCGAAGAATTCTTCATCTAGTTCTCTTTTTACTATTTCTTTTATTTCATTAACTTTTACTTTTTATGTTACTTCTTTTCCTTTTAAGTCTTCGACATGGTAGTCTTCTGGGAATGTTACATTGATTTCTTTTTCTTCATCTTTTTTCATTCCGATTAATTGTTCTTCAAATCCTGGGATGAATGTGTTTGAGCCGATTTCTAGTGGATAGTTTTCTCCTTTTCCACCAGCGAATGCTACTCCATCTTTAAATCCTTCGAAGTCTATTACTGCAGTGTTTGTGTTTTCTACTTCACCGAATTCTTTTACTACTATTTCGTTGTATTTAGATAGTAGGTGTTCTATTTCATGATCTATTTCTTCTTGTGTTACTTCTACTTTATCTTTTTTAACTTTTAGTCCTTTGTATTTTTTAATTTTTACTTCAGGCATTGTTGTAATAACGAATTCTAATTCTACTCCTTCATCACCAATTGATTTTATATCTACTTTTGGTTCAATGATTGGAGTATATTTTCCTTCGCTTAGGGCTTTGTCGTATGCAGATGGTAATAGGATATCAAGTGCATCCATGTATAAAGATTCTTTTCCTGCTTTTTTTAGATAAACGTCTTTTGGTACTTTTCCTTGTCTGAATCCATCCATTTTGATGTCTTTTTTCTTTTTATCGAATGCTTTGTCTATAGCATTATCAAATTCTTCTTTTGTAAATTTAACTGTTACGTTATGTATATTGTTATTTTTTTCCATATTATTCCTCTCCTTTTCGTTAATATTATATATTTGTTAATATCAAGAAAAAAAGCAAATTGTTTTTTACAATTGTGCTTGCTTTATTATTTATTTACTGTTTCTTTTTTTTCTGCTTTTTGTTCTTCGACTAGTTCTTGTAGTTTTTTCTTTATTTTATCTACAACTTTCATGTTAGGGAATGCTTTTACAAGACGTCTAGAGAAGTATGATTTTTTTGTGAATAGGTCTTTGATGTATTGGTTGATGTCTTGAGTAGCGTCTTTATTAACTGCTTTGATATTTTTTAATGTTTTAGAGTATCCTGATACTACGATTAATGAGAAGATAAAGTCGGACATAAATATTATTGCTATTATTATGCATAGAATGTTTAGTCCTGTTGGGTTCATTGTTTCGTATAAGTCTATAAAGAATGGGTTTAAGAAGTATATTACTATTAATGATACTAATCCAAATGGTACCATTGTTTCTAAGCATATTCTTCCATTTATATTGTATCTTCTTTTACTATAGTCCCACCATCTAGTTTTGAATAGTTTTTCCATTATGTAGCTTGTGAAATATTCTAGTAGTGAGCATATTACCATTGACATGCAAAATAATCCAAATACTGAATCTTGGTATCTACTTAGTAGTATTGTTATTAGTAAGCATCCTACTCCATATATTGGTATGTATGGTCCAACCATGAATCCTCTGTTGTATAGTTTTTTTGTTCCGATGAATACATAGGTTGTTTCGAGTATCCAACCGATGATGGCGTATGTTATAAATAGCATAAAGTATATTTGTATTTTCATTTTGTATCACTCTCCGATAATAAGAGTATATCAAATTAATATGATAAAAGTAAAGGAAAAAGAGAATTTTAATCTATACTAATTCTCTTATTTGTATTGTTATCTTTTTGTTTTGGAATTGTTACATTTAATATTCCATCTTTGTAAGTTGCTTTTATTTTTGTTTCTTCAACATCTCCGACGTAAAAGCTTCGTTCTAGTTTTTTATAGTTTCGTTCTCTTCTGATGTATGTTTTATTTTCTTCTTGTACTTCATCTTTTTGTGTTGTTTTAATATTTAGATAGCCTTTGCTATAAGAAATGTTTATGTTTTCTTTTTTTACTCCGGGTAAATCTACTTCGATAAAGTATTTGTCATCTTTTTCATAGATATCACATTTCATATTGATATTTTCGTTGAAAAAGTTTTCTAATGATACATTTTTTGGTATTAAATCCATGTTATCCTCCGTAAAATTAATTATGAATACAACTAATAAGGAAATAGACAATTTTAATCTCCAGATAATTGCTTCATTATTATTTATTATATCTATAATTATTTCAATTATTCTTACTTATAGTGAAGAGCTTGAACTATTTGGTATAAGTATAATTG
>CAKOIB010000058.1 GCA_934086255.1 uncultured Bacilli bacterium
CTTTTGACCAATATTTATTTTTTCCACCTTTTGGTCTTCCCATAAAATCATCTCCTTAATTTAATTATAACAAAAGAAAAGTAGATCACATTCTTTTTATGTGTCTACTTTTACTTTATCACTTCAAATTAAGAACCGATTGGTTCTTTTTTATTTTAATTTTTAAATTATTGTATATTTAATAAGTAAATGCATAATATTATAATTGAAAAGTAGTATAAAAATAAAAAACATTTCGCAAAATCAAAAAAAATTGACTTTTGCGAAATGAAAATGTATAATTTTATTAGAGGTGATAGTGTGAAGACTATTAAAAGAAAGTATTTACATGATGTAATTGATGTTATTGGAACACCTGACATAAAAGTTATTACAGGTGTTAGACGTAGTGGAAAATCTGAGTTACTTCGTATGTTTATTGATTATATAAAGGAAAATGAAGCTAATTCAAATCTTATATATATTGATTATAATCTTGATAAGTTTGATGAATTAAAGGAATATAAAGAGTTAATTAAATATGTTTCTGAAAAATATGATAAAGAAAAAAATAACTTTATTTTAATTGACGAAGTTCAAATGTGTAATGGATTTGAGAATGCAATAAATAATTTTCATGCTGAAATGAAATATGATATATATATAACTGGTTCTAATGCATTTCTTTTATCGAGTGATTTAGCTACGTTATTTACCGGAAGAACTTATAGTATAGAAGTTTATCCTTTTTCTTATAAAGAATTTTTAGAATACTATAATTTGGATAATAATGATGAAAGTTATAATAGATATGTTTTGGAGGGTGGTTTCTCAGGTTCTTATTTATATAATGACGTAAATAAGAAATATAATTATATTAGAGATGTATATAAAACGATGATTGTTAGAGATATTGTAAAGAGAAATAAAATACAAAATATTTCACTATTGGATAGTGTTAGTGATTTTTTGATTGATAATATTTCAAGATTAACTTCATATAGAAGTCTTACTGATACTTTGATTGCTAATAAGATTGATACTAATGATAAAACTGTTGGATCATATATTAAATATTTGTGTGAAGCTTTTGCTTTTTATCGAGTTAGGAGATATGATATTCAAGGAAAAAAATACTTAGTTAGTCAAGATAAGTATTATTTATCTGATCATGCTGTAAAATATGCTATTTGCGGAACAAAGAATATGAATTATGGTAGTGTGTATGAGAATATAGTGGCAATGGAATTATTAAGACGTGGGTATGAAGTGTATGTTGGAGTTTTATATGAAAAAGAAGTAGATTTTGTTGCAATGAAAAGGAATGAAAAGATTTATATTCAAGTTTCAGATAATATAGGTGATGATTTTGAAAATGATACTTTTAAAAGGGAGGTAACTCCTTTGTTGCAAATTAAAGATGCTTATCCTAAAATGATAATTTCTAGAACAAAACATGATGATTATCAATATGAAGGGGTTTTAATAGTTGATATTGCTAATTGGTTAACTAGAAAATAGTTAAATGGGAATATTTAAACTTTTTTTCCTAATTTATTTTTGTAAAATGTAAAACGATGTTGTTTTACGATAAATAATTATTATAAGAACCGATTGGTTCTTTTTTATTTATTATGATATAATAGGTTTGAGGTGTTTATGGGAAAAGAGGCTTTTATATGTTTAATATTTTTTACTATATGGATTATAAGACTTTATTATAAGCTTTATGATAAGAGGACTAAGAAGTATATTCTTTTTATTGGGTTTCTTATAGTTTTTTGGATGTTTATTAGAGTTATTAAGTATATTGTTGATATTTCTTTTATTACTAGGTATTGTTGGTATTTGTATTATATTCCTCTTATTTTTATTCCTTTTTTGTTTTATGTTTTTAGTGATAGTTTAGATAGTAAGATGTCTAATAAAAAGTTTTATTTTTTATTTTGTATTGCAATTTTGTTATTTTGTTTTGTTATTACTAATGATTTGCATCAATTGGTTTTTCGTTTTAATAATGGTTTATCTAATTTTAATGATTATGTTCATAGTTATGGTTATTTTATTATTTGTTTTTATATATTTTCTTTGTATGTATGTGGTGTTATTAATCTTGTTATAAATAGTTTTAAAGTAAATAAAAGTTATAAGTCTTTTTTACCTTTTCTTTTAATTATACTTGGTATTTTGTATACTTATTTGTATGTTAAAGGTGTTTCTTTTATTGTACATAGTAATTTGTCTGTTGTAGTTAGTTTGTTTATTTGTTTTGGTATTGAGATTATGTTTTATCTTGATTTAATACCTAATAATTCTAAGTATAAGAAGTGTTTTATTAATTCTTGTTTGGATATGGTAATTGTTTCTTTAGATGGTAATGTTTTATATACTACTTTTTGTTTTAATGATGTTCCTAGTTTTATACTTGATGATATTAAAAATAATTGTGTGTTGGATTGTTATGATGGTGAAGATGTTTTATATAGTGTTAAAAAGAATAAGGATAGTTATGTTATATTAAGAAGTAATATTAGTATTTTAAATAGACTTAAGGATGAGCTTAGGATTAAACAAGAGGAGCTTATTATTCAGCAAGAGTCTTTGAAAAGTGAGGAGAGGATTAGGAAGGAGTTATATGAGCTTGATCTTAGGAAAAAGGTTATTTTAGAGATTGAGGATAGTGTTTATAATAAAAGGTTAATTGCTAAGGATATTTTAAGTAAGGATGATGTTTCTATTTCTGATATGGAAAGGTTGAAGTTAATTATTGCTTATTGTAAGAGGAAGAGTTTTCTTATTATTTCTAAGCTTAATGATGAGTTTTATAATGAGGAAGGTATAAAGCTTATTATTGATGAGCTTCTTTGTGATTTTGGTTTTTTTAATATAAGTGGTGTGGTTGTTGTTAATGAAATGTATTGTGATAGTTATATGATGTCTAAAATATATGAGAGGGTTTTTGATGTTTTATATCATATTAATGATATAAGTGTTGCTATATTTATTGATTCTTTTTGTTTAAGGTTTGAAATGAGTGGTTTAAGTGCTTCTGATTTTGACTTTTTAGATGATTGTGTAATTAAGTGTTATGATAATGATCTTAGTATTAGTTTTGATTTGAGGTGATATAGTGATTATTGTTACTTGTATATTGGTTTTATTTAGTATTTTACAGAGTTATGTTACTATGATTGAAGTATTAAGAAAAGATAGTTTGTTTAAGATAGTTATTAATTTAGTTTTTCTTATTTTTATGATTGTTATTGGTTTATATGATATAGATTATTGTTTTTATGGTGTTTTTAGTTTATTGTTTTTTGTTTTATCTATTGCTTTTTGTTTTTTAGTAGTTATTAATTATATATTTTTCTTTAGGGTTAAGAGTGTTTCTGTTTTATCTATTAAAAATGCTATTGATTTGTGTTCTTCTGGTATTATGTTTTTGGATTATGGAAAGGTTTTGCTTATTAATAGTGTAATGGATAGTATTCTTAATGATTTGGGTATTTATAATGATTATATTGCTAGTCTTAAGAAGAGTTGTTTTAAGAGTTGTTTATTTAAGTCTTTAGATAGGGTTTGGTTGCTTAGGATTGTTAATGATAAAGAGGTTGTTTGTTTTGATGTTACTGATCTTTATTTTATACATGAGGAAATAGAGATTAAGAATAAAGAAATAGAGTGTTTTAATAAAAAGATTGTTTCTAATTTGGATAATATAGAAAGAATTGAGAAGACTAATAATTTAATTAAAATAAAGAATGAGTTTCATGATTTATTAGGATATAGGCTTTCTTTTTTTAGTCAGTATCTTATGGGTGATAATGTTTTAGTTGATGAAGTTTCTAGGATGTTTGATGATTTGTTTATTGATAGAGAGTATGAGGATTTTAATGAGGCTCTTTTTGATCTTGTTTCTTCTTATAAGGTTTATGGTATTAATGTTAATGTAGATGGTGTTCTTCCTTTTGATAGGGAAAAATCTTTGGTTTTTTTTGAGGTTATTAGGGAAAGTGTTACTAATGCTATCGTTCATGCTGATAGTAAGAATATTGATGTTGTTATTAAAAAGACTTCTTTTGGTTATGAAATGGTTATAAGTAATGATGGTAAAAAGCCAAGTAAAAGGATAGTTTTTGGTGATGGTATTAAGGGTATGATAAGAAAGGTTTATTCTTTGGGTGGTGTTATTGATATTTCTTATGATGATTCTTTTGTTTTAAAAGTTAGTATAAAAAAATAAGAGAAATCTCTTAATTATTTAGTTTTGGTATTATGTATCCGTTTCCAATGCAATATACTAAAAGCTTGGATACTGATTCAAAGTCTAGTTTGTATAGGATTGATGATATATGGTTTTTAAGTGTACCTAGTGTTATGTTTAATTGATAAGCTATTTTTTCACGGTCTATACCACTGCATAGTAGTATTAATATTTCTAGTTCTTTTTCTGTTAGTTTATCAAAGTTTATATTATCGTCTTTTTCTATGCTTTTTTCTTCGAATAGTTTTGATCCTTTTAGTACTTGATTAATTGATGTTATTAAAGTATTTGAATCAATGTTTTTGTATAAGAATCCATCTAGGTTTGCTTGTTTTGCTTCTTTTAAAAATGTTATTTGTGGTACTCCGGTTATTACTAGTACTTTTATATTGTCTTTATATTTTTCTTTTACTAGTTTTCCGTTTTTAATACCACTTGAGTTATTTTTTGTGCATATATCTGTTAGGATTAGGTCTGGTTTGTATTTATCGCATAGATTTAGCATGTCTTTGGCGTCATCACTTGTTGCTACGACTTCGAATGATTTCTCAAGTGTTTTTTTAAGCATGTCGTTTAGTATTAATTGGTCTTCGATTATTATGATTTTTTTGTTTTGCATATAATCACCTCATTTACTAATATATTAACATATTTTTATTTATTGTAAAAGTGTTTTATATATGACTTTTAGCATATTTTATTTATTGTTTTTTTATGTTATTCTTTTATTAGGAGGGAGATTTTATGAAAAAATTGTTATTTTTAATTATTGTTGTATTTACTTTTTTTACTTTAAATGTAAATGCAGAAACATTTTATGATGTTTATGTAGATGGCGTTAGATTAAGTGATGTCAATTCTACGATCAATGTAGGTGGAGGTAGTATTTCTTATAATGATAGTACTAAGGAACTTACTTTGAATGGGATTACTTTGAATGCTAGTAATTATGCAATTAATTTAACTAGTACAAGTGATTCTGTTAAGGTTATTGTAAAGGGTAATAATACTATTACTGCTTTGGGTAATTTTTTTGGAATTAGATCTAGTAATAAAGTTATTATTACTGGTGATGGTAAGTTAACTATTAATTCTGGTTGGGCTTCAGTACAAGGAAAACAAGTTGTTATTGATGGTGCTAATGTTGATTTTACCACTAATGAGGCGGGTCAGTCTACGATTGAGAATGAGAATGGACTTGTTATTAAAAATGGTGCTAAGGTAAAGGCTAAAGGTGTTGGTTCTGGTATTTCTTCTTATTCTAATATGACTATTAGTGATAGTACTCTTGATTTAGAAGCTACTGCTGACAGATCTAATGCTATTTATGTATTTAATGATTATGGAGATGGTTCTTTAGAAATTACTAATTCTAAGATTAAAGCAAAGAGTGTGTTTGCTTCTATTTACAGTGCTGGTTTTATGAAAATTACTGGTTCTAGTTTGGATTTGACTAGTGTTGCAGGTGGTATATGGTGTGATTCATCATTGTCACTTAAAGATGATACTATAAAAGTTAATAGTCAAAATTATGGTATTGGTACTAATAGAGGTAGTGATTTTATTCTTGATAATTGTGATTTGGATATTAAGGCTGGTCAGGTTTCATTTATGGGTAATCCTCAATTTAATAATTTAGGTAAAAGGGTTATTCTAGCGGGTGATAGTGATGATTTGTCTTATGATAATATTGTAACTGATGATAATATTGTAACTGATGATATTTCTAGGTTTAATCATGTTAAGACTGTTAATCTTTATCTTTTAAAGGTTGAAGGGGATTCTAATCTTTTAGGAAATATTCCTTATGAGGAAAATGTTTTAGAGGGTTCTAATAAGAAGCTTCCTATTAGAGTAAAAGATGGTTACAGGATTAAGAGTGTTTTGGTTAATGGTGTTTTAAAAGATTTTTCTAATAATAAGGTTTTACTTAGTAATATAAAGGGTGATATGGTTATTAAAATTAGTACTGAGTTAATACCTGCTAAAGTGGAAAATCCTGATACTGCTGATAATATTTTAGTAAGTTTTGTTACTTTGTTTATATCAGTTGTAGGTATGTCTAGTTGCTTTGTTTTAAAGAAAAGATTTAATTAAGAACCGATTGGTTCTTTTTTTAAGTGTTTCTAAATACTTGCAATCTTGGGTTTGTGTTGATTGGTTTTGGTTCTAATATTTTTGTTTTTTTATATAATTAACTGGTGATTACTTTGTTTGTTAAGAATAATAATATAAGAATTAAGATGGTTTTATTTGTTATAGTAGTTCTTTTGATATTTGTTATTTTACGTATTTTTTATGTTCAGACTGTTTCTTATAAGAGGCTTAGGTTTCTTTCTGATGATTTATGGAGTAGGAAGCTTCCTATTACTGCTGAGCGTGGTTTGATTCTTGATCGTAATGGAAAAGTGCTTGCTGATAATGTTACTACTACGTCTTTGATTGTTATACCTAATCAAATTGTTGATAAGGAAAGGACTGCTAGAATACTTAGTGAGTGTTTGGATACTTCATATGATGATATTTATAAACATGTTACTAAGGTGACTTCTATTGAAAGGATTCATCCTGAGGGTAGAAGATTGTCTAAAGAGGTTAGTGATAAGATAAATAGTTATAATTTAGATGGTGTTTATTTAGTTAAGGAGTCTCAAAGATATTATCCTAATAATGAGATGTTATCTCATGTTATTGGTTATGTTGGTATAGATAATCAGGGGTTATCTGGTATTGAACTTTTATATAATGATTATTTAACTGGTGATGATGGGGCGATTAAGTATTATAGTGATGCTAAGGGTAATAAGCTTGATATTAATGAAGTGTATATTGAAGCTACTCGAGGTATGGATATAATGCTTACTATTGATTATGATATACAGGTTTCTATTGAAAGGGAACTTAATAATATAGTTAAAATGTTTAATCCTGATAATGCTCTTGCTATTGCAATGGATCCTAATACTGGTGAGGTTTTAGGAATGTCTTCTCGTCCTAATTATGATCCTAATAATTATAATAATTATAGTGCAGAGACTCTTAATAGGAATCTGCCTATATGGATGACTTATGAACCAGGTTCTACTTTTAATATTGTACCACCCGAAAGCGATACCTAATTAATGATATTCATATTTGGTGTAAATATGCATAAAGAATAATGATT
>CAKOIB010000059.1 GCA_934086255.1 uncultured Bacilli bacterium
GATTTAAAATAATAAAAGATGAATCTATTGGAAATATGAAATGGAACGAAACACACGATACATCAACTGATTCATATAATAATTGGGTAACAGGAACATTAAATACATACTTAAATAATGATTATTACAATACATTAAGTAGTGATGCAAAAAACATGATTGGAACAGCAAAATATTATCTTGGAGGATATAATACCTCAGAAATAACATCAGATATAATGTGGCAATATGAAAGAAAGAATGAAGCAAATAGAACAGGATACTATTATGGAACAAATCCAATAATGCAAAATGATACTTCTAAAAAAATAGCAATAATGTATGCGAGTGATTATGGATATGCAGCGTCAAAAGAATGTATAAATGACTTGTATAAATATAATGTTTCAGAAAGTTGTAAATCAACAAATAATTGGTTAGATAAAAGTGAATATACATGGTTGCTTCCGCAAGATTTATCTCTTCCCCACTTTGTGTTCGTTGTGACCTCGAGTACTTTTATCTTTAGCAGCTACGTCCACACCAACAGCGCCTACCACGATGAGTATGCCGTGCGCCCAGTTCTAACTCTATCATCTAACGTAAAAATTTCAGGTGAGTCTGGTACAAGCTCTGACCCATATCAGTTAAGCTTATAAAATAATAATAAATAAAAAGGAGTTTTAATTATGAAAGAAAAGAAAAAAATGAATAGAAATAATCTAATAATACTAATAACTGTTATACTATGTACTTTAATGTTTTTACTTAATTTATGTGGAATATTTGACTTAAGACTTAATCTTGCTTATACCAATGAATACAACATATCAAGTGTAAATAATATTAATTTTGATATGCTGTATTATGATCTTGAAGTAAAAACTGGTTCAAATGATAAAATAATAGTTAAATACTATGGTAATGATAAAGAAAACATTGATATAAGTAGTTCTACTAATAAAGATTTAAATATAGAAATGATTAATCATAAGTTTTCCCATAAAAATGGATTCTTAAAACAAAAAGTTGTAGTCACTCTTCCAAAAAGTTATATTGGAACTCTTAATGTTAATTCTACTGATGGAGACATTTCTATTAAAAATAATTTCAATATTAATGCCAATATAGAAACCATTGATGGAGATATATGCTTATCTAAAATCAATAAACTAACTATTAAATCCGATGATGGAGACGTCTCTATTAATAAAGTAAGAGTACTTGATCTTAATGTCATCGATTCAGATGCTATCATTTCTGATATAAAAGAAGAAGCATCAATTTTATCAGTCGAAGGAGACATAACAATAAACAAGTTTAATCTTACTAACAATAGCACAGTAGAATCTCGTGATGGAGACATATTTATTAAAAACATTAAAAATGCTTCAGTTGATGTTTCTGATACACTTGGTGATAAAATAGTAGCTAAATCATACAAAGGCACATATCAATTAAAAATTAATACTGTAAAAGGAGATATTATCATTAGATAATATTCTCTTTTGTTAAGGTGTTTTATGAATAAAAATATAAAAGTACTAGCAATTATATCTTTAATTCTATTTGGTCTTAGTATCGTGTTCTTTTCCTCTTATGCAATTTTTGGACTTGTTTTATCCACTGGTAATAGTAGTATCACCACAGGACAAATAAAGATGAGTTATACAGAAACAAATGAAATAGGTATGTCAAATGCTTTACCTATTACTGATACTGATGGCAAGAAATTAGATACTTACTTTGATTTTCAAATACTTACTTATATTAAGACAAATGCTAATGATAGTACTAAAAGAAAAATTAATTATAATATTGTTATAGAACCACTTGCAGTAGACAATAAACTAAATGATAGTGAAATTAAAGTATATTTGACTAAAATAGAAAATGGGACTGAAACTTTAGTAGTTCCCCCTGTTACTATTGATAAGCTAAATAATTATATATTAAAATCACAAGAAGAAACATTCTCTAATGCAAAAAATGAAGTTATAACTGGTTATAGGTTAAGGGCTTGGATTGATAAAGATGTTGATACAAATAAGTTTAATGATAAATCTTATAGTTATAAGTTTAGAGTTAATGTAAATAATGATGCTGCTTCATTAAAAAATATTTCAGTAAACCAACCCACAAAGACCACTTATGCTAAAGGAGAAAAACTCTCTTTAGATGGTTTTTATGTACAGGGTTTATTTAGTGACGATAGTACGAAAACAATTACAGATAGCTGTACCTTATCTGATGTTAATATGAATACTACTGGTAATAAAAATATTACTGTTACATGCAATGTAAATGGTATTGTTAAGACTTCATATTTTAGTATAACAGTAATAGATATTTCTAGTATAAGTATTGATAAAACCTCATCAGGAGTCCTTTCTAGTATTTCTAATGATACTACTAAAGAACCCAAAGATAGTGTAATTTTAGTTACCAACAATTACAAATATACTTATAATGATTTTATGAAACTCAGTTCTGTTGAGAAAATGGTTATATATCAAGACATAAAAAATCCATATGTAATTACCGCTCCCCACTCAGTAAAACAATTAAGAGAGGGCTCAATAAAAGCAAGAGATTTAAATACTGGTGAAATGTGTATTGAAGTAGCCAAAAAAACTAATTCTGTTTGTGTAACTAGACAAGCATATGATGAAACTGATCCTAATTATTATGGTGGAGGTATATTTGTTTCTTTAGCAAAAGATTTAGGAACTAATACTAATGCAATATTAAATATGGATTTACATGGTATTGCTTCTTCAAGAGAATTTGGTTTTGCAATTGGGACTAGAAAGGGTAGTGTGCTATCTTCAAAATACAAGTGTATAGATAAAACATTAGCAGAATACTTACATGATAAATCAGATGATTTTATATCTGTTAACACCTATAGTGGTTGCGATTACGGTAGTGCTAGTTACTTAATTATAAGTGATTCCACATTACAAGGAGGAATGATTATTCAGTCTGGTATTGCTCAAAATAGTCTTCAACTTGAAATGAAACCTGATTATAGACCTAGTTATTCTTCATATGTTGCTAATTTTATCTTATCCAATTTTAAATAAATATAATTTATACAATAGTTATATATGAACAATATTAATAATCGACAAAATATTTAAAATATAATTTATATAATAGTTTAGGTGGTATTATGACTATATATATAGATTATATTTTTTTTATCAATTTCTTATTTGATCTTATTCTTTTATATGGAATTAACATTATATTAAAAAGAAATACCTCTAGAACAAGATTACTACTTGGTTCCATATTCGGAGGACTTACTATTTTTATACTTTTTATATCTATAAATGGTTATATATACTTCTTTATTAAACTCTTACTCGGAGTTATTATGCTACTTATTACTTTTTCTTTTAAAAGCTTTAAATATACATTTACTAATTTTATATATTTAATATTACTTTCTATAATACTCGGAGGCTCACTTTTCTTTATTAATAATCAACTAGGCAATAAATCTACTGGTGTAATACTTTTTACTAATGGTTTTAATCTTAATAATATCATAGTATTACTTAGTTCTTTATTAATTATTGAGTTGTATTCTTATATAAATAAGGTGTATAAAAATAATATATCTAATATATATAGTGTTATTTTATATAACAAAAACCAAACATTTAAACTAAGTGCCTATCTAGATACTGGTAATAATTTATATGATCCATATTTTAATAAACCTATTCTTATTCTAAATAAAAACATTAATATTTTATATGATTCTTTTATAATAGTTCCTTATAATACTATAAGTGGAACAGGACTAATGAAATGCATTTTTTGTGATAAGTTATACATAAAAGATATTGGTTATAAATATAATGTATTAATTGGGTTATCAAATGACAAATTTCATCTATATGATACTGATATAATACTGCATAAGGAGATGATTGAATGAAAATAATAATATTTTTAAAAAACTTATTTAGAAAAAATAATATCTTTTATGTCGGAGCAACTGATATTTTGCCTCCGCCTCTTGAAAAGGAAGAAGAAGACAAATTAATTGATTTATCCTTTAACGGAGATACAAGTGCTAGAAATAAACTTATTGAACATAATCTTAGATTAGTAGTTTTTCTTGCTAAAAGATATGAAAATACTAAAGTTGATCTCGAAGATTTAGTAAGCATAGGCTCTATTGGTTTAATCAAAGGAATTAATACTTTTTCTAAAGATAAGAATATAAAACTTGCTACTTATTGCTCTAGATGTATTGACAATGAAATACTTATGTATCTTAGAAAAACTAAAAAAAGTAAGACTGATATATCTTTTGAAGAATCACTTAGTTTTGATGCTGATGGAAACGAACTTCACCTTGAGGATATATTAGGCACTGATAAGGATATAGTTACTAAAGGATTAGATGATGAATTAGATAAACAACTATTAAGAAAAGAATTAAATAAACTTGATAAAAGAGATAAAGAAATAATGTGCTTAAGATATGGTCTTAATGGTTATGAAGAGATGACACAAAAAGATGTCGCAGAAAAACTTAATATTAGTCAATCATATATATCTAGAATAGAAAAAAAAGTTATTAAAAGACTAAAATCTGTTATTAAAAATTAGAACTCTTTATAGAGTTTTTTTGTTACCCTAAACTTGCTTGATTTAATATTTTATATTTGTTATATTTAGTTTAGTTTTCTTTGGGAGGTGTTTTATGAAAATGATGATTAAAAATGTACTAGAGCCAATGATGAGTACAAAAGATATGATTAATAATTTAAAGATGAAAAATATTAAGTTTAAATTATTTAGTGAAAGACAAGCTTTTATTTATCTAAAGTTTAATAATAATTATTATAATGTTACTTGTTATAAGAATAATTTTTTAAAGTATCCTAGTCCCGCGGGTAAAATGGAAGGTAAATATCTAGATTTAGATTTTGCTTATTTAAAAGACCTATCTATAATTGATATGAAACTTAGATTAGTACTTAATGATGTAATATTGGATATAGAACATTATTTAAAATTGAAAATACTTAATCTTATTGAAAAGATTGATGAAGAAGATGGGTATAGAATAGTAAATATGTATCTAGAAAATGATTATAATAATGAACAAAGATTACACAATAGTATTTTAAAGAAAGTTACAAGCACTTATTATAAAAAGATTTTTTCTAAATATGATATAGACAAAGATAATAGATTAGAAAACATACCTATTTGGGAGTTCTTAGAAATAATAACAATGGGTGAACTTATCAATTTTTATGAGTTTTTTACTAGTGAATATGGATTAGACAAAGAAAGACAATCTATTTATATCTTAAAGGAAATAGTTAAGTTAAGGAACGCAGTTGCCCATAATGCAAATATATTAAGCGATTTAGGAGTAAGAGATAAAACTCAAAGGGCACATATCGAAGTTATTGATTTTTTAGATAGGTGTGATATAAGTATAAAATCAAGATATAAAAAATTATCTAATTCAAGAATAAGACAAATTACTTATGCTCTTTATATGTTTGATAAAATAGTAACTAGTAATGGTGTGAAGTATGGTGTAACTAAAAAGATCAATGATTTGTTTTATGATAGAATACCAAGAAATAAAAATTATTATAAGAATAATGAGTTATTACAATCTGTTTATCATTATTTTGATTGCATTATAAAAAAGTATTATGTAATATAAAACTTTATAAGAAATATTGACATAGTATTATTAGATATGTTATATTATATACGCAGGGAAAAAAACATTAAGTTGTTTTTTGTAAGATAGTTATTTTCGGATAGCGGTCTATTTTTTTGCCCAAGTATAGTTGACATAGTATTACTAGATATGTTATATTATATATGCAAGTAAAAAAACATTAAGTTGTTTTTTGTAAGGCAGCTATTTTCGGTAGGGGTCTATTTTTTTGCCCAAATATAGTTGACATAGTATTACTGGTTATGTTATATTATATGTGCAAGTAAAAAAACATTAAGTTGTTTTTTGTAAGGCAGTTATTTTCGGATAGGGGTCTATTTTTTTGCCCAAATATAGTTGACATAGTATTACTGAATATGTTATATTATATATGCAAGTAAAAAAACATTAAGTTGTTTTTTGTAAGGCAGCTATTTTCGGTAGGGGTCTATTTTTTTGCTTAAAATTATTTTATTGGAAACTATTGACAAGGAAAAGTTTTTTTGTTATTATTTTCCTATATTATTAAGCAATGAAAAGAAGAAGTAATAAAGATTACTGTTTTAGTGAGTTAGGGATAGTGAAAACCTAATAATAAGTTCTTTATGAACGTATCTTTGAGCTTAAACGTAGTTTTGCGTTAAAAAAAGAGTGCATAGAGTTCTATGAAGTAAGGTGGTACCACGGAGTCTTTCGTCCTTATTTTATAGATCTTTTTTATTGAAAGGGTGATTTATATGAAAGAAAAATTAGAAAGTAAAATACTTAATATTTTTAAAGAAAACAATTTAGACGAAAAATATGCTAAGGTAAGTATTTCCAATAGACCAGAGCTATGTGATTATCAAATTAATAGTGTTTTTCAAATAGCAAAAGAAGAAAGAAAAAATCCTATTGAAGTCGGAGAACATATTACTAATATGATTAATAATTGCTCAGATTTTGATGATTACTTTGATTCTGTAGTTTTTGCAAAACCTGGTTTTATCAATATTAAAATAAGTGACAAACTTATTTTAAACGAACTTAATAAGAGTATTTCTTCAGGTAATTTTGGCATAGAAAAAATTAATGAAGATAAAACATGTGTAATAGACTATGGAGGTCCTAATATAGCTAAACCTCTTCATGTTGGACATATTAGACCTGCGATAATTGGACAATCTATATATGAAATATTAAAAGAAAAAGGTTATAAAGTAATCGGAGATGTGCATCTTGGAGACTTTGGACTTCAAATGGGACAAGTAATATACGGCTTAAAAAAGAGGGGACTTAGTGCTAAAGATATAAATATTGAAGTATT
>CAKOIB010000060.1 GCA_934086255.1 uncultured Bacilli bacterium
ATATGATGAAGAATATGGAATGGGGAGCAGTAACATATCTATCACATAGTAAATATGGAATAAATAAAGAAGTAGCATTAAATAGTGCAAATACATTCACAACAGGATGTGGACCACAAAGTGCAGGTTCGATAACAAGTGGTGCAACATGCAATTCATATACAACAACATTAGGACAAAGTGCCTCAACAACAGGAAATATATATGGAGTATATGATATGAGCGGCGGAGCAAGAGAATACATGATGGGTAATATGGTATATAGTAATGGACAACAAATGAGTGGATATTCAACATCAAGTAATAATAACTCAGCATTTACAGGAATCTTAGATGATGGTACAGCATTTACAGGAACATATGCATTCCCAAGTAAGAGATATTATGATAAATATAGTCGTGGAAGTAATACAGAATATACAAGAGGAAAACTAGGAGATGCAACAAAAGAAATGGCACCTACTGGGACAAGTGGTAACTGGTATTCAGATAACGCCAGTTTCATGTACTCTAACGTCCCTTGGGTTATGCGCGGCGGGTACTATGGTGTTGGGGCTTCTGCCGGTGCCTTCTGCTTCAGCCACTACACCGGTGCCGCTTTAAATGATCGCTCCGCCCGCGCAGTAATATCCAATCTAAATTAATAAGTGACTCTTTTCACATAACTGTGTCTGACGTGGTTAATTAATTAAAAAAACTTAATCATCTAAAAAAATGATTAAGTTTTTTTAATGGAGGGAGGAAAAGAAAATGGAATTAAAGAAACTAAAATACAGAGATGTAAATGTTATTATAAAAACTGACAGAAAATTATCAACTTTTAACATTGACATTTTTTTAAGTTTTGACGTTGACATTTTCATTAATGAATAAGTTTACTTGTTCTTTAGTGGAAAAAGTGACATAAACTGGTATGCTTTTCTATATTGTTTTTTATTAATGTAAAAAAAATAAAAAAATTAGCACTCATGTATTGACAATGCTAACATATAATATTATAATGATATTAGCACTAAGGAATTAGAGTGCTAAAGGAGGCTAATATGCTAACTTCAAGACAAGAAAAAATACTCCAACTGATTGTTGATGAATATGTAAAAAGTGTTAATCCTGTTGGTTCTAAACTAATATGTGATGAACTTGATTGTTCTAGTGCTACTGTTAGAAATGAAATGTCTATTCTTGAAGATCTTGGCTATCTTGAAAAGACTCATGTTTCTAGTGGTAGAATACCTAGTGAATTAGGTTATCGTTATTATGTAGATAATTTAATGGAACCTAAAAAGATGAATGGTGATGATTTATTAAAATTACAACTTATATTTAATAATAATAAATTAGATATGCCTGATGTAATTAAAAAAAGTCTTGCTATTATATCCGAACTTACTGACTATACATCAGTAGTACTAGGTTCTAAATCTAACTTTAATAAGTTACAAAAAGTTGAAGTTCTTCCTCTTATGGATTCTAAACTTATTGCTATAATAGTAACTGATAAAGGGCATGTGGAACATAGGAATATAACTATTTCTGGTGTTAGTATTGAAGAGGTTCAAAAAACTGTTGAACTTATCAATAAATTACTTATTGGTACACCGATTGATGAGATAAATAAAAAATTAGAGTTTGAGGTAAAACCAATAATTAATCAATATGTAATGCAACATGAAATAATATATAATGCTTTTTATAATGTATTTAGTGATATGGTTTCTAAGAATGATATGTCATTTGTAGGAAAAACTAATATTTTGAATCAACCTGAGTTTAACAATGTAGAAAAGATTAAGAATCTTCTTAATAAGTTTGAGGATAGTTCTTTATTTGAATCTATTGAAGAGGATGATAATGGTATAAATATTTATATTGGAAAAGAATCTAAATTAGATGACGATGTTACTGTTATTAAAACCAAGTATAAAACAGATACAGATGATGGCACAATCGCGGTAATCGGTCCAAAAAGAATGGAATATGATCGTGTTGTATCTCTTCTTAGTTACATAAAAGAACATCTTAAGTGAGGGAGGAAAAATGGAAGAAAACAAAAATATAGAAAAAGAAACTGAAGTAAAAAAGAAACATAAGCCTAATAAGAATGAAGAAATAGAACTTCTTAAGGGTGAGATTGAATCTTTAAAAACGGAAGTTCTTCGTAGTAAGGCAGATTTAATAAATTATCGTAAAAGAAAAGATGAAGAGACTTCTAATTTACTTAAGTATTGCAATAGTGATTTGATATTGTCACTACTTAATGTTGTAGATAATTTTGAAAGGGCTTTAGTTTTAGATGATGAAGCTTTTAAGAGTTATCTTGATGGCTTTAAACTTATTTACAATCAAGTTATTGATATATTAAATAGTTATGAAGTAAAAGAGATTGAAGCACTTGATAAAACATTTGATCCAATGTATCATCAAAGTGTTGCTACTAAAAAGGATGATACTAAAGAGTCTGGTGTAGTACTTGAAGTATTTAAAAAAGGATATACATATAAAGACAAAGTTTTACGACCAGCAATGGTTATAATAAATGAATAATAGTTAAAAATAAATATGAAAGGAAATGATAATATGAGTAAAATAATTGGTATAGACTTAGGTACAACTAATAGTTGTGTAGCAGTCTTAGAAGCAGGGGAAGCTAAAGTAATCCCAAATCCTGAAGGAAATAGAACCACTCCTTCAATTGTAGCATTTAAAAATGGAGAAAAATTAGTCGGAGATGTTGCAAAACGTCAAGCTGAAACTAATCCTAATACTGTTCGTAGTATTAAAAGATTAATGGGTACTAAAGAAAAAGTTGAACTTGATGGTAAAAAATACAGTCCTGAAGAAATTAGTGCAATGATTTTAACTGATTTAAAAAATAGTGCTGAAGCATATCTTGGAGAAAAAGTTACTAAAGCAGTAATTACTGTTCCAGCATACTTTAATGATGCACAACGTCAAGCTACTAAGAATGCAGGTAAAATAGCAGGACTTGAAGTAGAAAGAATTATTAATGAACCAACAGCAGCATCACTTGCATATGGTTTAGATAAACAAGATAAAATGCAAACTATCCTTGTATATGACCTAGGGGGAGGAACTTTCGATGTTTCTATTCTAGAACTTGGTGAAGGTGTATTTGAAGTAAAAGCTACTAATGGTAATAACCATTTAGGTGGTGATGATTTTGATGAAAAAATTATTACTTATTTAGTTGATGAGTTTAAAAAAGCTAATGGTATTGACTTATCAAAAGACAAAATGGCAATGCAACGTTTAAAAGAAGCAGCTGAAAAAGCTAAAAAAGATTTAAGTGGAGTAACTACTACTCAAATATCTTGTCCATTTATAACACAAGGTAGTGATGGACCACTTCACTTAGATATGACTCTTACACGTGCTAAGTTTGAAGATTTAGTTAGAGATTTAATAGATTCAACTCTTACACCAGTAAGAAATGCAATGAAAGATGCTAAAGTGTCTAAAGATGATATTGATCAAGTAATTTTAGTTGGTGGTTCTACTCGTATCCCAATGGTTCAAGAATTAATTAAGAAAGAATTAGGGAAAGAACCTAATAAATCAGTAAACCCTGATGAAGTAGTAGCAATGGGTGCTGCCATTCAAGGAGGTGTACTTACTGGAGATGTAAATGATGTAGTACTTCTTGATGTTACACCATTATCACTTGGTATTGAAACTTTAGGTAATGTAATGACTGTATTAATTCCTAGAAATACAACAATTCCAACTAGTAAATCTCAAGTATTCAGTACAGCTCAAGACAATCAACCTGCTGTAGATAT
Organism: uncultured Bacilli bacterium; assembly: GCA_934086255.1. Lineage (GTDB taxonomy): Bacteria > Bacillota_I > Bacilli_A > RF39 > UBA660 > JAEDJI01. Next base: position 3,801 of record CAKOIB010000060.1, read on the forward strand.
TCATGTTCTTCAAGGTGAAAGACCAATGGCTGCAGATAATAAAACACTTGGTAGATTCCAACTTACTGACTTACCTCCAGCACCACGTGGAGTACCTCAAATTGAAGTTAAATTTGATATCGATGCTAATGGTATTGTAAATGTAACTGCTAAAGATTTAGGTACTAATAAAGAACAAAAGATTACTATTACATCTAATACTTCACTTTCAGATGATGAAATTGATAAAATGGTAAAAGAAGCTGAAGCTAATAGAGAAGAAGATGAAAAGAGAAAAGCTTTAGCAGATGCTAAAAACGAAGGAGAACAAATGATTTTTGCTACTGAAAAGGCTATTAAGGATCTTAAAGATAAAGTTGAAGATAAAGAAAAGTCTGATGCAGAAGAAAAGATTAAAGACTTAAAAGAAGCATTAGAAAAAGATGATCTTGATGATATTAAGAAAAAGACTGAAGCTTTACAAGAAGTAACTTATGCTTTGGCTGCAAAAGTTTATCAACAAGCTACTCCTGAAGAAAATAAAGAATCTAAAGATGATAAAAAAGATGATGGAGTACAAGAAGCAGAATACGAAGAAAAATAATTTATTTAGGGGAAGTCTAATGACTTCCCTTATATATAATTTATAAGGAGAGAATATGGATAAGATTAAACAAAGATGTGAAATAGATGATTCTTATAAGTGGGATTTATCTAAGATTTATAGTAGTAATGAAAAAATAGAAGATGATCTTAATAAGGTTTTGTCATTAACAAACGAGTTTTGCTCATATGAAGGACACCTTCTTGACAGTAGTACTAATCTTCTTGATGGAATAAATAAATATTATGAAGTAATGAGACTTATTGATAAGTTAGTAGTTTATGCTAATATGAAACATCATGAAGATATGTCTATTACAAACAATCTTGCTTTGGTAAAAAGAATAGATGGCATTTGTGATAAAGTTTTTTCTGATGTATCGTTTTTTATACCTGAACTTCTTAAAAGCGACTATAGTTTAATAGATGATTACATGAAAGAAAATAAAGAGTTAAAAAAATATGAGTTCATTCTTAAAGACACATTTAGAACCAAAAAACATACCTTAACTAAAGAAATTGAAACATTACTAGCATCTTTGGGTGAGATTTTTAGAAATCCTTCAGATACTTTTGATATGATTGATGATGTTGATATAAAGTTTTCTGATATAAAAGATTCTAATAATAATATAGTTGAACTTAATAATAGTAATTATTCTAGATACATTGAATCAACCAACAGAAGAGTTCGTCATGATGCATTTTATTCTATGTATAATAGTTATGATAGTTTAAAAAATACTATATCATCAACATATAATGGTAATTTAAAAGTTGATAGTTTTCTTGCTCATACTAGAAATTATAGCAGTCCTATACAAATGAGTTTAGATAATGATAACATTAGTGTTAATTTATATAATAAACTTATTAGTACAGTTAATAAAAGAATTGATCTATTACATGATTATATGAGTATTAGAAAAGAACTTCTAGGTTTAGATGAGATGCATATGTATGATCTTCATGTACCTTTAATAAAAGATATAAATAAGAAGTATACTTATCAAGAAGCAAAAGATTTAGTTCTTGATGCATTAAAACCACTCGGAGACTATTATATAAAAGATTTAACTAATTTATTTAATAGTAAATGCATTGACGTTTATAATAATAAAAATAAAAGAAGTGGTGCTTATTCATGGGGTTCTTATGATACATTACCTTATGTTCTACTTAATTTTGAAGGATCCTTTAATGATGTTTCTACTATTGCACATGAACTAGGACATAGTATGCATAGCTTTTATTCTCATAAGAACAAAGAATATCACGATGCTTCTTATCCTATTTTTCTAGCAGAGATTGCATCTACTGTTAATGAGATACTTTTAAATAGATATTGTTATTTAAATGCTAATGATAAAAATGAAAAACTATATTATTTGAGTAATTTAATGGAACATATTAGAACTACTTTATATAGACAAACACAGTTTGCAGAGTTTGAAAGTATTGTTCATACTAAAACATTTAATAATGAGATATTAACTTGTGATGATTTTTGTAATATTTATTATGATTTGAATAAAAAATATTATGGAGATAATGTAGTAAGTGATGATATAATTAAATTAGAATGGGCAAGAATACCACATTTTTATAATAGTTTTTACGTTTATAAATATGCAACTGGTATATCCATCGCTTGTAGAATAGCAAGTGATATACTTAATAATAAAGATGATGCAGTAGCTAATTATATGAAGTTTTTATCTAGTGGAGGATGTGACTATCCACTTGAAATATTAAAAAGCGTAGGTATTGATATAGAAAATGATTCTACAATCGATGATGCACTTGATATGTTTTCATCTACGCTAAAAGAGTTTAAAGAATTAATAAAATGAAAGAGGGAGTAGTATGGCAAAAAGAGATTATTATGAAGTTCTTGGTGTAGATAAAAATGCGAGTGAATCTGATATAAAACTTGCATTTAGACGTCTTGCTAAGAAATATCATCCAGATGTTTCAAAAGAAGATGATGCCGCAGAAAAGTTTAAGGAAGCACAAGAAGCGTATGCTGTTTTATCTGATGCTGATAAACGTAAGAAGTACGATCAGTTTGGACATGCGGCATTCGAAGGACCAAATGGTAATGCCGGTGGTTTTGACTTTAATTTCCAAGACATAGATTTAAGTGATATTTTCGAAGATTTATTCGGAGGAATGGGAGGACATTTCGGAGGCTTTTCATCATTCGGAGGTTCCAAAAGACAAAGAAAGTCACGTGGTAATGATTCACTTTTAGTTATGAATATTACATTTATGGAAGCTATTTTAGGTTGTAAAAAAGATATAGAAATTACGACAACTGAAAAGTGTAGCGCTTGTTCTGGTAAAGGTGGATCTGGTGAGTCTACTTGTGATACTTGTCATGGAAGTGGAACCATTACTAAACAACAAAATACAATGTTTGGTAGTTTCTTATCTAAGACTACTTGTCCTGATTGTAAGGGTAAAGGTGTTACTTATGATAAGGTATGTTC
>CAKOIB010000061.1 GCA_934086255.1 uncultured Bacilli bacterium
ACCACTATTTTTTAAAATTTTAATAAATAAACAGTTATTCTTATAAGATAATATAAATCTATTACTAATTTTAAGTGATTTCATAATTAAATCTTCATAATCAATTGAATTTGATCTAATACTATTAAACATTACAGACACACTAAAACTATCTTCAACTATTTTAGAAATCCCTATTTTATTACTATAATTTTCAAATAATTCCTTATTCATGTATAATATAATATCATCATTAAGTTTACCAAATCTATCAGTAAGTTCACTATAAACCAAATTATATTTTTCATAAGAATCAATACTATTTATAAGTTTATGAATTTCAATCTTCAATTCATCACTATTTGTATAAATATCAGAAATATGATTAGTAACCTCAACGTTACTAAGAACTTCATCATTTTTATCTGAAACTTCAATACCCTTCAATTTTAAGATTTCATCATTCAACATTTTCATATATAAATCAATACCAACACAATCAATATAACCAGCCTGCTCACTACCTAAAATATCACCAGAACCTCTGATTGACAAATCACGTGCCGCAATGGTAAAACCACTACCAAGCTCAGTAAAATCCTTAAGTACTTGAAGTCTTTTAATAGAATTTTCAGTTAAAACTTTATTGTTATCATATGTCAAATAAGCATAAGCAATTCTATCACTACGACCAACTCTACCTCTTATTTGATATAGTTGACTAAGTCCAAACCAATCAGAATTATATACAATAAGAGTATTAACATTAGGTATATCAACTCCTGTTTCTATAATAGTTGTACATACCAAAACATCATATTCATAAAGAACAAAATCATTCATTATGTTCTCAAGATCATTTTTATTCATCTTACCATGAGCAAAAGCAACTCTTGCCTCAGGAACAATCATCTGTATCTCTCTAACTTTAGATTCAATATCCTCAACCCTATTATACAATATAAAAACTTGTCCATCACGTGATAATTCTTTATAAATAATATCTCTAACAATATTTTTATCAAACGCAAACACATAAGTTTGTACAGCATGCCTATCCTTTGGAGGAGTCTCAATCAAAGACAAATCCTTAAGTCCAAAAATAGTCATTTGCAAAGTCCTTGGTATAGGAGTTGCAGTAAGAGTAAGCACATCAATATTACTTTTATACTCTTTAATTTTTTCCTTATGAGCAACCCCAAAACGCTGTTCCTCATCAATAACCAAAAGCCCTAAATCCTTAGGTTTAATATCATCACTAAGTATTCTATGCGTTCCAAATAAAATATCAATATTTCCATTATTAAAATCCGATATTATTCTTTTAGCATTTTTAGAAGATACAAATCTGTTTAATAATTCAATCCTAACAGGAAAACTTCTAAATCTATCAAGAGCACTCATATATTGCTGTCTAGATAAAAGCGTGGTAGGACAAAGATACATAACTTGCTTATTATCTAAAACTGCTTTAAACATAGCCCTAAAAGCAACTTCAGTCTTCCCATAACCAACATCACCGCAAAGCAATCTATCCATCGGAAGATCACTTTCCATATCTTCTTTTATTTCCATAGTAGCTCTAAGTTGATCAGCAGTAGCTTCATACAAAAACTCATTATCAAACATAACTTGAAGTTCGTTATCCTTACTAAAAGCAAACCCTTTTTTCAATTTCCTTTCAGCTTGTACCTTAAGAAGTCTTTCAGCCTCATACTTTATTTTTTGACTAACTCTTCTTTTAGCTTTTTCCCATGCATTACTATTCAAAGAATTAACTTTTGGAACATATCCTTCCTTTCCAGAAAACTTACTAATTAACTCTATTTTAGAAGCAGGAATAAATAATTTATCCCCATTTGCATAAAGAACCTCTATATAATCGTTCAAAACTCCATTTTTAGTAAGAGTTTTAATACCATTATAAATACCAATACCACAAGCTTCATGAACAACATAATCACCAATACTTAATTTAGTTAAATCGTTAATTCTCTTAGAATATTTAAACTTAACAGCCTTCTTCTTAATTAAAACTCTATTAAACAATTCCTTTTCACTAATAAAAACATAATTATCAATAGAAAAACCCTCTCCCAAAGGAAAAGTAACAATATTTACCTTTTCATCAAATATATTATTTAAGTCAGTCAAAACATATTGAAAATCAAATAAATCATCAATATCTTTCCTATCAGATAAACAAATAACTATCGTTTTTTTCAAAGACAAGTACTTTTTAACATAATCATTAAAATAAGTAATATCATTTCCATTATAATCCAAATTAGAGCAACCAAAATCAATAAAATTATTGCATTTTTTATAATTATCAAAATCATTATAATATATAACCTTATTTAATACGATATCCTCCAATTTAAAAAACGATGACTGTTCAGTACCATAATCAAAAAGTTCCTGAATCATATTCTTATACGAAACACCAATTTGATTATAATCTTTGAAAAAAGTATAACAATCACCCAAATAAGAGGAAATATTTACATATTCATTAGCATCAAGTTCATCATTAGGATATATTTTAATAGAATCAACACTTGAAATAGATCTTTGATCATCTGAATCAAAAAAACGAATAGATTCAATATCATCACCAAAAAATTCAATTCTTATCGGATTATCACTATCAATCAAAAATATATCTAATATATATCCTCTGACAGCAAAATCACCCATTTTCACAACTAAATCTTCCCTTTTATACCCTAAATCATCTAACTTTGAAATAATAGTTGAAATAGAAATATTATCCCCAACAGATAATTTAATAATTTTATCAGCATATTCACTAACCGAAGGCAAATGCTTTAAATAGCCAACTAAATCCGTAACAACAATTCTTTTTTTATTATTTATAAGCTCATTCAAAACAGAAAGTCTTTCAGTTTTAAGAATAGGACTAGTAGCAAGTGCATTAATAAAAGATAAACTATCCGTCTCAAACAAAAAACAATTATCATTATATCTATTTATAGCCTCATACATTTTTTTTGCTTCAAACATACTTGGAGCAACAAGCAAAATACTATCATCAATATTATTAAAAAAGTTATTAATAACAACAGCAAAAAACTCATTAGTTAATCCAAATAAACTAATGTTATTTTCATAAGAAAAAGTACTTACTTTATCTAAAACATTCATAGTATCACCCTAATTATACTTATTCATTAAATTAACAAAAGAAAAAACCATGAAATCATCCAAGATATTAACAGTAATAGGTAATATTTCATTAATTTTTTTACATTCTTCAGAAGAAAAACTACCCAAAACATAATCTTTAGTATCAATATTTTTATTGTTAGAAATACCAAACTTCATACGCTTATAATTTTTAGTACCTAAATTTTCTTCAATACTTTTAAGACCATTATGTCCTCCAGATGAACCAGATAAACGAAGTCTAATTTTTCCAAAATTCAAATCCAAGTCATCACATATAATCAAAACATCATCAATTGAAATATTAAAATAGTCAACATACTTTCTTACAACAATACCCGATAAATTAACATAAGATAAAGGCTTTAATAAAATTATTTTTTCCCCATTAAAAACAAAATCAGTATACAGTCCATTAAACTTCTCTTTAGTAATTTCAACAGAATGAAAAGAAGCATAATTATCTAAAATACTAAAACCAATATTATGTCTAGTATTTTTATACTCTTTACCAGGATTACCTATACCAACGATTAATTTCATAACATCACATCCACAATTTTGCCATCTTCTAATTCTAATTTATACATTTTTTTAAAAAAATCTACATATACTACTTTACCATTATAAGTATCATTAGATATAACTTCTCCTACTTTAGGAAAATCTTTTTTATACTCATTATATAATTCATTTTCATAACCTAAACAACACATTAATCTACCACATACACCATTAATTTTTTGAGGATTTAACGTAAGATTTTGATTCTTAGCCATATTAATAGAAACACTATTCAAATCATCCAAAAACATAGAACAACATAACTTTTTACCACATACACCATAACCACCAATACACTTTGCCTTGTCACGAACTCCAATTTGTCTAAGTTCAATTCTAGTTTTATAAACATAAGCAAGCTTTTTAGCAAGTTCTCTAAAATCAATCCTCGCATCCGCTAAAAAATTAAACAAAAGCTGTGAACGATCGAAAGTAAAAGAAGCATCCAATATTTTCATATCCAAATCTAATTCTTCAATAAATTTATTAGCACGTTTAATTGCAATTTCAGCATCTTTAAGATTTTTCTCATTCATATTAATATCATTAGAATCAGCAACTTTTAAAATATTTTTAAGTTCAAATGAAATTCGATTTTCATCGACAGTAATTTTATCAGTACAAATTAAACCAAATTGTTGACCACGTTCAGTTTCAACTACAACATAATCATCTTTTTTTATTTCATTCCCATTAGGTAAAAAATAATATATTTTAGCGGAATCATTAAAACGTACACCAAATACATCAATCATCTAATCATCTCCCAACATTTTAAATGTAAAATCATCAATTAATAAATCCTTATTAACATTAGATCCAGATTTATTAATAAATAAATTAATTACATCAATTTTCTTTATTATATCATTAATTGTATTATTTTTCATAACTTTTATCTTTTCTTCATCATATCCATCAAGAAAATGTAAATTTCTATCATAATATAAATTAAAAATATCATAATAAAAAGCAAGACCGACTAGAAAAAAATTGCTAAGTTCATTCTTAATACTATACATATATTCGTTGGTAAGTAAAAAAACATCACTCAACTCCAACAAACAATACAATTTAATCATACTAGAAATCTTATTATTAACAAAATCTGTATAATTTAATTTTTCATCATAATCATCCCAAACAATTCCATCAATAAAAGATTCATTATTTTTCAATGTTAAAACCTGACAACGCGAAACAATAGTATTCAATAAATCATATCTACTATCTGTCACTAAAATTGCAACTATACCATCCTCAGGCTCCTCTAAAAACTTAAGCAATGTATTCGAAGAAGAAACATTTAGCAAATTAGCATTATTAATAATATAAACTCTTTTATTATTTTCCTGAGATTTAAAAGAAAAAATATGTTTTAAAAAAGTAACATCATTTTTCTTTATCTCGCTATTACTATTAATAATATATAAATCAGAGCATATATTTTTATCAACCTCATCAAGAATTACACTTTGTTTTGTAGAATCTTTACCAATACAAAGAAAAAACTTAGCAAGTGAAATAGCTAAATCATATCCATAGGAAACACCATTAGTTTCAATTAAATAAGCATGAGAAATATGACCATTTTCAACAGAATTTGTAATATATTTGTAAAAAACATTTTGTATTTTTTCATATTTATCTAACATGCCCATCACCTCGTCATAAAATTAATAAGAAAACTATTAATAAAATCAATCCAAAAATATCAAACAAACCCACTATCAAAATTGTAACAATATTAATTGGAATAAAATAAATTGAAGACCCCATTATTAAATCATATATATAAATTATAAATGGAGCCAAAAGAAGTTTTCTTCCAATAAAATATAATCTTTTTTTCAAGAATAACACCTCAAAAAAATATATGATTACAAATTATTAAAATACTTCTTTTCTATTATTTAAAGCAGTTTCTAAAGTAAGGATATCAATATATTCCATATCTGCTCCAATAGGAATACCATTAGCTATTCTAGTAACTATAATTCCATCTTTTTCCAATATTCTTTTTATATATAAAGCAGTTGTATCAGCTTCTATACCAGTTTTAATAGCAAGAACCACTTCTTTTATATTCTTATCTTTAACTCTTTTTACCAATGAATCAATAGACAAATCATCTGGTCCAATTTCATCAAGAGGAGAAATCAAACCACCAAGAACATGATAATAACCATTATAATTACCAAGTTTTTCAAACAAAAATACATCCTTAGAATTTTCTACTACTAAAATACTGCAGTCACGTGAATTATCATTACAAATAAAACACACATTGTTTTCTGTCAAAGTACCACAAATAGTACAAGGTTTAATATTTGTTTTAGCATTACACAATGCATTACTAAAATCGTTAACTTCATCATCATCAAAATTAAGTACAGAAAAAGCTAATCTCTCAGCAGTTTTTTCCCCTATTCCTGGAAACTTCTTAAAATATTCAATTAAATCCATCAAACTCTTTGGATACATATTATCACATTAATCCTGACATCATATTAGAATACTTGCCCATTTTTTCATTAGTAGTTTTATCAACCTTCAAAAAAGCATCATTCATAGCTAAAACTATCATATCCTCTAGCATAGAAATATCATCACCTAAATCAGTAATATCAGAAGAAATATTAACATTTAAAACTTCTTTTTTTCCATTAACTAAAACCTTAACTAATGAACTATTTCCTTCAAAAGTAGAATTATCAATTTCATTCTTAATATTTGTAATTTCTTTTTGCATAACTTGTGCTTGTTTCATTAAAGCTTGCATATTCATAATTATCCCTCCTATTTCAATTCAACAATATCTTTACCAAATAATGAAGTAGCCAAAATATCACTATCATTATTATTAAAAGAAGCATCCCTATTCAAAGAAACATTAACATTATCATTAACATTTTCTTCATTAACATAACTATAAACAATTCCATTTTGAATATTTTTTATATATTCATTTTTCAATTTATCCCAATCAGAATCATTAATAAATGCTAGTTTATAATTAGTATTCATAATAGAATTAAATACAGATTCAATGCCAGAAATATTGTTATCAACATTTTTAAGAATAGAGTCATATTTAACAGATAAAATC
>CAKOIB010000062.1 GCA_934086255.1 uncultured Bacilli bacterium
TTCACTATCTTTAATAGGAAGTGCATTATCCATTCCTATTTCATTTGATTCAGTATAACTCATCTTTACTTGTCCTGTAGTTATACTATTATTACCAGTAAGTAGTTCACTATTCCATAAGGCATAAGTACCAAATGATATTAATACAATTAAAAATACTGATACTATCACTAATAATACTTTCTTCTTTTTAGTATTCATTTTAACACTCCTTTACTATATTAATAATACAATATTTTTAATTGTTTTTCAACATTTTTTACACCAAAACATATGTTTTTATAGACAAAAAATATTTTTTATAGTATAATCTTTATTGGTTGATTCTTATATTTTAAAATTAATGAAAGGAGATTATAAATTATGTTTAAACCCGATAAGACTTATGTCTTTGCATTAGGTGGTTTAGGAGAAGTTGGAAAAAATATGTATTGTTTTATGCAAAATGATGAAATTATCATCATTGACGCTGGGGTAATTTTCCCTGATAGTGAATTAAGAGGAATTGATTATGTTTTACCTGATTTTGATTTTTTAAAGAAAAATGAAAAAAAGATTAAAACTTTAATAATAACTCATGGACATGAAGACCATATTGGTGCTATTCCATTTTTATTACAAAATATACATATTCCTACTATATTTGCTCCTAATCAAGCTTATGCACTTATAAAAAAGAAATTAGAAGATAGAAATATCCAATACAAAGGATTAAGACCATATAAAAGTAATGATAAGTTAAAATATAAAAACTTTGAAGTTTCATTTTTTAGAACAACCCACTCTGTTCCAGATTCACATGGTATAGTTATTAAAACATCTAATGGAACAATAGTAGAAACCGGAGACTTTAAGTTTGATTTAACTCCAATCGGACCTATATGTGATCTTGCTAAAATTGCTCAAATAGGTACTGAAGGCGTAACTTTATTAATGACTGAAAGTACCAACGTTTTAGATGAAGGATTCTCTTTATCTGAATCAAAAGTTGATGAAGCTTTAAATGAAGTATTCTCAAAACACCAAGATAATAGATTAATTATTGCTACTTTTGCATCAAACATATATAGACTTAAACACATCATTGAAACATGCAAAAAGTTTGATAGAAAGATTTGCATTTTCGGAAGAAGTATGGAAAACAATATCAATATATCAATCGAAGGTGGATATATTGATGCTAAAAATATGATTGTTACCCCAGAAGTTGCTAACTCAATGGCTCCTGGTAAAGTTGCGCTTCTTTGTACTGGTACTCAAGGAGAACCGCTAGCAGCACTTTCTCGTATTGCAGATGGTATCCATAAACAAATTAAGTTAATGCCAAATGACATAGTAATATTTTCAAGTTCTGCTATTCCAGGTAATGCTAATGCAATTGCTAATACTATAAATAACTTATATTTAAAAGGTGTTAAAGTATATACTACATCAAATGACAGTGAAATACATGCTTCTGGACACGGTATGACTGATGAATTAAAACTTATGATTAGACTTACTAATCCAAAATATGTAATGCCTATTCATGGAGAATATAGAATGTTAAAAAGACATGCACAACTTGCTACAGAATGTGATGTTTCAAAAGAAAATACTTTTGTACTTGACAATGGTGATGTTTTAGAAATGGATAAAGGTCATATTAGTAAAGTTGGAAGTTTTGATGTTTTAGAAACATATGTAGATGGTAATAGAATTGGTGATATTTCTACTGCAGTATTAAATGATAGAAAAAATATGGCTAATGATGGTATTTTAGTAGTTATTGCAAATATAAATATGGAAGCTAAATTAATATTATCTAAACCAATGGTTACTACTAGAGGTTTTATATTAATTAATGAAAATGAAGAATTAATAAAACAAATCGAAAAGATATCTGAAAATACTATTACTACCCTATTTAAAAATAAAAAAACTACATTTAATGATATTAAATTAGAACTTACTAAAACATTAACACAATTTATAAAAGAATCAACAGGTAGAAAACCAATTGTGTTAACTGTTTTACTTAATTCAAAAAAGAAATAAGTTTTTATTTATACTTATTTCTTTTTATTCTGGTTTTAATACAGTTTTAAACTCATAATTAACATCTAGTTATATAATTATTATTTTTATTAGTCAATTATCATGTACCATTTTTAAAACACACTATTTATCACAACATAAAAGTATATAAAACATTAATAAAAAAAGCACTTTTACAAGTACTTTAATTTAAACCATTGTAATGTTCAACAGTATCTAGTTTATAACTTACTACATCTTTAGAATCAATATCCGTATAATAAGCTTTAAACTTCCAAGTTTGACCCTTTCCCAAATTATCTATATAAGCATTAGCAGTCCCTAGTAAGTTTCCTTCTTTATCATAAACATTATATGATATATTCACATAATTACGACATTCATCTTCAAGAGTATTTTTTATTGTTCCAGTAATATAATATGTATCTGTTTCTTTATCATAAAACCCTTTTACTGTTGCATTATCTATCTTAAAACTATCATCTATTACAGTATAATTTCCTTTCTCAATCATTTCAACCTTATCAAAATCATTAAATGTAAAATAAACTGTTACTCCCACAAATACTAAAACTGGTATAACCATAAATATTGAAACTAAAACTATTATTAAAATTACCCAACTTGGTATTTTCTTTTTATTTTCCTTCATTTTATTTTCCTCCTTAATTTTTTATATCCTTTTTAGTAAATACTACATTACTAACCATATATAAAACAATACCCCATATTCCTAATACTAATAACGCCTTAGGTAGTGTGTAATATATTTGATACATCATATAATTATCTAATAAAGTTATTTTATTTATTGGAACAAATTGATTAAAGTTTAAATACGGTAAGAAAGTTAAATCCAAAAATGGAAACTTTAACATTAATAAAACCATCATAGCAAGACTACTTCCCATTAAAACAAATATTGATAATCCCACTGAAAGAGCTGTACTATTCGTAATTGTTGATAAAAAGAATGCTCCAAGTGCTATAAAGATTATTGGTATTAATTGTATAAATAAAGATGATATTGAACTTGCTATATAAGACGTCTTTACTACTTGTGTTCCTATAACTGCTAGATCATTTACAAATAATTGTTTAAACCCAAAAGATATAGAACATGTAATAAATGACATTATATAAGTTATTAATCCAAATATAATAGTTAATGATATTACCGCTAGAAACTTAGATAAAAGTATCTTCCATCTTTTACTTGGCCTTATAACAAGCAATCTTATTGTCCCTTTTTGAAACTCATTAGCTACTATTCCTCCGGCTATTACCACTATTATAATACTTATTACCGTTATATTATTAGCAATTATTTCATTTAAAGTAGTTTTAGCATTATTAGAATATTCATAATTATTTCTAATTGCATAATATGATTTTAAAATATTATTATCTATTTCTTTATTCTTTTCTTTTGTTATTTTCACATAAGTTTCATATGATAATTTCTTATTATTTTGTTTATTATACTCTTGTTCTGTTAATACTTGTTCTTTTTGATTATAATAATCAATTATTTTATTTGCCTCTTTTGCCCTAAAATCATTTTCATCTGTTATATTTAAATTTATCAATTCTTTTAATAAACCAATAATTTTCTTATTATTTTCACTATCATCAGACATCATTTGTATTTGTCTTTTTAAATACCAAGTATAATCACTTTTATCAATAATACTTTTTAATTCTAATGCTTGCTTTTCTAAAACTTGCTTTTCTTTTATTAATTCCTCTTTTGTATAATTAATATAATCAGTAGTATTAAGCATAAACCATTCATCTACATTCTTAGTATTTATTTTTTCATTATTAATAAGTTTATCAAGTACAATTATACTAAGTTTTACACTTGTATACTCATCATATAAAGTATTCTTAAAACTAGTACTTTGTTCTTTTTTATTAATAGCACAATCTATAATAGATAATTTTTCATTTATTAATTCATTAAACAATTTATCATCACTTGTAATAGGATTCTTAATTATTTGATTTTCATAATATTCCTTACTTGAATCATTAAATATAGGATACGTAGTATTACTATAAGCAAACAACTTATATAAAACTGGTAAACCAACTGAGAATAATACTAATATACATAAACTAATTATAAAACCCTTCTTTTTTACTTGCTTTAATATTTCATTATAAGTTAATTTCATTAATTTCATACCATCACCTACTTTATTTGCCCTTTCGTACCTTTAGTCTTTTCAATAAACTCATCTTCAAGTGACTTAATATCTTTTCTTATTTGATATACATCAATTTTTTCTTTTACAAATAACTTATTATATTTAGGTATTTCTTCTTTAGGTATAGATATTTTAATTTGATCATCTTTTATTTCATATGAAATACTTTTTTCTTTCAATAATTCTTTTGCTTTATCCATTGGAGATAGTTCAAATAATACTTGCAATTTATCATCTTTTATATCATTCATATCCTTTACTTCAAGAATTGTACCATTATCTATAATTGCTATCCTATCACAAATTAATTCTATTTCTTTTAAAATATGACTCGATATAAATACTGCAATATTTTGCTCTTTACTTATCCTTTTTAATATATCCCTTAACTCCTTTATACCAAGAGGATCCAACCCATTAGTAGGCTCATCTAATATTAATATTTTAGGTTTTGATACAAGTGCTTGAGCAATACCTAGTCTTTGCCTCATTCCAAGTGAATATGTACGTACTTTATTATTTATCCTATTACCTAGTTTTACAGATTCTATTACATCCTCTACATACTTTTTATCAGGATTAGGATTCATTCTTAAATATAAATCAATATTATCTTTACCAGTCATATAAGAATACATCTCAGGATTCTCTATTATTGCTCCGACTGCATTCATAGCACCCTCAAAATCATTCTTAATATCATATCCATCTATTTTAATAGTACCAGAATCACTCTTATAAAGACCTAACATCACTTTAATAAGAGTCGTTTTCCCTGCCCCATTTGGTCCAACAAATCCATATATTTCTCCTTCTTTTACCTCAAGAGATAAATTATTTAATATTTGTCTTTTACCTATTTTTTTAGATACATTTTTAATTTCTAGAATATTTTTCATAGTTCACCTCAAAATAATTATAAATCATTTAAATATTTTTGTAAATCTACTGCAACTTCTTTTGGGATAATAGTTGACAAATCATCGATTGATGCATCTTTAATTTTATCAATTGATGAATATTTTTTTAAAAGTTCTTTTCTTCTTTTATCTCCGATTCCTGAAACATTTAAAAGAATACTTGATAAACTTCCTTTGCTTTTTATATTCCTATGATATGTTATTGCAAATCTATGCACCTCATCTTGCATACGAGTTAAATATAAAAACAATTCATTACTTACTTCAATAGTGTTATAATTATCATCAATTATGTATTTAGTCCTATGTTTACTATCTTTTTTTAACCCAATTATTTTTATATTTAGTTTTAAAGACTCTAAAACTTCCTTTGCTACTTTTATTTGAGTCTCTCCCCCATCAACAATTATAAGATCAGGTAATAAAAGATCTTCAAGTAAACACTTAAAATACCTACGATAAATTACTTCCTTCATTGCACTAAGATCATCTTTTACAGCAAGACTTATTTTATATTTTCTATACATCTTCTTATTAGGCAAAAAATCAGTATAACAAACCATTCCTCCGACATAATAAGTAGAAAATAAATGAGAATTATCAAACAACTCTATTTGAGATACACTATTTATTTTAAGCTTAGTTTTTAACTCATCCATTAAAGCAATTCTTATATTCTTATCTTTTTTTATAGTTTCTATTTTTTCTTTTGAGTTAATTTCAGCATTTAAATTAGCCATATCAAGTATTTTTTTAATATTTCCTTTTTTAGGTATAACAACATCACATTTTAAATAATCACTTAATAATTTATCATCTATAATATCATTTAC
>CAKOIB010000063.1 GCA_934086255.1 uncultured Bacilli bacterium
AATCTGATTAGTAATTTCATTAATTCTCTTATTCGCAGCATCAATCCTAGCTTGAACCTCCGCACTCTTCTTTTCATTCTCAGCTTTTTCAGCCTCAATAGCTTTTATCTTAGCTCTATAATCTGCAATAGTCTGAGCATTAACAGTACAAGGAACAATCATAGCCATTGCAAATATCATCATCAAAACCCTTACCTTTTTCATTATACTCTTACATACCTCCTTACAGCACGACCACTACCAATCATACCAACAACCATACCAATAATCAATATAATAACTGAGACATTAATTACAAATGGCATCGGAGCAACAAGTTTTATTACAGGTGAGAATAAGATTCCTCCAAAATAGTCATATAAAGCCTTATATCCAAATACAACTACAAGTATTGGTATAATAGAACCAATCATTCCTAAAAATATTCCTTCAATAACAAATGGAAGTTTAATTCTAAGATTAGAAGCTCCAACAAGTCTCATAATACCAATTTCTTTTTTTCTAGAAAATATAGTAAGTTTAATAGTATTAATAATCAAAAACACAGTTACAACTATTAAAGAAAGAGCAATAGCATAAGTTATCTTTTTAATAGCATCAAATACACCAACCAACTTTTCAACCAATCCCTCACCATATTGAACTGTACTAACACAATTAATACTCTCAAGTTCTTTAGCAGTCTCACCAATCTTTTTAACATCCCTTACTTTAATAGTATAAGTATCTTTAAGAGGATTATTAGCATCATCCCACTCTGCTAACACAGAACTAAAAGTATCATTTTCCTTTTGCATATCTTTCTTAACATCAGCTTTAGACTTATATGTAAAAGTATCAATATTACTATTAGTCTTAACCGCAGATTCAAAATTCTCACGATCCAAAGAAGAAACATCAGACTTTAAAAAAGCCACAATAGTAACATCACGCTCAATCTCCTTAGTAAAGTTTTGAACATTATCAGACAAAAGCAAAGCTGCTGCTATTATAATCAAAGTAATTGTAATACAAGAAACACTAGCTAAAGACAAACTAAAATTACGAAAAACACTCTTAAAAGCATCACGTAAACATCTAAAAAAAGTCCTACAAGTCTTCACGTTTAAAATACCCCCTTTCATAATTCTTAACAAGTCTACCATCTTTTAACGCAATAACACGCTTCTTAAACTTTTCAACAATACTAATATCATGAGTAACCATAAGTATAGTAGTACCATCTTTATTAACATTTTCAAGTATTTCCATAATTTCCATACTTATCTTAGGATCCAAATTACCAGTAGGTTCATCGCAAATAAGTATCTTAGGATTATTAACAATAGCACGAGCAATCGCAACCCTTTGTTGTTCTCCACCAGATAATTTATCAGGATATTCCTTAACCTTATCCTTTAATCCAACCTTATCCAAAACACTAACTACTCTTTTTCTTATTGTTTTATTATCCGCACCAGTAACCTCTAAAGCAAATGCAACATTTTCATAAACAGTAAGCTTTGGAAGAAGTTTATAATCTTGAAACACTACTCCAAGCTTACGACGAAGCTTATACACTTTAGAATTTCTAAGCTTAGCAACATTAACCCCTCCGACAATTATCTCACCACGAGAAGGTTTTTCTTCACGATAAAGCATCTTAATAAGAGTACTCTTACCAGAACCAGATCCTCCAATTATAAAAACAAAGTCCCCTTTTTCAATATTTAAATCCAAATCATATATAGCACCTACCCCATTAGGATAAGTTTTAAAAACATTCTTCATTTTAATTATATCCAAAACAAAGCACCTCACTCTCTTATAACATTATAACATTAAAACAAAAAGAAAAAAACCATAAAACAACAAAAAAAGACTTATTTACATTTTAAGTCCTTTCCAATCATTTCATCCTGTCTATACACTTCATAACTATCACAAACAAATATAAACGAAGAAGGATCAATCAAACTAATCAATTCCTTAGCTTCATAATAAGAAGAATTAGGAATAATACTCATAATCATCTTACGTTTTTCATCATTAAACTTACCCTTAACATTATAAATAGTAGCATCATGTCCAAGCTCCTTATTTAAAACAAGAACTATTTCCTTATACTTATCACTAATTACATAAATAGCCTTATTCAAAGAAACCCCAAGCATTATCTTTTCACCAACATACTTAGATATAAAAAGATACACAAAAGCATATAAAAGCATATTAAATCCAAACAAATAAACACCCATTCCTACAATAAAGAAATTAATAATAAAATTAACTTTAGTAATAGAAATATGAAAATATTTAAAAATAATCATAGCAATAACATTAATACCCCCAGTATTAAGACCCTGTTTATAAATAATGCCTTGACAAACTCCACCAATTAAACCTGCAAAAATAACAAGAAGCAAGATATTAGAACTATCAATATAAATAATACCCCCAATACCAGAAGTAACCTTTATAAACAAAGGATAAACAATACCTGCAAAAAGAGCAGCGACTGAATTAATTGCATCTAAAAATACATAACTAAGTATAAAACATATAATAGAAAGAACAAAAATACTAACCGAAGCATCAAAACCAAACATTTCTCTAAGAACAATTGCAAGACCACTTGTACCACCAGAAACTAAATTAATCGGAGAAACAAAAAGATTAAAACACAAAGCAGAAAAAAACATAGCAATAGACATATAAAGAAATCTTTTAACATTATCCTTGTCATTAATAAAAGCTTTAATATCAAACATCTTACTCACCACCAAGCACTTCATAAGCATCTAAAACAGTAAAAAATGCCTCTTTATCAATCGTTTTTATACCCTCTTTAAACTTATAATACTCCTTCGTAGGAATAAGAGTAAACAAAACCTTAGTCTTTTCATTAGAATAAGCACCACGCGCATCTAAAACAGTAACACCATGTCCTAACTCATCAATTACAAAAGAAGAAATTCTATCAACCTCACTAGTAACTATATAAAAAGCCTTCTTATCAGAAATACCAAGCATAGACTTATCAACAGAAACACTAATAATATATAAAATAATAATAGCATACAAACACTTAGTCCAACCAAATATAAAAGCACCAATAAGCACAATAGAACCATCAACAATAAGCATAGCATTACCCATTGAAATCTTAAGATACTTATGTAAGATTTGATTAAGTATATCAGTACCACCCATAGTATAACCATTCTTAAAAACAAGACCAACTCCAAAACCATACATAACTCCTCCAAACAAAGCAAGAAGAAGTTGATCCCCCATATCAACCTTAATTAAATCTCCAACATTCGCAGTTAATTGCACAAAAAGAGGAAATAAAACAGCAACAACCAACGCTTTAATAACAGGTTCTTTTCCCAAAAATATTGCACCAACAAGTAACAAAACAAAAGATAGTACAAAAATTATAAATGATGGATTAAGATCAATAAAATTAGTAATGATTACACTTACACCCGTAAGGCCACCAAAAACAATATCATTTGGATAAATAAACAAATTAAAACTAACCGCAGCAATAAAAACACCAAGTATAACAAACAAAAACCTTTTAATCTTATTCTTATTATTAACAATACTTAAAATATTCTCCATAGCTACCTCCTTAAATACCCTTCAATAAACAAATCCAAATCCCCATCTAAAACACCATTAACATTACTAGTCTCAATATTAGTGCGATGATCCTTAACCATTGAATAAGGATGCATAACATAACTACGAATCTGAGAACCAAACTCAATATTCTTAACCTCACCCTTAAGAGCAAGACGTTCTTTTTCTTTTTCTTCCATTTCCAAAAGAACTAACTTAGATTTAAGAATTTGCATAGCTTTTTCTTTATTCTTTAATTGACTCCTTTCATTTTGACAAGAAACAACAGTTTTAGTAGGCAAATGCGTAATCCTAACAGCACTATCAGTCGTATTAACACTTTGTCCACCAGCACCACTACTACGATAAACATCAATTTTTAAATCCTCATCCTTTATTTGAATATCAACCTTAGAATCAATCTCTGGAATAACATCAACTGAAGCAAAAGACGTATGCCTTTTATTATTTGAATCAAACGGAGAAAGACGAACCAATCTATGAACACCTTTTTCACACTTCAAATACCCATAAGCATTAAAACCAGTAACTAAAAAACTAACACTTTTAATACCAGCATCCTCACCATCAAGAAGATCAATAACCTCAAGCTTATAACCCTTACTAGAACAATACCTTGTATACATTCTATAAAGCATACTACACCAATCACAAGCTTCAGTTCCACCAGCACCAGCATGGATCTCCACTATACAGTTAGAATGATCGTATTCTCCAGAAAATAGTACTTCCAACTCAATTTTTGAAACCAAAGAAGGTAGTTTTTCAACAAAAGAACAAATATCTTTATAAATATCTTCATCGTAATCAATACTTATCATATCAACAAAATCAATATATGAACAAATATCATCCTTTAATGAAACAATTAAAGAAATACTCTTCTTCTTTCCATTAAGCTCATCAATAAGTTTTTGAGCACTAGATACATCATTCCAAAAATCACTAGAATTAACCTTTTCCTCTAAAAAAGAAATCTCATTTAATTTAGAATCAACGTCAAAGTAACCTCCATAACTCTTCAATCTTAGAAAGATTACTATTCAAAACAACTTTAAGTTCATTTAGTTCCATATCATATCACCTAAAAACATTATACAAAAAAAAAGAAAAAAGAACAACAAAACCCATAAAAAAAAGATATCATCTATAATAAATAATATCAAATATACCAAATATAATACACAAAACAGCATAAATAGATAAATCCATAATTGATATAAAATTGGATAATGCACCAATAAAAAGTAAACAACCAGATACCAAGAAAAACCTATTACTTTTATAACAAAACACCTTACAAACACTAGACAAAATAGACAAAATACCAGGTATTAAAAACATAAAAATCTTATCATCATATCCATCAAAACTAAAACCATATACTAAAGAAACACCCATTATAAACATAATAATAGCACTTATAACAATATACTTATTAGAAAAAGACTTCCCACAATAAGGACAAATAACATCTTTTTTATTAATTTTCTTTCCACAAAACCTACAATACATAAAAACCTCCAAAAAATAATAACACACTTATTATAATCTAAATAGAAAGTTATAGCAACAATTAAAAAAGATATTAACAACATTGTTAATATCCAAAACTAAGCAGTAAGACATCTTTTCTTAACATATTTATTTCTAACAAAATACTCTAATGAATTTATAGAAACAAATTTTTCATCATAACCAAACTTTATACTAACACCTTCAGAATTAGCCCACTTAATTAAATTACCAGAATAATCATCAACAAGAATAGAACCAGCTGCATTAACCACCATAGATTTTTCAATTCCACTTGGAACACAAATAACACTAATATGATCATTTTTACTTCTTACATAATTTATTTTAGCAGTCATTTCTTGTAAAGAATTAACAGTAGTCAAAATAATTGGATTATATATACC
>CAKOIB010000064.1 GCA_934086255.1 uncultured Bacilli bacterium
ACAAAAAAATATGATATTATAAATGTATCAACCCTAAATAAAGCCTAGTGCTTTATTTTTTATGTATACTATGTATATAATATATATAAAAAATAATAGAAAATATTGACAATATGAATATAATATATTATAATTAGTATAAAGAGAAAGAGAGGTGACTAATATGGCTAGTTTGGTTACAACAATTAATGTAAATGTTGATAAAGACGTAAAAGACCAAGCCAACATTTTGTTTAACAGTCTTGGATTAAATATGAGTACCGCTATTAATATGTTTTTGAGAAAGGCAATAAATGAAGGAGGAATTCCTTTTGAAGTTAAAAACTCAAGACCATCTCGTGAATTAAAAAAAGCATTAAAAGAAGGCGAAGATATTCTAAATGGCAAAATAGAAGCAAAAGGTTATAATAATGTTGACGAACTATTTAAGGATTTAGACAATGAATATTGAAAGTAAAACAATTAGCAACTGGACAACCTTTAGAGCCAAAATATAAAGATCATGCATTAATTAATAATAAATATTATAACAATTGTAGAGAATGCCATATAGAACCAGATTGGTTACTAATATATAAAATTGAACAAGAACAATTAATTTTGTTGTTGTTCGAAATTGGCAGTCATAGTGAGGTATTTTCAAAATAAAGCTTAGCGCTTTATTTTTTTTACACAAAAAAAGCAATAACTAAATTGCTCTATATTTATCAGAGTCCTTATAAGGATTCTTTGGATCAATACGATCTATAAAAAGTATACCATTTAAATGATCAATTTCATGTTGAAAAGCAATAGCCAATTCTTCTCTTGCTCTAATCTTAATCTTATTACCATCCATATCATATCCAGTAACAGTAACTCTTGCATGTCTTGGAATAATACCATTAACCTCACGATTAACAGATAAGCAACCTTCGCCTTCATCGACATAAATCATTTCCTCAGAAGAACTAACAATCTTAGGATTAATAATAATATAAGTCTTAAAAGTTTCCTTTATATCCTGTTCATGAACCACTACAAAATACCTTTTATCAATACCAAGTTGAATCGCAGCCATACCCATACCAGGTCTTAAATTATACTTTTTAGCAAGCTTATCAATTTGACTATTAGTAAGATACTCAATCATAAGATCAATATTTTTTCTATCCTCATCACTAAGAGGAAAACTAACTTCCTTACTAACACTTCTAAGTATTTTATTACTCTCATCAACTATATCTTTATTCTTTAACATACTACCACCTCAAAAGTACCTACATTATAGCACAAAAAAAGGAAATAGTAAACTACTTCCTAATTTTATATTAATTCCATGCTCTAGCACCAAGTATAATTATTAATAAAATAAATAAAACTAAGATAATAGCATAATTACTTCCATAACCTGTAGCATATCCATAGTTAGTTGGCATTTGATTGCAACAACTTCCTGTGTTCCCATATCCATAGGAATTACCATAATAATACATAAGCATCCTCCTTTAACTATCTACTATAGTTTATTATACATAAGCAATTTGTGTTATTATAAAAACACAATTTCATAAAATATTTGCAAAAATAATACTATGATGTTATTATTATAATGAGGTAATAATATATGATAAAAAAAATAGATAAACAACTATTAATTTTAACAATAATACTATTTTCAGTAGGACTAGTAATGATATATTCTGCATCAAACGTAACAGCATTCATGGTAAACGAAACAACTCCATGGAGATACTTCATAAGAGAAATAGTATTCATGACTGCAGGCCTATTCGGAGCCATGCTACTATTAATGACGCCATTCAAAAAATACTATAGATGGTCATTAGCCTTTACATTATTCTTTACAGGACTAATATTTTGCTTAGTAGTCTGGGGAACAGTAACAAATGGTGCAACAAACTGGATTGGATATAAAGGATTAGGTATCCAACCAAGTGAATTCGTAAAAATAGCAAGCATTCCATTATTTGCCTTTTACTACGAAAAAAACAAAAAATACCAAGACAATAAAATAAGAATGATAACACCATTAATAATAGGTATGATAATAACAATACTTATAGTAGCGCAAAAAGACTGGGGAACCGCAGTTATCTATACATCAATTGTAATATTTATGTTCTTCTTCTCAAACGCATCCAAAAAAATAAAAATAGACATTTTAAAAAAAGGATTAGTCTTATTAGTATTTGGTATTCTTTTAATAACATTTGCCGGAGACAAAGTACTCGGAGAAAAAATAGCAAGATTCAACTTCAATGCACCATGTGATAGATACCTAACCGAAGGAAACCAATTATGCAATGGATTCATCGCTATGAATGGGGGAGGACTATTCGGAAAAGGACTAGGTAACAGCACCCAAAAATATTTATACCTACCAGAACCATACACTGACTTTATATTTGCAATATTCGTCGAAGAACTAGGATTACTCGGAGCAGTAGGACTATTCATCCTTTACTTACTATTAATCGTTAGAATAGTAGTCATAGGCAAAAAATCAACCAAAGAATCATATACACTAATGTGTTATACAATAGCATTCTACATATTCATCCACATTGCAGTAAACTTAGGAGGAGTCCTAGGAATCATTCCAATGACCGGGGTAACACTACCATTCTTAAGCTACGGAGGAAGTATATGCGTATCAATAATTGCTGCACTTACAATAGTTCAAAAAGTTGCAATAGAAACTAAAAGAAGTGTAAACAAAGTGTAAAACTTTTAATAAAAACAAAGGAACTTTTGATTTTTCATAATTCTATATATATGAACACATAAGGAGGAATTTATGGAAAAATTAAAAGATTTTTTTTATGATAATAAAACAATAATTATCATAACCATATCATTAGTACTAATAATACTAACAAACACATTACAATACTATTACTTTAAAAATAGTATAAAAGAAGAACCATCAAATGATATTTCATTAGAAAGCCATCAAGAACAAGAGCAAGAATACATCTACATTGACATTCGAGGAGAAATAAAAAAACCTGGAGTATACAAAATATCAAAAGACAAAAGAGTAATAGATGCAATCGAAATAGCTAAGGGACTAACAAATGACGCAGACACATCAGTAAACAACTTAAGCATGCAACTAAAAGATGAAATGGTAATAATAATCTACAGTAAACAAGAAGTAAAAAACTTTATTAAAACAAAAGAAACCGAACAATTAAAGGAAGAAAACTGCTCTAAAGAAGAAAACAATATTAAAAACGATTCTTGTATTACTCAAGATAAAAAAGAAAACAAAACTACTACTAAAAAAGAAGAACCAAAAAAAGAAGAAACTAAAACATCAATAATAAACATAAACACTGCATCCCTTGAAGAACTATCCACCCTAAAAGGAATAGGAAGTAAAAAAGCTCAAAAAATAATTGAATACAGAACTAAATCACCATTTAAAACCAAAGAACAAATAATGGAAGTATCAGGAATTGGAGAATCGCTATATAACAAAATAAAGGATAATATAACAACATGAAACTATTACAAAAAGACTTTACGTATTATATACTTTTAATAATAACAATAATCATATTTCTAATATCAATAAACATAACAAAAGAATCTACATACAAAAAAATAAAAAACGAACAATTCAAAATAATAGAAAAAACTAAAAAAGACTATGGAATAAAACTAATCTTAAAAGGAAAAGAAAAAGTATTAGCATACCTCTACATAGATAAAGATAAAATAAATAACGAATATAATAAATATGATCTTGGAGATACAATAACTATAACAGGACAAGAAAAAGAAATAAAACAAAAAACACTAGATAATACATTTGACTATAAAAAATATCTAAATAATCAAAAGATATATAAAGTAATAGAAATAACTAATATAAAAATAAAAACTAAAAACAAAAATATCTTCTACAAAATAAAAAATAAAATAATAAAAAGACAAGAAAAGATACCAAAATCAAAACCATATATAAACAGTTTAATACTAGGAAACAATTCTTACTTAGAAGAAGATGTAATAACATCATATAGAAAAAGTGGAATAAGTCATTTATTTGCTATATCAGGAACACATATAAACATTCTACTAACTATACTATATACTATATTAAAAAAACTAAAACTAAAAGAAAACAAAACAAGTATAATAACAATACTATTTTTAATATACTATATGTTTCTAACAAACTTTTCCATGTCAGTACTAAGAGCATCAATATTTACAATTCTAATAATTATAAATAAACTATTAAAACTAAATATAAAAAACAAAAACCTATTAATACTAACACTCTTCATAATAACATTAAATAACCCTAAAAACATATTAAATATTGGACTACAATTCTCAATTTTAATAACATACTATCTAATAACATATAACAAACTAATAAATAATAAAAAAACATACCTTAAGAAGACACTAATCATATCATACATATCCACTCTGGTGTCGCTACCAATCTTAGTTAATAGTTTTTACCAAATAAATACTTTATCAGTAGTATACAACCTTTTCTTTGTACCATATGTATCATTTGTTTTATTACCATTTACTTTAATAACATACATTTTTCCACCATTTGATAACATATTAAAAATCTTAATAGACATAAATGAAACTATATCATTATTAACAAATAAAATACCATCAAACATAATAATTAAAAAACTATCAATACCACTTATAATAATTTACTATATACTAATAACAATAAACTTTAGAAAAATGAAGAATGATAATAAGTTTAATATAATAATTATAATGTTTATAATACTTCTTAGCCTAAGAACTGTAAGTAGTAATCAAATTACATTTATAGATGTAGATCAAGGAGATAGTACCTTAATTACTATAAATAATAAAACAATTCTAATAGATACCGGAGGAAATATAAATTATTCAAATAAAGAGTATAAATATCAGATAGCTAAAAATAAAATATTACCATATATGAAATCAATTGGTATAAAAAAAGTTGACTATTTAATATTAACTCATGGTGATCAAGATCATATGAAAGAATCAATTTATTTAGTAGAAAACTTTAAAATAAAAAAAGTTATATTTAACTGTGGTTCATATAATGAGTTAGAACAAGAACTAATAAAAATATTAAATAAGAAAAAGATTAAATATTATTCATGTATCAAAGAATTAAATATAGATAATAATATATTATATTTCTTACAAACAAAAGAATATGATAATGAAAATGATAATAGTAATGTTGTCTATACAGAACTTAATGGATATAAGTTTATGTTTATGGGAGATGCAGGAGCAGATAAAGAAAAAGATATTTTAGATAAATATAATATATCAGATGTTGATGTATTAAAAGTAGGACACCATGGTTCTAAAACAAGTTCTAGTAAAGAGTTTATAGATGAAATAAAACCAAAATACTCAATTATTAGTGTTGGAAAAAATAACAGATATAATCATCCTAATAAAGAAGTTTTAAAT
>CAKOIB010000065.1 GCA_934086255.1 uncultured Bacilli bacterium
TTATCACTACACTTTTCCTAACGAATATTTTTGAAATCTCTATTTTATATAAAATTGCACTTTTTTTAAAAAAATTAAAAAAA
The DNA here is from genome assembly GCA_934086255.1 of uncultured Bacilli bacterium. Taxonomy (GTDB): domain Bacteria; phylum Bacillota_I; class Bacilli_A; order RF39; family UBA660; genus JAEDJI01. The sequence goes on from CAKOIB010000065.1 coordinate 84, forward strand.
AGGCTCTCAAATAGAGCCTTTAAACTCAATAATATATTCAATTCATCAAGCAGGTCCAGTTCTGTTATATTCACTAGTACTAATAGTTTTACCACAAGAACTATCAGTAGCAGTAGCCTTCCAAGTATATTTATTACCCTTAGTGGTATCAACAGTATAAGAATAATGATATTTATAATTACCTTCAGTTGTAACAGTACCAACATATGACATTGTATATGTATATGATTGGGACTTAGTATTATTAGTAACCTTTAAAGAAACTTTATCAAGTTTTTTAGTAGTATATGCATGGAACTTAACCTTTCCACTCAATGCTTCTGACCTAGCCTTAATATCGGCACATGAAACACTCGTACTACCACCACTACTAGAAGAACTTCCCTTTATAGTAATTGGAGCCTTAAATCTATAAGATATACCATCTGCATCAAAAGCTTCTATTCCAATCGTATAAGAACCAGCTTTTGTATTAGCATTAAGTATTGAAGCAGTCTTAGTTCTAGACGTACTAGAAGGACTACCAGTAAGACCCAATGACGCAACCGAAATTAAACCAGATGGACCTATTAAAGTAATATCTTTAATAGTAGTACCACTTGCATCACAAGCAGTTTTTATATGAATAGTAGTAACTGAAGGACCAGCAGTACCATTAATAATAGCACCATTTTGATCAGTAAACGTTGTATCGCAAGAAATACTTTTATTCATTTTTTTAACACTAACAGTAATAACTTTAAAAACAGCAGGATTACTTGTAGAAGCAACCTTAACAGTAGCAGTACCAAATCTTAATCCTTTAATAAGACCACTACTAGAAACACTAGCAACACCAGAATTAGAACTAGTCCAAGTCAACCTTTTATTAGTAGCATTACTTGGTAAAACAGAAGCATAAATACTTATACTTTCACCAACATAAAGATCAACAGAAGTAGGAGTAACAATCAAATCATTAACACCAACATCTTCAGGTACTTCAGGCTCAGTAGGTTTTGAAGGTTTAGTAGAACCTCCTGTAGAACCACCACTACTAGAAGTAGATTTTACTGTAACATTAATTGATGAACTAACGGAATTATCAGTAGTAATAGCAGAAATCTTTGTACTACCAGCACCTACTCCAGTTACATTACCATTACTATCAACTCTAGCAATACTAGTATTATGTGATACCCATGTAACAGACTTAATAGAAGCATTACTAGGTAATACAGTAGCAGCAAGAGCTTTTTTAGAACCAACATCCAAAGTAAGAGAACTAGGACTTATTGAAATCTTAGTAGCCTTAATAGGATTACTCTTAGTAACTACTACTTTAACCCTATCAGAAACACCATCAACACTCTTTATAGTAATATAAGCACTACCAGCACCTACTCCAGTAACCTTTCCAGCACTACTAACTTTAGCAATTGAAGGATTACTTGTATCCCAACTCACCTTTTTATTAGTAGCATTACTAGGAGAAATAGTATAAGTTAAAGACTTAGTATTTCCAACCTTAAGAGTAAAATCATCATTATTTATAGAAATCTTAGTAACTTTTTTATATTTAGAACTAGAACTAGAACCACTAGATGATCCTCCACTACTAGAAGAACCACTAGATGAACTAGAACTTGCTCTTTTAACAGTAACATTAGCCATAGCAGTCTTATTACCATCTTGAGTAGTAACAGTAATAACAGCACTACCAACACCTACACCAACTACTTTACCTTTACTAGACACAAGAGCAACACTTTCATTACTAGATGACCAAGTAACAGCTTTATTAGTAGCATCACTAGGAGACACAATAGCGGATAAACTACCATTACCATTAACATTAATAGTAAGTGAAGTAACATTAAGTTTTACACCAGTTACAGAATTAACTCCAGAAGCCGCCACAACATTAACCTTTTTAGTAACAGTCTTATATCCATTACTTACCTTAATAGTAGTACTACCCTTCTTTTTAGCAGACACAACACCATCACTAGAAACAACAGCAACATCTTCATCAGTACTAGTATACTTAATATTTTTATAACATTCTTCATAAACACCTAGATCGACATTTAAACCTAAATCATCACCAGCACCAACTTTATAATCACCACTACTAAATATATTTTCATCAAACTTTGGACAAACAATAACTTCATTTTCATATTTACCAACTTTTTTACCATTATTAAAAGCTTGAACAACTATCTTTACCTTACCATCCTTTTTAGGAATCATCGTATTAGCAGTATCTCCTCCTGCAAGAGACTTATACTCAAATTGAAGAATATCTTCATTATCACTACTAAACTTATAAAACAACTCCTTATTAGAATTAGGAATAGCAGTAACAAACTCAACTTCACTACCAGCATAAACAACACCAGGAACATCCAAATCAAGTTTCTTATTACCTCTACCAAATAAAGACGTAAAAATCAATATAAGAATTATAATAGCAACAATTACCGCTATAACAATAATAATCTTTTTCTTAAAACCGTTATCACTATTAGAATAATTCCCAGTATCAGAATTACCAAAATCACTATAATCAGGTTGATCATAACTAGCATTCCCAATACTAGAATTATCATATTGATTCATATTAGAACTATTAAAATCACTATTCTCATAATTATTAAAACCACTATCAAAAGAAGTATTATTCGTATTATCTATACCATTATTAACATTAGAATTATTCCCATTGTTAATATTGTTATTACTCATATCATTATCATTAAAACTCATAGTACCATCCTCCTACTATTTTATATATAAATGATACCATAAATAAAAAAGAAATACAATCTAAAAACACCAAGTATTAAAATTATTTTTATTAATAAAATAAATCTTAAAACTAAAATAACAACATTAAAAAGACACTTACTACCAAGTAAGCATCACATTTGGTGAAACACTGCACCCTATTTATAAATAAAGCCATAAAAATCACTCATTACCTTATAACTATTAGCATGTCTAGCATGACCACACCAAGAAACAAAACTAAGTTCAATCTCATCAAAACTAACAATACCTTTTTTAAAGTCATATATTTTATCTCTCATACCTTTTATACTTCTTTTACGAATTAATTTATAATCATTATATAAAATATATCCACAAAAATCACATCCTAATCTTGAAGGATAATATCTACTTTTTTTATTAAGTTTTAAGTTTAATTGATCATTAACAAATGACTCAATTAAACCATAAATCCTTTTAGCATCAATCTTATCTTTAACTAAAACTATAAAATCATCCATATACCTAATATAATAATCTAATTTTAAGCCAAACTTTGCATAATAATCAAGTTCATTTAAATAAATATTAGCAAAGTATTGACTTGTATAATTACCAATTGGTATACCATTAAAATCATTATCAAATATAATATTATAAGTTAAATTAAGCAAATATTTATCACTAATATATTTCATCATTATTTTATAAAGTATATTCTTATCAATACTTTCAAAATACTTACTTATATCAAACTTAATAATATAATACTCTCCATACTTTTTATTCATAATTCTCATATATTTATTAAGTTTCAAAATAGCCTGATGTGTACCTTTTCCAATAATACAAGCATAAGAATCCTCAATAAACCTTGGTACAATATAAGGTTTAATAAACTCTTCAATATACCATTGATGAACAATCCTATCTCTAAAAGGTAAAGCTTTTATAACTCTCTTCTTTGGTTCGTATATAACAAACTCTCTGTACTTTGAAGAATTATAACTATTATTATACAATTCATTATATATATTACTAAGATAAGTTTCTAAATCAACACTAAACTTAATAACAGATCTTTTATTTCTTTTATTTAAACTTGCTCTAATATAAGCATTATATAAATTATCAAAAGTTAGTTTTCTATAATAACAATTCCTTATCGTTTTTGGCACTTATAAATCCATCCAAACATTATATTATTAACATCACCAATTTTTCTAGAACAAGCTCCATAGTTTTTACCAGTTATATATTTTTTTCTATAAGATATTCTAACTAAAACTTTTAATACTTTTAAATGAACATCAAGTTCATTTAAATACTTTATTTTACTATCATAACTCTTATAAGCATTAATAATGCTTATAAGACCAAGATATAAATTATTTTTAATTTCACTTACTAATCCGTTACTTTCAGACTTTGGATACTTATCGAGTAAATTATAAAAATAATACATCATATCAGTATATTTCTTGTATATAACAAGATTTTCTAATTCATTCATATTAATTCCTTTAACTCCTTTAAAATATTAAGTGCTTCAATTCCTGTTGTATTATTAAGATCTATATTCTTAATTCTATTAACAAGAACATTATCATCATTTAATTCATCAATAACTTTTATATTAAGTCCTATCTCTTTAAATATACTAAGATAAGTATCAAGACTATTAAGGGGAAAACCACATTTATATACATCATTAGTAAACTTAATCTTTTTTAAAGTAGTTACTCTACATATATAATCACAATCATCACCAATAAAAATATAAAAATTACCACACTTAAATAAATATAAATAAGTATTATCTTTACTTTTATAATCTAAATATAAATTATATATTTTACTCATAAACCTCCAAAAAGCATATATATAAAAACAATATAGAAAATGACATTTTCTATATTGCCTATGGTTTCTAATTTTCAAATTACATTACTCACTAAAAACACATATAACACTTTCTTTTACAAACATGTCTGTAAAAAGGTAATAAACTTCTACAAAATAACAGTCTATTATAATCCGTAAACTATAATCATGACCCAAAATTATATAAATAATTCGAAATATGAAACTTGATATTATCTAAGTAATAACAGAGGTCTCTTCTAATTGTGTAGTCCAGAGCGCCAAGGAGCACGGCACGAGCAGAGTTGTTAGTGTTCGCGTTACCGTTGTTGTTGTTGAAGTTGAACGCGCCGGCGTTAGCACCATTGCCATAGTTCCCACCACGGATGAACCAAGGGTTGGAACCGTTAGGAAAGTTAGCGTCTATTTTACAGTTTATAACCTATTTCATCAACACGATGAAACCAAAATAATTTACTATCATTTTCCTTCAAAAAGGAAAATGATAGATTTCAAAAACTTAACCACCTTTTCATTTTCTTATCAAAGAAAATGAAAAGGAAAAGTACGAAAGTAAATCATT
>CAKOIB010000066.1 GCA_934086255.1 uncultured Bacilli bacterium
CCCCAATTCAGTATAAAGCCGAATTAGGGTTCTAAAAATTCTTTTTTAGTGTCCACTTTTTATTGACTTATTCAAATCGGTTCTTAATTAAATCTTTTATTTAGTATAAAACAACTACCTATACCAATAACACATATAAACAAAGTAACAAAACTTATTAAAATACTATCATTAGTATTAGGATTTTCTACATTAACATTTTTAGCAACAATACCATACTCACTCAAATGAGTAGTAGTAAACACAATATAACCATTTTCCACTTTCGCAGGAATAGTTTCTTTAATTTCACCATTTAAAATATATACAACTTCATACTTATTATATCCCTTTAATTCCTTTGGTAAAGCAATTCTAATCTTCATCTTAGTATTACTAATCTTAACAACTTGATTATTATTAAGTATATTAATATCCGCTAAAAACTTAACATCCTTATTAGCAAACTTCTTATCAATCTTAATAGGCTTAATATCTAAAACATAACTATCACTAACCTCTTTACTAAAAGTTATAGACCCATCAGTCTTAGAACTACTAACTACTTCCTTAACCTTACCTGAATTACTCTTCCATGTAGCATATAAAACTAAATTCTTATAAAAAGTACCATCTAATAATGTATCCCTTTCTAAATCATTAGAACTATTCTTATCCCACATTCTCCAATAAACATAAGAATAATTAGTACCACTACCATCCTTTTTACTATTCCATCCAGTAAAAGTATAACCATTCCTTACAGGAACATAATTATATATAGCCATATCATCACCTGAAGTAGCACCACCTATATAATTATATTTACCAATAGCTTTTCCATCAATCATACCACCATTAGCATTTAAATTAAGTACATTCGTTGTATCATCAAAAGTATTACTCTTATATAATGCTCTAAGATTAACAGCATCACCATCTTTAAAGAAACTTGAATCAATAGAACTAACTACTTCATTCTTTTCATCAGATCCCCATCCAATAAAAGTAAATCCATCTCTTACTGCTTTATACTTACTTAAATCCAAAGTCTTAAACTCTGAAGCCTTATAAGTAAGTCTAATAGACTTCTTTGAAGAAACAGTTCCTCCGATTGCATCAATAGTTATATAATAAGTCCCAGTACCTTTCATCACATCATCAGAAAATTGGGCCCAAACATAATAACCATTAGTATAAGAAACACCATCAAATTCACCAGAAGAATTAAAATCTGCCTTTGGTATTTCATCAGAAATTATTTCACCAAATATATTTTTACCCCATCCAGTAAACTTTTTTCCCTTATTAAAAGGTTCAATTCCTTTAGTAAGATCTGATAATAATGCTTTATCTTCACCTTCATCAAAATCAAACTTTACATACTTAGCATCTTCGCCATTAATGTCTCCTTCAACGGTATTAAAAATTATCACATAATTACCGTCATCTTTAATTGTAATTGCATCAACACTTGACATTCCAATTACACCAAATAAAACAGCAAATACAGCTAAAAATATTTTTTTCATATTCTTTTCCTCCTTTTTTTAAGAACAAAACGTCCTCTTAATACTAAGTCTAATACACTAAACAATATAAAACAATACACTTACCATCTAAAACAATGCTTTAGATGACAACAAAACTACTTTTCAATATAACCATAAACCCTATCTGTATACATCTCATCACTAATACTCTTATACCTTTTTCCATCATAATCATCACTAAAACCATTATAAGCTTTATAAATCTCATTAGTCTCCACATCATAAACCCTTTCATATCCAAGCATAGCATCACTTTGTTTTTGGCTCATAATATCATAAGACTTACTCCTACTCTCCCAAGCACTCATATAAGAATCAAATGCCCTTTGAATACTAGCATTAATCTCTAAAGCTTGTTTAGTTTGTGCATTATTATCATCAATAGTCTTCTTTACATAGCTATCACTAAACTCAATAGAATTAATAGACTTAAGAAGTATATCCTTATAATCAATAAAATCATTCTCATTCGTAGTAACACTCATAATATCATAAACCATATAATATAAAATATCCGATCCATTTAAATACTGATTACCAAAATTAACTATCGAAGCAAGAAACAATCCCTCACCTTTCTTATTGTCATTTCCAGTAAAAGTACCCCTTAAAACCTTACTATCTAAAGCCACACTCTTCATCGAAGCATCACTCTTAAACTCTTCAATCTTTTTAAAATCATTATAAACAGGAAACTTAAAATTAGACAAAGTAGTATCAACACTATTCATATACTTACCTATATCATTAAACTTCTTATAAAACCCCTCAGTAGTTGGATTATCTAAAACAACAGCCTCACTAAATACCTTATACTTAGAATCATTCCCACTTAAATTATAATAATTATTCCAAAACTTCTTTGCACTATTACTTTTAAGTAATGGTTGCATCTTAATCATTAAAAAAATCGAATTATTATCCTCATCCGGATCATAAACATGAATAGCATAATAAACCCCACTACCAGCACTATCGACCTTATAACCATCTGGAACCTTCATACTAAAAACATCATTCTTATAATCAACAAGTTTAATTTTAGAAGCCTTAGACTCAACTATTTTAACCTTATCAAAAGACAACACCTTAGAATCTTTTAAACAAAAAAACAATAAAACAAAACCAAGTAATAAAATCACTATAATAATTATATTCTTCTTACTCATAACATACCTCCATAAATAAAGTATAATAAAAAGTACTTAACATATCAATAAAGTTGTCAGATAAAACAATGTTTTAAATGACAACTTTATAAGTAAAATAAATAATTATATAGTATAATAAACATAGGTGATTAAAATGGATTTTAAAGATAAATTAAACTACTATATAAAACAACTTAATATAACATCAAAACAACTATCAAACAAATCAAACATATCAGAATCTGTAATAAGTAGATACAAAAAAGGAGAAAGAACTCCTTTAATAAATAGTAATCAATTAAACAACTTAATAAATGCTTTAAATAATATCAACATAGAAAAAAATAAACCTATTAAAGAAAATATAAAAATAGAATTAGAACAATTAATAAAAAATAAAGATAATTTTAATTATGATAATTTAAACACATTAATAAATGAATTAAATATTAATATAAATAAAATGGCTAAATATATAAACTTTGATCAATCACATATATCAAGAATAAGATATGGTAAATCTAAACCAAGAGACCCTATTAATCTAGCAATAAAAATAGAAAATTATATAAAAGAAAAACATTCATCACAAATAGATAAAGATAAATTAAAAAGTATTTTAAAAGAACAAAGTATTGAAAGTTATTTAACAAATACTAATAAACAAGATCAAAAAATAATAAGTTTTTTAGAAAAGTTTAATGATTTTAATTTAAACGATTATATAAAAGAAATAAAGTTCGATGAATTAAAAATACCAAACATTCCTTTTTACAAAGCAAAAACTAAAAACTATTATGGTATCGAAGAAATGAAACAAGGTGAATTAGATTTTTTTAAAACAACAGTACTTTCTAAAACAAAAAAAGATATATTTATGTATAGTAATATGCCTATGGAAGATATGGCAAAAGATATAGATTTTGGTAAAAAATGGATGTTTGCAATAGCATGTTGTTTAAAAAAAGGACTACATCTTAACATAATACATAATTTAGACAGACCTTATAATGAAATGATGTTAGGACTACAAAGTTGGATTCCAATATACATGACAGGACAAGTATCACCATATTATTTTAAAAATAATAAAAATAACATTTACAATCAGATCGACTACACATCAGAAGTCGCAGCTTTATCCGGTGAATGTATAAACGGGTCACATGATCTTGGAAAGTACTATTTAACAACAAATAAGAAAGAAGTAGAATATTATAATAAAAAAACTAACCTTTTATTAAAAAAAGCAAATCCTCTTATGGAAATATATAAAGAAAATAACACTGAAGATTTTAAAAACTTTTTAAAATCTTCATATAAAATAAAAACTAAAAGAACTAGAATATATTCTAGTTTACCATTATTTACAATTGAAGATGATACTTTAAAAGATATATTAATAAATAATAAATTAAAAGAGGAAGAAATAGATAAAATAATTAAATATAAACATGAAGAAGAAAAAGATATGAATGAAATACTAAAAGATAATATAATAAATGATATAATAACCAAGTTAAATAAAGATGAAACAATTAATTTATCATTAGAAAATATATTTTCTAATGATATAAAATACAATTATAATGATTATTTAAAACATTACGAACAAACTATAAAGTATCAAGAAAAAAATAATAATTATAAAGTAACAATTGCTAATAATAAACCATTTAATAATATTACAATAATTATTTTAGAAAATAATTATGTAATATTAACTAAAAGTAAAAACCCAACAATTCATTTTGTAATAAAACATGAAAAATTAGTAGATGCTATATCTAATTACAATCCTTTAGTAAAATAAAAAGACTTAATAAGTCTTTTTTTAAGCATCAATTATTTATCTCAAAAACAATTTGTTTCTCCCCTGTTCCGACAGAGCAAGACTGGACTTCGAAAGACCCTAAGCGCCAGCCCCAAGAAGGACTGCGCGGGCGGAGCAGCCATCGCTAGCGTAACCGCGGCTGCCGCCGAAGCCGAAGGCACCGGCGTTAGCACCAGAATTGCAGGTACCGCCGCGCAGAACCCAAGGGTTGCCAAAGTACACGAAGGCGGCGTAATCTGAATACCAATTACCTTTATTTCCAGTAGGAGCCATTTCTTTTGTTGCATCTCCTAGTTTTCCTCTTGTATATTCTGTTTCACTTTCTCCATAACTATATTTATCATAATATCTCTTACTTGGGAACGCATATCTCCCTGTAAATGATGCACCATCGAATAATACTCCTGTAAACGCTGAGTTAGCATTCCTTGATGTTGAAAATCCACTCATTTGTTGTCCATTACTATATACCATATTACCCATCATATATTCATATGCTCCACCACTCATGTCATATACTCCATATGCATTTCCTGTTGTTGATGCACTTTGTCCTAATGTTGTTGTATATGAATTACATGTTGCACCACTAGCTGTTGAACCTGCACTTTGTGGTCCACATCCTGTTGTATATGTACTTGCACTATTTATTGCTACTTCTTTATTTATTCCATATTTACTA
>CAKOIB010000067.1 GCA_934086255.1 uncultured Bacilli bacterium
TTCATTTCTATTTAGAAGATGGTTTTATTTAATATTTATTACTTTAGTATCTTTTGGATATATAACAATTAGATATAATTTGTATGATTTTTTAAAGAACCAACTTGTTTTTTCAAACTTTATAGAAAAAAACTATGTTGATCCAGATAGTGTTAAGATAACATTTCCTGAGAAGAAAAGAAATTTAATATATATTTATTTAGAAAGTATGGAAAGTAGCTTTACTGATACATCTAATGGTGGTATCGAAGTAGATAATTTAATTCCTAACTTAACTAAACTTGCTTATAATAATACATTCTTTTCTCCGAATGGTAAGTTAGGTGGAGCATACTTTACTTATGGTGGATCTTGGACTATTGGATCAATGGTATCTCAAAGTGCTGGTATTCCTTTAAAGATTAGTATTGGTGAGAATTCATATGGTGATTATAAGAATTTTTTACCAGGAGTTACTGCTTTAGGTGATATTCTTAATAAAAATGGATATAATCAAATGATTATGTTTGGGTCTGATGCTGCTTTTGCAGGAAGAGATACATTCTATAAATCTCATGGTAATTATGAAATATATGATTATTATAGAGCACTGGAAGATGAAAAAATGACTGAAGAAGATTTTGTCTGGTGGGGATTTGAAGATAAAGATTTATATAAATATGCTAAAGAGCAATTAACAGAGTTATCTAAAAAAGATGAACCATTTAATTTTACAATGTTAACAGTTGATACACATGCCCAAGGTGGATATCTATCAAGTATTTGTAAAAAGAAGTTTGGAAGTAGATATAAAAATGTTATTTATTGTGCAGACAAACAAATTAATAGTTTTATAAATTGGTTAAAGAAACAGGATTTTTATAAAAATACTACTATCGTTATAGTGGGGGATCATTTGACTATGGACAATAGTTATATTGATAGTGTTCAAAATATTACTGATCGTATGTCATATAATGTATTTATTAATTCAAGTATTAATCCAATTAATACTAATAGAGAGTATATTCTTTATGATATGTTTCCAACAATTCTTGCTAGTATGGGAGTAAAAATTGAAGGAGATAAGTTAGGACTTGGTACTAACTTGTTTAGTGAAGAACAAAATTTAATTGAAAAATATGGATATGATTATATTAATGATGAATTAGCTAAAAGAAGTAGTTTTTATACTAAGAATTTTGTTATTGATAATAAATAGTATTTGTATAACTTATATATAGGGAAGTATAATTACTTCTTTTTTAAATTAAATCATTTGACATTTTATATACACTTTAAGCTTATATATATTGAAATTAATGACTTTTTTTCTTAAATTTGATATTATAAAGGTAACAAAGGGAGATAAGTATGAATTTAATAGTAAATAATCATAATATATTTGAAATAGTACTAGTTACATTTATAATAAGTTTATTTTTGGTACCACTTTCAAAAAAAATAGCAGTTCATGTTGGTGCCATGGATGTACCTAATGAAAGAAAGGTTCATAAAAAGCCAATGCCTAGATTAGGTGGACTTGCGATATATGGTTCATTTTTAATAGGATATATGTTGTATGGTGACATTACAACTCAGATGTTATCTATATTAATATCTACTTTTATAATTTTAATACTTGGAATTATTGATGATATTAATCCGGTTAGAGCTAGGTATAAATTCTTAGTTCAAATAGTGGCTGCATTAATTGTGGTTATATACGGTAATATTTATTTTTCTGAATTATCTTTTTTAGGATTTAACTTTGTATTTAATAAGTTTTGGAGTTATTTTTTATCAACATTCTTTATTCTTGCTATAACTAATGCAATAAATTTAATAGATGGACTGGATGGACTTGCATCTGGAATTAGTTCAATATACTTTTTAACTATTTCGATAATTGCGTTATATATGAATAAAATAGGTGGGTTAGATATTATTTTATCTTTAATAATGCTTGGAGCTACTTTAGGATTTTTAGTTAATAATTTCCCACCAGCTAAGATATTTATGGGAGATTCTGGAAGTACATTCTTAGGATTTATGATTGCTGTTATATCACTTTTAGGATTTAAGATAACAACTCTTACATCCTTAGTGATACCAGTATTAATACTTGCAATACCAATTTTTGATACTGTTCTTGCAATATTTAGAAGATTACTTAAGGGAGAAAACATAGGAACTCCTGATAAAGAACATTTTCATCATCAATTATTAAAGTTAAGATTTTCTCCTAGAGCAAGTATATTAATTATATACGCAATTAGTATTGTGTTCTCAGTAATATCAATATTATATGTACTAGGAGATAATGAACAAGCAGTATTTATTTATGTTATCTTAATGATTTTATTACTATTTATAATATTGAAAACTAATATATTGTTTGATCATAAAATAAAAAAATAGTTTCCAAAAATTTGGAAACTAATAAAAATATGTGTGGATGTAATCACATATATGACTACAATAAAAGTATATATCATTTTTTTGTGAAATTCAATTACATTGATGTTTATTTTACAAAAAAAATAATGTTTGATATAATATTTTAGGAGGAAATGAATGAAAAATATTATAAATAATTTTAAAAAGTATAAATTTTTATTAAGCGAATTAATAAAACGTGATTTTAAAATAAAATATAAAAGAAGTGTATTGGGAGTCTTATGGAGTATCTTATATCCGTTACTAATGATGAGTGTTATGGCACTTATATTTTCTAATATGTTTAAATTTAAGATGGATGGAGTAAACTATTTAGTTTATTTAATGAGTGGTTTAATTATATTTAACTATTTTAGTGAAGCTACAAACAGTTGTCTAACTGCAATAGTTGGTAATTTTTCTCTTATAAATAAGGTTTATATACCAAAGTATATTTTTCCGCTTGCAAAATGTTTATTTGCAGGAATAAACTTTTTACTTACATTAATTCCATTCTTTTTAATCGTTATTTTTTCAGGAAATGCTCTTGAAGGAACGAAGTGTACTTTTAATATTTGGTATATTTTCTTACCATATTATTTTGCGTGTACTTTAATGTTTGTTATTGGAGTAGGTTATATATTATCAACAGTTACGGTATTTTTACGAGATGTTATTTATATTTGGGGAATTGCTTTAACTATTTTAAATTACTTTACTCCAATTTTTTATTCAATAGAAATATTACCTGTTTATTTACAAAACGTATTAAAACTTAATCCACTTTACGTATACATAAATGGTATTAGAGAAATTGTATTATTTGGAAATAGACCTACAATTGCTTATTTGCTGATAGCCTTCTTTAGTGGTTTTATAACAATGGTAGTAGGAATGTATATTTTTAGAAAGAAACAAGATAAATTTGTTTACTGCATATAAGGGGTGAAATGATATGATTAATGTTGAAAATGTATCGATGAAATTTAATTTAGGTGTAGAAAAAGATAATTCACTTAAGATGATGTTTATAAGAATATTTGATAAAAGAAAAAGAAATAAAAAAGAATATTTTTGGGCTTTAAAGGATGTATCTTTTAAAGTTGAAAAAGGAGATGTTGTAGGTATTGTAGGTGCCAATGGTGCTGGTAAAAGTACAATATTAAAAGTTGTTAGTGGCGTCTATAAACCTACTAAAGGAAAAGTAGAAGTAAATGGAAATATATCTCCAATGATTGAGTTAGGTGCTGGATTTGATGGAGAGTTAACAGCTAGAGAAAACATTTATTTAAATGGTGCGATACTTGGATATTCTAAAGAGTTTATTGATGAAAAATTTGATGAAATTGTTAAGTTTTCTGAATTAAAAGATTTTTTAGATGTGCCAGTTAAAAACTTTTCTTCTGGTATGGTTGCGAAGTTAGCGTTCTCTATTTCAACTGTTGTTGAACCAGAAGTATTAATTGTTGATGAAATATTGTCTGTTGGAGATATTAAATTTCAAGAAAAAAGTAAAAATAAAATGATGTCTATGATAAATGGGGGAACAACTGTTTTGTATGTTTCACATTCACTTCAATCAATAAAAGATTTATGTAATAAAGTTTTATGGCTTGATCATGGAAAAGTTGTTGATTTTGGTGAAACAAAAGACATTTGTGATAGATATTATGATTCACTTATGAAAAATAATGGAAATAATGAATAGAAAGAAGGAATATAAATGATTATTACAAGAACACCTTTTAGAGTTAGTCTATGTGGTGGTGGTAGTGACTTACCACAATTTTATCAAAAACATGGAGGATGTGTTATTAGTACTACTATTAATAAATATATGTATATAACATCTCATCCATCATTTGATAAAAATACTACAGTATTAAAATATTCTAAAACTGAAACAGTTCATGATATAAATGATATTGAACATAGTATTTTTAGAGAATGTTTAAAAAAAGAAGGTTTAGAAGGCTTAGAAATAACTTCTATTGCTGATGTACCACAAGGTACAGGACTTGGATCTTCTAGTTCTTTTACAGTAGGTTTAATTAAAAACTTAAAATGTCATAAAAGAGAATATATTTCTAAAAATGATGTTGCAAAGGCTGCTTGTGAAATGGAAATTGATATATTAAAAAATCCAATCGGTAAACAAGATCAATATGCTGCGGCATTTGGTGGATTAAATTTTTATCAATTTAACAAAGATGGATCAGTAGATGTTGAGCCAATATTACTGGGACATGAAGCTTATAAACAACTAGAAAAAAATCTTATTATGCTTTATGTTGGTGGTGAGCATAGTGCATCTGCAATACTTAAAGAGCAAGGAAAAAATGTAACGAGTGCAAGTGATAAAGAAGAAGGCCAAAAAAGAATTGTTGAACTTACTTATGAACTTAAATATGAGCTTGAACATGACAATATTGATGCTGTAGGTAGAATACTTGATGAGAATTGGAAGATAAAAAGAACATTAGCGAATGGAATTAGTAATCCAAAATTTGATGAATGGTATGATAGAGCTATTAATAATGGTGCTACTGGTGGTAAAATACTAGGTGCTGGTGGAAGTGGATTCTTCTTGTTCTATGTACCAGAAGAAAATCAAGAAAAATTTAGAAATGCAATGTCTGATTTAAAAGAAATGGAATTTAAATTTGATCATTTAGGAACAACAGTTATAT
>CAKOIB010000068.1 GCA_934086255.1 uncultured Bacilli bacterium
ATTTCTCCTAATAGATTCCTCTGGTGTGATATCAATAAAAAATCCAAGATCAGCCTTTGGAAAAATTGAATTGATGGTAGCCACCCAATTCTTATCTACGCCTTCTGCCATACGATAAGCTAAGGCTGAGGGTACATATCTATCAAATAACATTTTGTTTTAATTCTTTACCAATATTTGTTTCAAACTCTTTTGATATTTCTACTGGGATATCTAATTTCATATAATATTCTTTTATCATTTGAACTAATGTCGTTTTGCCACAATTATCTAATCCTTCAAAAATTACTAGTATAACATCTTCCTTTGATAATTATAACATAAAGAAAAAAGAGTTTTAAACTCTTTTTACTATTTATACTAGTTACCTGGTGTTTCAGGTGTTGTAGTTGGATAGAATTCAGAAGGACAGCTAGTTATGTTTCTATATTGTAGTCTAATTACTTCTTTACCATCTACAGTTTCTTTAATTTCTCCTCCTGGTTCTTTTGCTTTTAAGTCTTCATCGGCTGCTATTGCTTGGTAATCTCCAATTACACCTTTTTTAGCAGTCTTATCATAAAGACACACTCTAACATTACCATTTACATCAATGATTGCTCTTGCTGTTTCATAGCCATTATCTGTCCATGGACTATTAGCAAGTGGTTTTTCAAGTAAATCATTTGAATTAACTTTACTAGCATCTTTGTCTACAAATACATAAACTTTTCTGTTGCTTTCATTTCCTTGTACTTGCCATTCTCTAAGTACTGCATTTGTTATGTTTTGAGCATTTAGTCTGTCTGCATTGATTTTAGAGTTTTCAATGTAATTAGTTACCATGATAGCAGTTATTCCCGCTAATATAGCTAGTATTACGATTACTGCTAATAGTTCAATTAAAGTAAAACCTTTTTTATTATTTTTCATATTTTAACCTCCATATACTTTATAAGTAAATTATACAAAAGTTTTTTAATAAAGTAAATGGTTTTAATAAAAAAAGACACTTTTGTATCTTTTTATGTAAACTAAATAACTATTGCAATTAAGTTTCCTGATCCTTTATTAACTACTTTACTCATTGTTTGTTGTAGTTTATATTGAATGTTTTCTGGCATCATGTTTATCTTTGATTGAATTGTTTCTTGGACTATTTGATCTAGGCTTCTTCCAAATATTTCAGATGACCAAATGCTATTAGGATCGTTTTTACTGTCTTTCATTATGTAGTCTATTAATTCTTTGCTTTGTACTTCTGTTCCAATGATTGGTTCAAAGCTTGATTCGACGTCTACTCTTATCATGTGAATTGATGGGGCTTTGGCTTTTAGTTTTATTCCATATCTATTTCCTTGTTTTGTGACTTCTGGGGTGTCTAGGGTCATATCGCTAATTGATGGTGTTGCTACACCGTATCCTGTTGTTTTAACCATTTTAAGAGCGTATTTAACTTGATCGTATTCTTTTTTGGATTCTTTATAGTCTTGAAGCATTGAAAGTAGGCTTGCTTTGCTGGTTATGTCTGTTCCGATCATTTCATTTAAAACAATGCTGAATAGTTCTTTTGGGGCTTCTAATCTAATGTTTAGTATTCCTGTTGATGGGTCTACTTTAGACATGTATGCTTTTGATATGTATTCGCAATTATTGAAGTGTTCTAGAATATTGTCTACATCACGAAGTTTATCGACTTCTACTACGCTTTCTTTAATTTTTTCAACATATGATTTTTTTACGTAGTGATTAGAGTTTAGAACACCGATCCATTCTGGCATATCTACGGATACTTCAAGTACTGGGAATTCATATAATGCTTCACGTAGGATATCTATTACATCTCTTTCATTCATTGATAAAACGTCCATAGGTAGAACTGGTACTCCATAGTTATTTCTCATGTCCTTAGCTAGTGCTTGAGTCTGTGGATCGGTTGGATGAGTACTGTTTAAGACTACGATGAATGGTTTATTAATAGATGTTAATTCTCCGATTACTTTTTCTTCAGCTTTAATATAGTCTCCTCTTTCAAAATCTCCGATTGAACCATCAGTTGTTACTACCACTCCGATTGTTGAATGATCTTTTATTACTTTTTCTGTTCCTATTTCTGCTGCTTCGATAAATGGAATCTCATCGTTATACCATGGAGTTTTTACCATACGTGGTCCATTTTCGTCTTCGTATCCTTTGGAGTTTTCAATTACATATCCAACACAGTCTACTAATCTGATGTTGCATTCTAATTCATCAATTTTTATTTTAGCAACATTATTTGGTATAAACTTAGGTTCGATTGTCATAATGGTTTTTCCTCCACTTGACTGTGGAAGTTCATCAAGAGTTCTTTTTCTTTCAAACTCATCTGTTATATTTGGTATAACAAGAGTTTCTACTACTTTTTTAATAAATGTAGATTTACCCGTTCTTACTGCACCAACAACCCCTAAATATATGTCTCCCCCAGTTCTTGTTGCTATGCTTTTTATTATCTCTTCTTTATTCATATCATCACTCTCTTTCATTTAACTTATATGTTAAAAAAGATATAATATGAAAAAAACAATAAAATTGTTACATTTTATTGTAATGGCCATTCATTATTGTCTATATATACTTTATAATTAAGATTCATTTTATTAGAGAATAATTTTATTTTACAAAGTTTTCTTTTGTATTATAGTTCTATAATACTTAATAACTCTTCTTTTAAGTTTTTATCATTAATTTTATTTGAAAAATCTATTAATTTCTTATCTTTATCTATTAGTTTTAATTTATTATCATAAAACTCTAATTTTTCTTCGATTTGTTTTAATTGTTTATGAATAGCATTTCTAGATAGATTAAGATTGTCTGCGATTTCAGATAAAGATAGGTTATCAAAATAGTAGTATTTAAAGTATTCTTGTTGTTTTTCGTTTAATAGTTCTCCATAGTAATCAAATAAGTTATTGTAATATATTTCTTTTTTCATTAGATCATATCCTTAAATAAACCATATATATATTTTTCTATATCAAATACTTTTAGATCGTTTGCTTTTTCACCGAATCCTACGAATTTTACTGGTATTGATACTTCTTCTTTTATAGCTAGTACTATTCCTCCTTTGGCTGTACCATCTAGTTTTGTTAGGACTATTCCAGTGATGTTTGTTACTTCTTTGAATTGTTTTGCTTGACTGATACCATTTTGTCCTGTTGTTGCATCTAGTACTAATAGTGTTTCATGAGGAGCATTTGGTATAAAATTGTTTATAACTCTATTAATTTTTTCTAGTTCATTCATTAGATTAACTTTGTTTTGAAGTCTACCTGCGGTGTCTATTAGAACTATGTCATATGAGTCTTTAACGGCTTTTTCTAATCCGTTATAGACAACACTTGCTGGGTCTTTTAGGTTTTCATCACCGACGAAGTCACTTCCAGTTTCCTCAGCCCAGTTTCTTAGTTGTTCTACTGCTCCGGCACGGAATGTGTCTGCACCGATCATTAATACTTTTTTTCCTTTATTTATTTCTTGTGTTGCTATTTTTCCTATAGTAGTGGTCTTTCCTACTCCGTTTACTCCGACGAATAGTATGACTGTAGGTCCTTCTTTTTGATAGTTTATTTTGTTTACTATTATGTCACCATTAACATATATAATGAATAGTTCGTCAACGATTACTTCTTTAAGCATTTTAGGATCGTCTATTTTATCTTCGATTACTCTTTTTCTTAATCTATCCATGAATGACATTACGGTGTTTACTCCGATATCTGCCATTATGAGTATTTCTTCTAGTTCATTAAAGAAGTCTTCATTAACACGACTGTATTTATTAGTTAGGTTAACTAGTTTTGATACAAAGCCTTCCCTACTTTTACTAAGTCCTTTTGTATAATCATTTATTTCATTGTTATTTTTTTCTTTTGTTTTAAAACTGTTTTTTATTTTATCAAAAAATCCCATATTGATACCTCCATAAGAATTATATCAAAAAAAATAAGAAAAGACAAAGTCTATTCCTTAGATTGTGTTGATTATTTAAGTGATAAGGTGTATGGATCGGAGTTTGTACCAGAGCCTCCGGATATTTTTATGTTAGATGATAAAGATAGAACGGGATACACTGCTGCTAAATATCCACTGACGTTGCTACTATCATGAACAAAACTACCAGAATACATGTAAAATGAATAATTATAATTACTTGAATTATGTGGAAGTAGCCATGTATTCGTGCTATTATCTATCCAATTATTTGGTGCTTTGCAATTTACAGAACTACTATAATTTGATAAATCATTTTTGCATTCTTTTGATGCAGCATACCCATAGTCACTTGCATACATTATTGCTATTTTTTTACTTGCATCATTTTGCATTATTGGGTTTGTTCCATAGTAATAGCCATTTTTATTTGTTTCATTCTTTCTTTCATATTGCCACATTATATCAGTTGTTATTTTTGAAGTATTGTATCCTCCAAGATAATATTTTGTTGTTCCTATCATGTTTTTTGCATCATCAGTCAGTGTATTGTAATAATCATTATTCAAATATGTGTTAAGAGTAGCAGTTACCCAGTTATTCTTATTATTTGAATTCCAATAATTATTTCCAATGGATTCATCTCGTATTATTTTAAATCTATTTTCTACATTGCCATTTGTATCCTCAGTTGGTATTACTCCGATTATTCTCCATGTCTCATTATTAAATGTTACATAGTTATTTACTACTGAGTCTCCTCCACGATATCTATATTCTGTTTTAAACTTACTATCTACTTGAAGTGTATTATCAATTGTATGTGTTACTTCTTCAAGGCCATTTTGTCCTACATTTGCTAGTGCAAAATCTGATGCAGTAACTGGTACAAATGGTTTTTCATCGGTTGCTTCAATATTAAGTGCATATTTATACTCAATAGGTTTTGTTGTATCTCCATTTACGTATAAATCATTATTAGTAGCAGCATTACTTATCCACATTATTATTTCATATTCATGTGTTTTTCCTTTTCCTAGTGAGCTTTCTATTAAGAATGTGTCTGGGTTTACATTTATTATCTCTTTAGTTGTTGTTTTTTCTTCAAGTGGAGCGCC
>CAKOIB010000069.1 GCA_934086255.1 uncultured Bacilli bacterium
ATATATACCTTCATCATAAATCATATTAATATATTTAAAAGCTTCTTTTAACTCCTCAGAATTTGCAAGTAACTCATTCCAATCAATATTTTGATAAAACTTAATTACAGCATCTCTATCATTTAAATCAATCCCTAAATCTTCCATCATCTTATAACTAACTCTTATAGTATCCATAATAACCCCATCAAAATCTATATATAAATTTATTCTTTTATCTATCATATTACCATTCCTTTCATGTGTATTTTTTACACTTAATATTATATTTAAAAATGTATTATCAAAATACATTAATTTTTTTATTAATATCACAAAACCTATACATTTTTGCAGGCTTATTTCCTTTAAAAGTAACAGTTTTATTAAGATCTTCAATAATTCCATCATTAATTAATTTTTTCCTGAAATTACGTCGATCAAGTTTCTTATTTAAAAGAGTTTCATAAACACTCTGCAGTTCTGGCAAAGTAAATTCATCAGGCAATAAATCTTTCAAAATGTTACTATCCAAAATCTTTTCCTTAAGTATTTCAATAGATTTAGAAATAATATCATTATGATCATATGCAAGTTTTGGAATTTGATTAATATCAAAGAAATCACAAGATGATGTCTTAAGAGTCTCCTTCTGCAACTTTACTCCATCAATATTAATGACTCCAATAAAAGATATACCAATCATTCTCATCAAATCACTTCGATTTATATCATCAAATAAAGCAGCAAACTCTAAATTAATATTAGTAAGTCCTGTCTTTTCTTTTAACTCTCTCATACATCCATCACATAATAACTCATTATTATACAAAGCGCCACTAGGTAAAGCCCAATAATCTTTATACGGAGTATTAGTTCTTCTCACTAATAAAACTTTAATAGAACCTTTATCAACAGTAAACAACGTTGTAATTACATGAATGCCAATATTTTTATATAACTTATTAGTAACTTCCATATCATCACCTCGTATTTATATTATATGTGTAATTTTTACACTTGTCAAGAAAAAAAGAAAAAAATTATTTTTCCTTTCTTAAAATAAGAGTATTATCATTACTAATTACATTATAATCACCATTAGAATATTTTCCATCAACAACTATATCAGTATCATCATTAGCACCAATCAAATCAAACACTTCACCATCATCAACAGAAATATCTAAACTTAAAAAATTATCAATTTTGCCATCAGATAAGTTAACACTAACCAAATCATTAAACGGATGATATTTCAAAAATACATCATGTTCATAACCACTTAAATATAATTTAAAATAATTATCAAAAGTTTCAAAACCAATTTCACCACAATCAACTTTACATTTACCAAGAACAGCCAAATTAGTTTCAATTAATCTCTTGTAATTTTGTAAAAAATCAATTTTATCACTTACAGTTATATCACCAATATCAAAATTAGCTTCATTCTTAAAAACCTTGTAAGAAGTATCCATACGCTCAAAATTAATTTTATCATCATTAACAACTATATCATACATCTCAAAATAGTTTAATTTTGCAACACAATAAAATTTATTTTTCAAAGAAGACAAAGCCTTTTCAATTCTAGTTTGTTCTCTAA
Organism: uncultured Bacilli bacterium; assembly: GCA_934086255.1. Classification (GTDB taxonomy): domain Bacteria; phylum Bacillota_I; class Bacilli_A; order RF39; family UBA660; genus JAEDJI01. The sequence continues at coordinate 1,589 of CAKOIB010000069.1, forward strand.
GTATTTCTTCCACATAAAGAACTATCTTATACTTTTAATTTTCATCCGATAAATTCTGTCCAACCCAAAAATCCAAATCATTGTTATCAAGTTTGATATTTGATGTTAACATATTTAAAATATTTTGATTTTTCTTATATTCATTCATCAATACAACAAATAGATCTTTAGCCTTATAATTGTTGCAGTTTTTCATAGTATCATCCCCTTAATTTAATTATACAACACAATATAAAAAATATTAACTTTTTTGTTAAAACCTTTTCAAAGCCTTCCTCAACGCCTTATATCTATAAGTTTCATTTAATTCTTCATTACTAAGTTCATTAAATGAAACATCAGTACCATTCAAAATAAAAACTGAATAAAAATATGGTTTACTTAACTCACCAATAATTTCATTAGCAATTACTCCTTCACTTTCTCCAATTTCTTGATAATATTCACCATCCGAAAGCATAATAGTCACACAACATCTATACTTTGCATTCCTATTTTTAATACCATCCATCTTTCTAAGTAATTTAATAACACATTGATACTTAGGTAAACTTGAATCTACTAATAACTCATCATCCGCATATCTTGCTGTATATATACCAGGTTCTCCATTCAATTCATCAACATATAAACCAGCATCATCTGTCATAATAGGATAATTAATTCCATGAACCTCACAAAAAGACAAAATAGCTTGAGCTTTAATCAAAGAATTATCTTCTATTGTAGATCCATTCTCATCAATATCTCCCCTATCCCAACCAATATCTTTCATACTAACTACTTCAATATCTAAATTCATTTCATTAATTATATTCTGCAAATCCTCTACTTTTCTTTTATTTGTAGTACCAAAAATCAGTTTCATAATAACCTCCAAATTATACAATTAATACATATTATATCTTTTAACTTCTATTCCTAACACACCATACTTTTCTTGTTCTTCATTCGAATAATATTTTTCCATATCTTTCGAATTAGCAACATCATCTATTTCATATCCCATTGAAACTTTATCAAAATGCTTATACAACTCATCAAAAGACGAATAACAATAAAGATTGCTTATTTCAATCAACATCTGTTCAAATGTCTTTCTATTAGTGAATTTAATAATATCTCCAATTTTGAACATTTGCCTTTTTTCATCATTTAATCTTAACTCAATTGTTTTAGTACCATCTTTAATTTTCATATATGGTTCATTATTTAACATCATTTTACGTTTCATATTAATCACATCCATACCTCATTATACATTTTAAACTCATTTTTTCTAATTATATTGTATATTTTTTTGATTTATATATTTGTTTACACAAAGGTTTAGCTCTTGTTCCACTCCCTATTATTACTATATCTTCTAAGTTAGTATATATATTAGGAATATTTATATTGAATCTTTCACACTCTTCTTTAGTAATTTCTTTAAATGCCGAACAAGGCAAAACACTTCCATCAAACTTTATATCTAATTTTTCTAAACCTGCATTACACTTATGCCCATCATTCTCACTCAACGGGATACCAATTCTTATATTACCACTAAAAATATTTTTACTATTTTTTAAAATATTAAAGAAATCTGTTTTTTCATTTTAAGTTAATAACAAATCATTAACATTTATTTTCCCTCTACCTTGTGGTAAAAAATTTAATATACTTATATTTTCTACACCAGCTATTTCTAACAATTCTAATATATCTATTATTTCTTTATAATTAGGTCTCATTGGGATAAAATGAACATCAATATCTATTTTTTCAAACTTAGCATCAATTAAAGACTTTAATGAAGAAACCCTAGCCTGTTCATTTCTTCCCATGACAGAATAATCAGTTTCATATTGATAAGCTTGCACATCAAAAACAATCTTATCAAGACCTATTTCTTTAAGTTCATGTAGTATGTTTCTATCTATAGACTGATAATTTTTTCCTTCGATAAGATCCATATAATATTTTTTTACTTTTGTTTTTAAATATTCATTTTGCTTCTCATAAACATCTATCTTTTTTAATCTATCATTCATTTCATTTATAATCTGTTCTTTCAAATTACTACTCAACTTTTTTCCATAAACAACCCCACTTGTAAAGATAACAGTTCTTATTCCAAAGGATTTTGCATACTTAACCATCTTAATTATATCAGGATGTAAAAAAGGTTCTCCACCAAACAAAGACAATTCATAAAGTACGCCTTTTTCAATAAAATAATCAATAGTTCTTTTAAAATCATCAAACTCTATTATTTTATTTTTATTACAATTAGAATCAGAAGAACAAAAATTACAGTTATTTAAACATTTTTCTATTACTTCAAAACACAAATCTTTAACCATATTATCCTCCCTTTGTTAATATAAAAATTGATATTTTTTAACAAAATCAAAAACCAGATAGTAAAAAAAGTAATAACATAATTATTATAATCCAAATAAAAAGTCATAGCAACAAAAAAAGTTATTAACAACATTGTTAATAACAATTAAAACAAATCATTTATTCTCTATCATCTTTGTTTCATTTAACAATCTATCAAAATCTGATACATAACTTTTGTCTTGTATAATCCTATATTTTTCATATTCACTTTCTGCCTTTTTAACTGCTTGTTTATGAGATACCTTACCTTTTCCTTCTAAAACTTCGTAATGGAAAACTTTTAAAGCATTTTCTACTTCATTTTTCCAATCTTCCATATACATTGTTATATTTCTTTCCGCATTATTTTCAGCAATATCTAAAAACAAATTAACTAAACTATTTAAACTCTTAATTTCTTTCTCATTTAAATAATTCTTGGCAATAACTACATCAGATTTTAAAATCTTTCCATCGGGGGAATTTTCCCAAGTAGTAAGTCCCATATTATCTTTATTAGAATCAACCCTATTATAAACTATCTCAGCAGCAGTATTCCCCGTAATTGCATAATGAAACTTATTTTGAATAGTCTTATAAAAAGTAATTGCAATTTCACTATTTTTATCATAATCAATAGAACATTCAGCAAATATGTCGGTAATTTTTTGATAAAACATTCTCTCACTTGTACGAATCAATTTAATTCTTTCAAGCAATCTTTCAAAATATTCTTGATCAGACCTTTTTGCTTTTAAAAATCTCTCATCATTTAAAGCAAAACCCTGAACCATATAATCTTTAATTATTTTATTTGCCCATGTTCTAAATCTAATCGCTTTTTTAGAATTAACCCTAAAGCCAACAGAAATAATCACATCAAGATTGTAATACTTAGTATTGTAAGTTTGTTTATCATCATTACCCATATGTGCAATTTTTGCACACGTGTTATTTTCATACAACTCTTCATCTTTATAAATATTATTAATATGTCTTACAATTCCACTTCTATCAATATTAAAAAGCGCTGCTAATGCTTCTGTATTTAACCATA
>CAKOIB010000070.1 GCA_934086255.1 uncultured Bacilli bacterium
ATGGGGAGCAGTAACATATTTATCACATAGTAAATATGGAATAAATAAAGAAGTAGCAATAAATAGTGCAAATACATTTACAACAGGATGTGGACCACAAAGTGCAGGATCTACATCAAGTGGTGCAACATGTAATTCATATACAACAACATTAGGACAAAGTGCAAGTACTACAGGAAATGTATATGGAGTATATGATATGAGTGGTGGAGCACATGAATATGTGATGGGTAATATGGTATATAGTAATGGACAACAAATGAGTGGTAGTTCAGCAGCAGAAAACAATTTTAACTCAGCATTTACAGGATACTTGGGAAATGATAAAACAACATTTACAGGGACATATGCATTTCCAAGTAAGAGATATTATGATAAATATAGTTACGGAGCAGGTAGTACAGAAAGAGGAAAATTAGGAGATACAACAGTTGAAATGGCGCCTACTAAAAGATATGGTGGTAACTGGTATGGAGATGACGCCGGTTTCGTGTACGCTGACTACCCTTGGGTTGTGCGCAGCGGGAACTACAATAGTGGTGTTTATGCCGGTGCCTTCTACTTCGGCAGCCACTTCGGTCACGCTGACTCTACCTTCTCCGCCCGCGCAGTAATATCTAATTTAAACTAACATTGTCTTACTAATAAAAAACAAAAAAATACAATTTTTTGTTTTTTTTCATTAATCAATAATTATATTTATTAATACTATATTATAGAACTTAAATTAAAAAAATAGGGTGGTTATAATCCATTTAAGTTCCAGGAGGTATCTATGGATATATTAGTAACAAATAAATTAATAAATATATTATTAATAAGTACTGCTTTTTCAATAATTCAAATGACTTTTATCCAAAAATGCAAAAAGTTTAATTGTGTCAAAAAAAAGTGCCATATTTTATTGCTTAACATACTAATATCATTTATACTTGGTATACCATTTGCAATGTGGTTTTATGAATTGTCAATATATGATGCAATATGGGTTTCAATTTTTTCATTTATCGGAGCACCATCAATATATCAAACACTAAAAAAGCAAAATATTATAAAATACCAACCAGAATCTTTAAATAATACTATTTCAGTACCTAAAGAAAACGAAATAAAAAGAGGTTAACCTCTTTTTATTATTGATAAAATAAAATTAACTAATAATACTATAAAAATACAACCGAAAATATATGGAAACTTTAAAATTAATATTTGTATTTTATAATGAGAAAACATAAAAGTACTAAAAAATGATATTAAGATAGTTAGAATAAATACAAATATATTTATTTTAACTTTGTTTTTTATGTTAAATGTATCTTTAAAATAAATCTTTATAAAATAAATCATAAAACATATACCAGAAAAAGAACTAATATAAAACAAAGTAGCCATAATGTTCTCAACTCTTTGAATAAAATTAAATAAATTAATCTTTTTAAATAAATAATATTCTGGGTATATATAAATTGATGCTAATTCTATACCATAAACACTAATTACAAAAAAATAAAATAATAATATAATCAAAGAACCAAGTAAATAAGCTTGGATAATTCTTTTGTTAAGTTTTTCTTTATCAATTATATCCTCTCTTTTTAAACATAAAATACTGATGAATAAAAGAACAGAATAACTAGGGATAGTAAAAGATAAACCAATAATGTTTTTATAATTGATACTTACAATTGGTAAAACATTATCTAAACTTATTTCAGGAATTAACATAATAAAACCAAAAATCATTGATATTATTAAAATAAAATAAAGAATAAGTGAAGCTCTACAAATGATTTCTTTTCCTTTACATACCGCTAATGCGATTAGTGATGAGTATATTAAAGCTACTACATAATAAGAGTTTCTGACTAATAACTGATTAATTGTAAAATTAAGGATAGTAAAAGATAGAATAAATAATAAAAATAAAAATAATAATATATAAAGTATGTTTATAATACTACCAAGTATTTTAAAATTATCTTTATTATATTTAAAAATACTTTTATTATTTAATTTATTGCTTAAATGTATAATAATAAATAAAGGAATTAAACAAAGTATAAAACCAATTATTAAAATTAATAAAGAAGAAGTATTACCTTTTTTTAATATTATTTGTGTAGCAACAGTAGGAAATACAAGTATAAAAAGTGATACTAAAACAGTAAATATTTCTCTAGTACTTATCTTATTCATTATGACCTCCATAATTACCAGTATTAGAATTACCATATCTAAATAACTTAGCATTAGTATTAATTATTATATTAGCGTTTTTATATACATTATCATCTTTGTATAAATGAAACTTATTATGATAAAACTTATATATTTTATTTTTAACTCCTAGAATATCAACATCATTTTTAATAGAAAAATCTATTAAACTATTTACGTATTTTTTTAATTCATTATTTAAGTTGTTTTCTAAGGTTTTTAAAGTTTTATCATCAGTAATTTTTACACCATTACCATCTACTAAATAAGCATCAGTATCTATATTAATATAAATATTTAGTTTATTATCAACTTTTACTTTAAAACTACTTTTTGGATTAATTAAAATAATAGAATCATTATAATTTTTATATTTTATACTAATAATTATATCTTGGTAATTATTATTAATTATATTATAAGCAATAATAGCTTTGTCTTCTAAAATGTTAATTAATTTATTATTTTTAAAGACTCCCATACCAATAATTTTATTATTTTTAAAATCTTTATTAGGGTTTTTAGACTCATTAATAATAGGTACAATGGGATCTATTCCTATTTTTAAATTAGTAGAAATAAACTCTTCCATACTAATACCATTTATTTTACCATTTCTTTTAGTACCATTTTTAATCGTAGTAATTATATCTCTAGTAGGAAAAGATTCTTTGTTTTCTTTATTAGTATCAAGAATTTTTTTAGCTTCATATTTGGTGCTTATTAAAAGATAGGCCTCAGATCTAGCTTCAGGGCTTCTCATGAAATAATCAAAGCATTTTTCAATATCATAATCAACCATTCCTTTACCAATAACCATTAATTCTAAATGACCTAAATAAACAGTATTAGGATATTTTAATGATATATTTCTAATGGCTATAGGAATAGTTTTTCCTTCACCCATGTACATTAAAGTGTTTTCATCAATGTTACTTGATCTGTTATTTTCTGTATTTAAATCCATTATCTGAAGGGTAATAGTATAAATACCATCTTTATAATCAATTCCTATTGAATTAGCAATTGCTAAATCGTTTATTTCATTGTAAGTGCATCCATTACAAAAAAGTATTAATATAAATAATAATATGGTTTTTTTCATTTGATCACCTTATCCTTTGTTAAAATAGGATCTTGTTTTAAGTTTTTAATACTAGGTACAATAAATGAATCTTTTATTTTAGTATTGCCATAAGGGGCAATTGGATATAGATATGGTTTTCCAAAAGATTTTAAGCTACTTATTATAATTATGAATAAGAAAGATGCAAATACTAGTCCTACTATTCCTAAGAAAGATGCAAATATTAAAAATATTATTTTCCATAGTCTAATAGCATTGACCATTGCAATATTAGAAAACATTAAACTACATATTGAGGAAATTGCAATAATTATAACCATAATAGGAGATACAATTCCTGCGCTTACGGCTGCGTCTCCTAAAACAATTGCACCAAGTATACTAATAGCATTACCAGATACCGAAGGCATTCTTAAATCGCTTTCTCTTAGTAATTCAAAAATAATTATCATACCAAGGGCTTCGATGAAAGTGGGAAAGGGTACACCATTTCTTTGGGCAGCAAAGTTAATTATTAAAGTAAGTGGTATGGTTTCATGGTTAAAGGTGGTAATTGCTATATAGAATGCTGGTAGGATTATTGCTATGTAAAATGCAAGTAGTCTTATTATTCTTGTAAAAGTAACGTTTTTAACTGATTGATAATAGTCTTCAGGGGAATGGAATAGATCTACAAAAAAAGTAGGTATAATAATAGCAAAAGGGGAGTTTTCAATTAGTAAGCAAACTTTTCCTTCGAGAAGGGACATGCATATTAAATCTGGTCTTTCAGAGGTTTCTGCGAGTGGAAAGACGTTGTTACTGGATATTATAGATTGTGATATGAAAGATGAATCTAGTACATAGTCTAAGTCTAAATTATCTATTTTTTTAATTATTTCATTTACTAGGGTGTCTTCTGCTATGCTGTCTAAGTACATAATATTAACTTTGGTTTTAGTTTTTTTACCAACATTTTTTTCAATCATGGTAAGACTTTCATCTTTTATTCTTTTTCTAATTAATCCAATGTTAGTCATATAGTCTTCGTTTAAAGAGTCTTTTGGACCATTAATGGTTTGTTCGATAGTGGGTTCGCTAATTGATCTAGAAAGGTTTTTTTTGGCTTCTACTGCTAATGCAGTGTTGTTATATGAGACTATGCAAAAGCCATTGTCTAAGTAATTGTAAATATCATTAATGTTTTTAATTTCAATGGTATTAGAGTTTGTAATAATTTCTTTGATTGATTTAAAGTCTTTATTTAGTAGTATATTTTTTAATATAGTATTATTGATTTTATTAGAGTCACATAGGGAATCAATGTATATTAAATGTATGTTATTAAAGTCATTAAACTTAATATCAAAGGAATTATTGTATTTATTTTTAATTTTGTTTTTAATATTGTTATAATTCATATAATCACCTAATCTAACTATATTATTTACAAAATATTATTTTTTATAAGTTTATATATTTTTTTTGAATAATTATTGAAAAAGACTCGAAAATATTGTATTATTAATTTATAAGAAAGATAAGGAGTAAAGTAAATGGACGCTAAAAAGAAAAAGTTAATGCTTGTTGCTATTTCACTTTTTAGTATTGCAATGGTATCATTTGGTACTTATGCATTATGGAATAGTGAGTTGTTAACAGGTAATAATAGTATATCATCTGGACAGGTTAAGATGAG
>CAKOIB010000071.1 GCA_934086255.1 uncultured Bacilli bacterium
TGGAAGAAAGCAGATAGTAATAATGCTAAAGAAGCTAATAAATGGTATGATTATGATAATAAGATGTGGGCAAATGCTGTAACTGTTACAGATACAAATAGACAAACTTATTTAAATGCAAATGCAGGAACAACAATACCAATGAGTGATATTAATACAATGTGGGTATGGGTACCTAGATATACTTATACATATTTAAATACAAATACACCACAAGAAATAAATGTTAAGTTTGAAAAGGGTACTCAAAGTACTGGTACAATAAAATGTACTGATGCAGTAACAGGTATTAGTAGTACAAGTGAAACATGTACAGATACAACAAATAATGGATTGAAAGCAGGAACTTCTACATATACACACCCAGCATTCTGGTGGGATAAGAATGATAACAACGTAAGAGAAGAAAATGAAGAACTAACAGGAATATGGGTAGGTAAGTTTGAAGTATCAAGTGATACTACATGTACAGCATCATATAATGTAGTAGTAGGATCAGGATGTAACTTACAAACAATAAGACCAAATATAAAACCAAATGTAACATCATGGAGAGGAGCGCAATTAGGGACATTCTTTAATGGAATACAAAAGATGAGAGAATCTGGTAATAAATATGGATTTGCAACAACTGATGAAACCCATATGATGAAAAATATGGAATGGGGAGCAGTAACATATTTATCACATAGTAAATATGGAATAAATAAAGAAGTTGCAATAAATAGTCAAAATACATATACAACAGGATGTGGACCACAAAGTGTAGGCTCAACAACAAGTGGTGCAACATGTAATTCTTATACAACAACATTAGGACAAAGTGCATCAACAACTGGAAATGTATATGGAGTATATGACATGAGTGGTGGAGCAGATGAATATATGATGGGTAATATGGTATGGAGCAATGGACAACAAATGAGTGGATATCAAACTGGTAATAATTATAACTCATCATTTACAGGAATCTTATATGATGGTAGTAAGGGGACATCATTTACAGGAACATATGCATTCCCAAGTAAGAGATATTATGATAAATATAGTTATGGAACAAGTTTTAAAGAATATACAAGAGGAAAACTAGGAGACGCAACAAAAGAAATGGCACCTACTGGAAATACAGGTAATTGGTATGGAGATTACGCCAGCTTCGTGAACACTAACAACCCTTGGGTTCTGCGCGGCGGTGTCTGCAATGATGGTGCTGGCGCCGGTGCATTCTACTTCAACTTCAATGACGGTCACGCTTTCACTTACAGCTCCGCCCGCGCAGTAATATCTAACTTAAATTAAGGCTAGTTAAATAAATAAATATTATATGGAGGATTTAAAAATGAAAAAAAGTTTAAAAATTATTATACTAGTAGCAGTTATATTAATAATTGCTTTGGTAGCAGGTTTCTTTATATTTAATGGAAATGATGCTAAAAAGTTTGACAAAGAATATGGAGTAGGTAAAGATAATCCTTTTGTCTACAGAAATGCTAAAGAAGTAGTAGACATCTTAAAAAATGGTACAGGAGTTGTATATATGGGATTTCCTGAATGTCAATGGTGCCAAGCATATGTTAAGATGTTAAATGAAACTGCTAAAGAAAAAGGAATGGAAAAGATCTATTATTTAAATATTAAAAATGATAGAGAAAAAAATACTAAGGAATATAAGCAAATAGTAGAACTACTAAGGGGAAAATTAACTTATACTGATGAAGGTAAAGAAAGGGTATATGTTCCATATGTTGCATTTGTAATAAATGGAAAAGTAATTGATCATGATAGTGAAACATCTGTAATAAAAGAAGATATAACACCAGATCAATACTGGAATAGAGAACAAAAAGAAAGATTACAAATAAAACTAGGTACTTTAATGGAAATGGTATCTAAGGGTTCTACTTGTACAGATTGTAATAAGTAAGAATTATGGAAGAGAAAAAATCAAGGATTGGCGCAGGTTTGCTTGGGATCTTACTCGGAGGGTTTGGTGCACATAATTTTTATTTAGGTTACACTGGTAAGGCTGTTGCACAACTTTTAATTACTTGTTTATCATTTGGTTTATTATATTTCATATCAAGTACATGGGGTTTAATCGAAGGAATCTTAATACTTGTTGGTACAATTAATAAAGATGCAGATGGTAATGTTCTTGGAGACTAATTTAGTCTTCTTTTTTTGTATATATAATCATTGATGAGAAGCAATATATTTGTTCTTCTCCACATATTTGTACTGCTACTTGATATTTAATATCTATAACTTCAATATCATCATCTAAGAAGTTATTCATTTCTTCTTCTAAATCTTTTTCGCTTTCTAAATCGAATAATTTAACATGCATATTTATCACCATTTATAATATAACAAAGCTAATGATAGAAATATGTAGAATAAAGTGTAAATATTTGTAAATGTTTGTAAAACGAACAAATTAGTTGAATGTTATAGGTTTTAAAACAATATAAATACCAAAATTAAAAATTGTCTTAAGGTAATTTTTAATTTTGAAATACTTTTTCTTATTAATACTTGCAAATGGTCATTTTACAAGTATTTTTTATTGTTTTATATTAAACCTGAAAGGAGGTGATTTCATGCTAAATCAAGTAATTTTAGTAGGAAGACTAGTAAAAACACCAGAGGTTTTGGAAAATGAAAATGGTACAAAAAGGAGTATAATAACACTTGCAGTACCAAGAAACTTTAAAAATATTCATGGTGAATATGAAACTGATTTTATTGATTGTGTTCTTTGGCAAGGAGTTGCAGAAAATACTAAAGAATATTGTACAAAAGGTGATATTCTTGGTGTAAGGGGAAGAATCCAAACATCAGTGTATGAAAAAAATGATACTAAAATATATAAAAAAGAAGTAATCGCAGAGAAAGTTAGTTTCTTATCTAGTAAACCAAAAGAAGACAATGAATAAAAATTGTCTTCTTTTGTAATAAAAAACAAATTAACTTTCGGCTAATATCGACATTTTATTAAATATATTTTCTTATAATGTAAGCATGAGGTGAGGTTATGATTCTTGGAGACAGAATAAAAATGTGTAGAAAAGCAAAGGATATGACTCAAGAAGAATTAGGGCAACTAATTGATGTTTCAAAAGTTAGTATATGTCAATGGGAAAAAGGTATAAAAACACCAAGTACTAAAAACTTAATTGAATTAACTAAAATATTTGATGTGGAGTTAAGCTATTTAATTGGTAATGATACTTATGTAGTTGAAGAAGAAGATAAAAAATATGGTATGTATATGGCAAAAGAAGAAATAAATATTTTAAGAGAAATTAAAAAACATGATAAGTTATATAAAGATTTTCTAGATAATCCTTCAAGAGTGATAGAAAGAATTGAAAAGAAATTATATTAATGACAAGTAATAGTAAACTAAAGAAATAAGACTTGAAAATGGTCTTTTTTTATTGTATCCTTATACTAAGGAGGCTAATATTTATGAATAAGAAAGGTTTTACATTGGTGGAATTATTAGCAATAATAGTAATATTAGGAATACTTGCTTCTATTTCTAGCGCAATGGTAGGTAATTATGTGAAAAAATCAAAACAAGATGCTACTAGAGTAACTGCGCAAAATATGATAAATGTTGTATTGGGAGATTTAGAGATAAATGATGAAATTACTAATAAAACATATGACTTTTTAGGAGTTGATTCTAATTTATTAGAAAAAAAGTTGAAGACTAGTGCTTGGGATAATGATGTAGTTGAGGCTAAAGTTATTTATAATAATGGTAGGATTGGAGTATGTATAAGGGATTCTAAGAATAATGGTATAAAGGGTACTGAAAGTGAAGTAAAGGAACAATCTAAAAACTTGCAATATAAAGATATAAATTGTACAAATATACCTAATTAATGTATTTACTTTATGTATTAAAGTGTTTATAATATATAACTGGTGATTTAAATGATTAAAAAAGTTAATACTTATGTATTGAATGGAAAAGAATTATCTAAAGAGGATTTAAAAAAATATTTAGTATTTGAACCAAGTATGATTGAAGAAAATATTAAGAAAGTATTAAAGTATGATAGAATAGAAAATGCATTAGAAAATGAATGTTTTTACGATTTAGGTAATGCAATTATAGTTAATACTAAAGACGGTTATTGTTTATATGATTTAAATGGTAAAAAATCATCTGATTATTACAATATACCTAGTGTAATAAGAAATGCATTTATGCCACACATGCTTGGATTAATTGCTAATGGAATTAGTCTTTTTGAAGATGAAAATGAATTAATAACAACCGATTCAACCTATGAAAAAGTAAAGAAAAATAATAAAGTTGGTTTTTCAAAAAATAATAAAAAAGTAATATCTACATTATATGATGATGGACAATTTATAAATGGTACTTTTGTAATGAAAAGTGGTTTTGATATATATATGTTTGATGAAGATGGAAAAAATCTTATATTAGATAATAAAATAAGTGAAATATGTTCTAATATATCAAAATACTTTAATTTAAACCTAAAAGATAATGATTTAGAAACACTATATAAACTATTATCAATGAAAATAATAAGTAAAAAAGGGTTTTTATATGATTTAGAAAATGATAAAATAGTTGTTGCTGATAAGGTAATAAAGAAATATAAACTATCTACTGATAAAAGAGAAATAATAATAGATCGTACTAATAAAAAAGTAAAAACTAGAAAAAAATAAAAAAAGTACTTTTAAAAATTAAAAAAATATGTTATGATTATAACATATTAATCGGTTCCTTAGCTCAGCTGGTAGAGCAACAGACTCTTAATCTGTGGGTCCAGGGTTCGAACCCCTGAGG
>CAKOIB010000072.1 GCA_934086255.1 uncultured Bacilli bacterium
TAGTAAATATGGAATAAATAAAGAAGTAGCAATAAATAGTGCAAGTACATATACAACAGGATGTGGACCACAAAGTGAAGGTTCAACAGATAGTGGTGAAACATGTAATTCATATACAACAGCATTAGGACAAAGCGCCTCAACAACCGGTAATGTATATGGAGTATATGACATGAGTGGTGGAGCATGGGAACATATGATGAGTAATATGGTATATGGCAGTGGAGAAGAACAAATGAGTGGTTATGGAACTGTCCAAAATGCCAATTCAGCATTTGAAGGATACTTGGGACAAAATGGCAGATTTTTTTACGGATATACATTCCCAAGTAAGAGATATTATGATAAATATAGCTATGGAAGAAGTGAAACAGAATATACAAGAGGAAAATTAGGAGATGCAACGAAAGAAATGGCACCTACAGGAACTACAGGTAACTGGTATTCAGATTACGCCGACTTTGTTAAATTATATTACCCTTGGTTTAAGCGCGGCGGGTACTGCCTTAGTGGTGCTAACGCCGGAGCCTTTCACTTCCAAAGCGACAACGGTAACGCGAGCATTTACTACTCAGCTCGTGCAGTAATATCCAACCTAAACTAAAGTTAGAAACTAATTTTCTAACTTTTTATTTTATTTTTCTCTTAATTATGATAAGATATAAATATAAAAGATTTATTCTTTTGTTTTTATATCTTTTTGCAGTACATTTAAAAAATATTTATAAGGATGTGACAATATATGAACAATGGTTATGTTTATATTGGAAGAATTACAAACACTCATGGTTTAAAAGGAGAAGTAAAGATTAAATCTAATTTTGATTACAAAGATAGGATATTTAAAAAAGGTTTTACCTTATACATAGGAAATGACAAAACAGAAGAAGTAATTAATACCTATAGACCACATCAAGAATATGATATGGTTACATTATGTGGAATAGAAAGTATTGACGATGTCTTAAAATACAAAGGAAGCACAGTATTTGTAGCCAAAGAAGATTTACTCCTTTCAAAAAATGAATACGTTGATGAAGACTACTTAGCATGCGATTGCTACTTTAATAATGAAATGGTAGGAATGGTAAGCGAAATAATTAACTCAGGCAATGGTAATTTTATACTATGCCTTACCGGCAATAAGTTTATTCCTAAAAACGACAATTTTATAGAAAAATTAGACGTAGAAAACAAAAAACTATATTTAAAAAACGTGGAGGGTCTAATATGAAAATAGACATTCTAACCCTTTTTCCCGACATGTTTACTGGTTTTTTAAACGAATCTATTATAAAAAGAGCAATAGATAAAAAACTCGTTAATATAAACATTGTTAATTTTAGAAACTACACTAATGATCCACATAATAAAGTAGACGATACCCCATTTGGCGGAGGGGCAGGAATGGTTCTAATGCCACAGCCAATATTTGATGCAGTCGAAGACCTAAAAGATAATGATTCCTATGTAATACTTCTTACTCCAAGTGGTAAAACATACAACCAAAGTGTTGCTAAATCATTAAAAACTAAAAAACATATAATACTAATATGTGGTCATTATGAAGGATTTGATGAAAGAATTAAAACAATTTGTGATGAAGAAATATCAATCGGAGATTATATCCTAACCGGAGGAGAAATACCCGCAATGGCAATTGCAGATTCAGTAACAAGACTACTTGATGGAGTAATAACAAATGAGTCCCTTGAATCCGAATCCTTTGATGATGATTTACTTGATTATCCAGTATATACTAAACCAAGAGATTTTCGTGGTATGAAAGTTCCTGATGTTTTATTAAGTGGTGATCATAAAAAAATACTAGAATATAGAAACAAAGAAAGAATTAGATTAACTAATATAAAGTTAAATAAATAAGAGGTGGTTTTATGGCAATTTCAAGACGTTTTGTAGTAAAAAAAGAAGCACAAGAAGAAACTATTACATACATGGAATATGAAAAATTAAAAGGATTTAATGTTAAACCCAAAGAATCCCTTTCACTAGAGGACATGATTAATGTTAATGAAATGATTGTTATTAATCCTGGATTAATTGAAAAACTTGTTTCCAAAAAATGCAAAAGAAGATTAGAAAAAATTATAATGATGCTATCTATTATATACGAAGATGAATCATGTGATGATGGCGCAATTGAACTGGTATTAGACGAATTAGAAAAGTTCAAAAGCATGATCCGTAAAAAATATAAAGATTATTTAAAAAAAGAAGAATATAAACTATATCTTAAAAAAATAGAAATATTAGAAAGCGAAGCAAGAATTAGAATCAATGAAAAAATAAAAGAAATACAAGAAGAAAGAGGAAGACGAGGAAGATAACATGAAAGACAAAAAAGTAATATTTATGGGCACACCACTTTTTGCTTGCCCTGTACTTGAGGCATTAATCAAAAACACTAATGTAGTCGCAGTAATTACACAACCTGATAAAGAAGTTGGTAGAAAAAAAATCCTAACACCAAGTCCAATAAAAGAAATTGCTATAAAAAATAACATCAAAGTCTATACACCTATAAAAATTAAAGATGAAATAAAAAAAATAAATAATATTGATGCTGATATCATAGTAACATGCGCTTATGGACAAATAATACCAGAAGAAATACTTTATCATCCAAAGTATCATACAATAAATGTCCATGCATCACTCTTACCTAAATATAGAGGAGGAGCCCCGATACAAAGAGCCTTAATGAATGGTGATGATAAGACTGGTATTACCATTATGTTTACTGATAAAGGCATGGATAGTGGGGACATTATAACTACTAAATCTATTTTAATTGATATTAATGATAATATTGAAACACTAAGTAATAAGCTATCAACTCTTGGTGCAGAACTTCTAATTGATACTTTACCTAGTATATTTAACAACACTTGTGATAGAATTAAACAATCAAATGAACAGTGTAGTTTTTCACCAATTATAAAACGTGAAGATGAAAAGATTTCTTTTAAGGATAAATCAATTAATATATATAATAAGATTAGAGCATTATCTAATATTGGTGCTTATGCTTCCTTAAATGATTTAAATATTAAAATATTTAGTTGTTCTATTGGAGATAAATCCACTAAAGAAGTTGGTACTATAACAATAGATAAAGATATTAAAGTATCTACTATTGACAATGATATAATAATAAAAGAACTTCAAATACCTGGTAAGAAAAAAATAAGTTCTAAAGATTATTTAAATGGTAATTTAAAAGAATTAAAAGGGAAAAAATTTGATTAGTTTTGGGGGATAATATGGAAAATAAAATAATAATGGGTATTATTTTAAAAAGATTAGAAGGGTTTGATAATACTTATGCTTGTCTAGGTTTAGAAGAAGTTAAGCCTGTTAATGATGGTTTTTTGATTAAAGATGGTAAATATAAATCTATTACTTTACCAGTATTTGATAATGATGAAGAATTATCTATATTTGGTTTTAATGGTACTGCTTTTATTGATAATGGTATTTGTAAAGATTATGATGAATTAAAAAGTAATTTTGTTAAACAAGATAAGTGCAAAGTTTTAAAAGTAAAATCTTTTGATTCTAATAGTGTTGAGTTTGCTATAATGGATAATGTTTATACTGATATGATAGATATTTCATTAGACGAATTAATTGATGTTTATAATGACGAATTAATTGATGTTTATAATGAAGATGAGAAAATAATTGATATAGAAAGTATTGATGAAGAAGTTAGAAAAAGTATTATAGGACAAGATTCTGCGATTAAACAAATCCTTTCTACTATTTATTTTAACCAAAAATTATATGATTCTGACCTTCCTGATGATAAGGTCAGAAACTTAAAACAAAACATTTTACTAGTGGGCTCTACTGGTGTTGGTAAAACTGAAATTATTAAACAAATTGCTAAACAATTAGATATAATTTGTGTAATTGAAGATGCTACTCGTTATACTATTGAGGGTTATAAGGGTAGTAGTATTGAAGATATGATTAAACACTTATATGAAAATGCAGATTATGATATTGATCTTGCTGAAAGAGGTATTTTAGTTATTGATGAAATTGATAAGAAAAGTAGTAACGATGATGTATCTAGTATTGCTTCTACTGGAGTACAACAAGCTTTATTAAAACTACTTGAAGGTACTAACTATAATATTTCAGGAGATCATGATAGCATGTTAGAGTCTTTTGAGTTTAATAGTTCTTATCTTACTATTATATTATGCGGTGCTTTTTCTCATATAGATTTAAAAAAGAAAATGGAAAAAGTAGTTGGATTTACTTCAGATAAATATATTAGTGATAAGAAAACTACTAAAGAGTTTAAAGACTCAGGAATTATACCTGAACTTATGGGTAGAATGTCTAAGGTTATACAACTTAATAAACTAACAGAAAAAGAGTTTATTAAGATCTTAAAAGACTCAGAAATTAGTCCTTTAAGATTAACTAAGGAGTTTTACAACTCTTTAGGAGTTGAAGTTTCATATACTGATTCATTTATCGAAGATATTGCAAGAGTAGCAAAAGATAAAGATATTGGTGCAAGAGGTCTTAAGACCGCTTTTGATGAGGCTATTGAGACTTTAGAGTTTGATGTATTATCTGGTAATGTTAAGAAAATTATATTTAATAAAATAGATGATATTAAAGTTATTAAAACAGATGAAGTAAAGAAAAAGTTAGTTATGCAAAAATAGTACTTTAAAAAGTACTATTTTTTG
>CAKOIB010000073.1 GCA_934086255.1 uncultured Bacilli bacterium
AAGAAAATGCTACTAATGGGATTAGTCTCATTATTTGTAGTAGCAATAATATCGTTAGGAACATATGCAATATGGAACAGTGAACTACTTACTGGAGACAGTAGTATATCAACTGGTCAAATTAAGATGAGTTATACAGAAACAAATGAAATAACTATGGAAAATGCACTTCCTATGAAAGATGAAGAAGGGAAAGTATTAACTAACTATTTTGATTTTCAAGTATTAACTTATATAAAAACCAAAGAAAATGATGGTGCCAAAAGAAAGATTAATTATAATATAGTACTAGAACCATTAACGGTAGACAATCCTTTGAAGGACAATGAGATAAAAGTGTATCTAACTATGGTGGAAAATGGAGTTGAGTCAGTTGTTGTTGAGCCTACTACTATTGATAAGTTAACTGACTATTTATTGAATAACCACGAAGATATATTCTTAAATAATAAAGGCGAAGTAATAACTAGCTATAGATTAAGAAGTTGGATAGATTCTAGTGTTGATACATCTAAGTTTAATGATAAGAAATATTCTTATAAGTTTAGAGTAAACATCAATAGTGGTAATATCGTTAGTATTGGAGCACCTTTAGATAGCAGTGGTGCAAATGCTCCAGAGTTAACTAGTAATATGATACCAGTTTATTATGATGAAAAAAATGAAGTATGGAGAAAAGCAGATAGTAAGAATGAAGACAAATCTAATAAATGGTATAATTATGGTGAGAAAAGATGGGCAAATGCAGTAACAATTGATGATACAATTGTTAAAGAAAAAATAAATAAAAACAAAACAGTTTCTTTAACTAATAGTCCAATTCCTACTAAAACGTATACTTCATTTACAAGTGGTGGTAAAGGAGTAACTGATGCTAGGAGTTCTATTAGAATAATTGTAAACATTAGTAATGCGGGTACGTTTGGATTCGATGCTACTGTTTCGAGTAATTATTATGATAAATTAACCGTTCATGTTACAAAAAATAAAAATAATGCATCTAGTCTAATGTATACTGGTGGTCGAGAAACTAAAAAGTATTCTGATGAAGCAGTCGCGGGTGATATTTATATTATTGATGCTGAATATGAGAAAAGTGGTAATAGAGGTGAATATGGGGATAATGGTGTATTAAATACATTTATTTATCCTGAAGGTACTGATATTATATATTTTAATTCAAAAGATTCTGGTGGGCATGAAGGCCTAGATTGGACTGCTTCAGATGAAATCGTTAGTACAAAGAATGCTGTAGTTATAAGCGATGATATTACTTATAACAAAGAAAGTAAAAAATATGAGCTAGTTGAAAGCTTTGATACAAAAATATCTAGTAATATAGTTGGAAAGTATATATGTCCTAATGTTGTCGATAGTTCATGTGAAAATGTTTATAAAATAACTGAGGCTTCTTCTAATATTACAAAAGTTGATGAATATTCAAGCACTTTATTACCCGGTGGAAGAAATAATTTGTTAAATGCAAATCCTGGTACTGAAATAAGAATGGAAGATATAAATGCAATGTGGGTATGGATACCAAGATATACATACACTTATTTTAATGCAAAAAGTCCTGAAGAAATCAAAATAAAATTCGAAAATGGTACAGAAAGTACTGGAACAATCAAATGCGAAGATTATATAAGAAGTTCAGGAAGTAGTTCAGAAACATGTACGGATAAAACCAATGGTTCTTTAAAATCAGGAATAAGTACATATACCCATCCAGCATTTACATTTGGAAATAAGGAACTAACAGGAATATGGGTAGGAAAGTTTGAAAATAGTGCTACTAAGATTCCAACTTCTAGTAATAGAGATAATTCAACAATAATAATAAAACCAAATGTTTTCTCTTTAAGATACAAAGCATTATCTTATTTATTTCGAGATGTAAGACAAATGGAACAATCAAATAATATTTATGGATTTACACAAAATAGTGATACTCAATTTAATTGGACTGGTGAGTTAACAAATGACAATAATAATATAGATACACATGTGATGAAAAATATGGAATGGGGAGCGGTAGCGTATTTATCACATAGTAGGTTTGGTGCCAATGAAAAAATATCTTATAATGCTTCGTACGTAAATGTAACTGGATGTGGTCCAAAACGTTGGACATCAGCAACAGGTAAGGAAATATGCGAAAAATATAATACGACATTAGGTCAAACTGCATCAACAACAAAAAATATCTATGGAGTTTATGATATGTATTCAGGAACCAGTGAATATGTAATGGGAATTAGCGTAGACTCATCAAATCAAGTCTATATTTCAGATGCTGGAAATTGGGGGAAATCTTTATTGCCACTTGATAAGTACTATGATAAATATTCATATAATGCTTCTAAATCTTCATCTTCTAATAACTCGTCATTTAATCTTGGTAAACTAGGAGATGCAACAAAAGAAACTTTAAATTGGTATGGATCTGGCAGTTATTTTCCATGGAGTCCTTTTGGATGGTTTGATCGTAGTAGAGGTGGTTTCGGTCTAGTTGGTTTTGGTGGTACTAATGCTCCAGCAAGTAATAGTAATACAACAAGGTCAGTTTTATCAATTGATCAACAATAATGTGAAAGTATTAATATAATTTGAAGCAATATCGATTGATATTGCTTTTTTAGTCTTTTTTATGTTATAATTTATTAGGTTGCTTACTTAATATAAAAAAATGAAAGGAGAAGTAAAGAAAAAAATATGAGTAAAATTAAAATATTTGGTCTTGGGGGACTAAATGAAAATGGAAAAAATATGTATATTGTTAATGTTGATGACAATATATTTGTATTTGATGCAGGATTAAAATATCCTGGATCAAATATGCTTGGGGTAGATTATATCATACCTAATTTTGATTATTTAAAAGAAAATAAAAAGAAAGTACGTGGTATTTTTATTACCCATGGTCATGATGGTAATATGGGGGCACTTCCTGATATACTTAATGAAATGCCTGATATACCTGTTTATGCTACGAAGTTTACAATGAACCTTATTAAGAAAGAGTTAGAACAAAGAAAAATTAAAGCAACTAAATTAAAAGAAATTAGACCCCATTCAAAAATTGATGTGGCTAATTTCTCAATTTTCCCAATTGAAGTAACTCATTCTATACCTGAGGCTGTTTTATATGTTTTATATACTGATGATGGTGCAATTGTTTATGCAACTGATTTTGTATTTGATTCTACTATGCTAGGATCTTATAAAACAGATATAGGTAAACTTGCTTATGTAGGTAAACAAGGAGTATTGTGTCTTCTTTGTGAATCTTGTTATGCTTATAGAACTGGACACACTAGTCCAAGTCATAGAATATATTCTAAGATGTGGGATATATTAAATGGTACTGATGATAGAATTATAATCAGTTTGTATCCAGATCATATTTATAGATTACAAGAAATATTCGATGCTGTATCTAGAACTAAAAGAAAAATTGTAATAATGGGCAAGAAACTTCAAGAAGCTGTTGATTATTCAATTGATAATAATTATTTAAATGTAGATAAGAGTATTATAGGTAACTTATCTAATATAAAAGATAAAGACGTAGTTATAATAGTCGCAGATGATAAAGAAAAAGAAGTTGCAAGTTTAGAAAAAATTATTAATGGATATGATAAATATATTAAATTAAAAGCAGGAGATACTGTATTTATTTCAGAACCTGTTTACCCTGGTAATGAAAAGATTATTTCAAAGATTATTGATGATTTATCTAGACTCGATGTTGACGCCATTAGTCTTTCTATGAAAAAACATGTCTTACACCATGCTTCTAGTGAAGATTTAATGCAAATGATTAATTTAATGAATCCTAAGTATTATATGCCTGTTCGTGGAGAATATAGATATCAATATATGAATGCTAATGTAGCAGAGTTAACTGGTATTAATAAAGATAATATATTACTTAAATTAAATGGGGATGTAGTAGAGTTTGATAATGGAGTTTTACAAGATAATAATGAACATATTAAAACTGATGAAATATTAATTGATGGTAATCAATCTGATGACATTGGTGAGTTAGTATTAAAAGATAGACAATTATTAAGCAAAAATGGTATTGTAATAGTAAGCGCAAGCTTAGATAAAAAAACTAAAAAGATTTTAGTAGAACCTCAAATAATAACAAGGGGATTCATTTATGTAAAAGATAATCTTGATCTTATTGAAAGAACTGAAGAATTATGTAAAGAAGTAATACTTGATATGGTTGAACCTAATAAAAAGGTTGATTTTACTGGTTTAAAGCTTAGAATTAGAGACGTTCTTAGTCATTATTTTGAAAAAGAAACTGGTAGTGTACCTATGATTATTACTGTTATATCTGAAATATAAAAGTTATCAAAAGCACTTGTATAAAACTACTAAAAGTAGTATAGTATAGTATATATAAAGAGGCGTCGCATTTTTTATTAATTAAAACATTTAGATCAATCTATAGATGATAACTAATAAGAAAAGTATGATAATAAGTAAGATGAAAATCATGTCGTTTTTTCTACTCATTAAACATCACCACACTTTCTTAAAAAAGTAGTGAAGCCGACGCCCATAATTAACGTACAACATAAATA
>CAKOIB010000074.1 GCA_934086255.1 uncultured Bacilli bacterium
ATATAGAATTGCACTTTTTTTAAAAAAATTATCAAAACTATACATAGCATTTGAAAATAATCCAAATATTAGTTATAATACTAATCGGAAGTGATACTATGTTTAAAAACTCAAATACAAACAAAAGATACTACACACTAGATTACTACTATAAAGAAAAATACAAAACAAAAGTATTTAAAGTAAGCCTTAATCTAGGATTAACCTGTCCAAATAAAGACGGTACAAAAGGATACGGTGGATGCATATACTGCAAAAACGGATCCGGAGACTTCGCAGGAAATAAAAAAGACAACTTAAAAGAACAATTCCTAAATATCAAAAACATGCTTCATAAAAAATGGCCAAGCGCTAAATACATTGCATACTTTCAAGCAAACACAAACACTTACGCAGACTTAAACTACTTAAAACAAAAATATGAAGAAGTTCTAACATATGAAAATGTATTAGGAATAAACATAGCAACTCGTTGTGATGCCATATCAGAAGAATGCTTAAACTATCTAGAAGAACTAAATAAAAAAACAGATCTTACAATTGAATTAGGACTTCAGACAATACATGAAAAAACAAATAAACTATTAAATCTAGGATACACATTACAAGAGTTTGAAACTACTCTAAAAAAATTACAAGATAAAAACATAAAAGTAGTAGTTCACATCATAAATGGACTACCATTTGAAACAAAACAAATGATGTTAGAAACAGTAAAATACTTAAATAGTAAAAATATTGATGGTATCAAAATACATATGTTACACATTCTAAAAGAAACAAAGTTAGAACAACTCTATAACAAAGAACAATTTCACGTTCTTACAAGAGAAGAATATACAGATATTGTATGTGACCAGTTAGAATACCTAAACGAAAACATAGTAATAAACAGAATAACCGGAGATCCAAAAGAAGACGATCTAATTGAACCAAACTGGTTAATAAAAAAGTTCTGCGTTTTAAATGAAATAGATAAAGAAATGAAAAGAAGAGATTCATACCAAGGAAAAAGAGCTAAGTAATAAACTTAACTCTTTTCTTATATCCAAACTGCAAAAAATATTCCAAGAACTGAACAAATAATACCCACTAACCAGAAACCTTTTACTATATCCGGTTCTTCATAACCAAGTTTTTCAAAATGGTGATGAATCGGAGTCATTAAAAATATTCTCTTATGCTTAGTTTTATACCAAAATACTTGTAACATAACACTAAATGCTTCAACACAGAAAACAAGACCTACTACAAAAAGTGTTATTTCCCTTCTTGTAAGAATAGCAACTGCAGCAAGAGTAGCACCAAGTGCTAAAGAACCAGTA
Source organism: uncultured Bacilli bacterium (assembly GCA_934086255.1). Classification (GTDB taxonomy): domain Bacteria; phylum Bacillota_I; class Bacilli_A; order RF39; family UBA660; genus JAEDJI01. Next base: position 1,326 of record CAKOIB010000074.1, read on the forward strand.
TCACCCATAAACACTCTAGCGGGATAACTATTAAACATTAAAAATCCTGCTAAAGCTCCAACTAATAAGAAACAAAAGATTCCTATATCTTCTTTTCCTACAAAAAGAGCAATAAGAGCAAATGACACAAAAGCAATAGCACTAAGCCCTCCAGATAAACCATCAAGTCCGTCAGTCAAATTAACAGCATTAGAAAACCATACCATAAATAAAAGTATAAATATTCCATAAACAAAACCAAGCTCAATATGAATACCCAAAGTAGTAACAACAAAACTAGTATCACCATTAAACTTCATATAAATTGCAAAAAATAAAAGCGCAATAATTATTTGACCAATAAACTTTTGTGAAACAGTAAGCCCTTCATTCTTTCCCCTTTTTATACTAAGAAAATCATCTAAAAAACCAAGAAAAGCATAAAGAACAAATACAAGTAACACTATTCCTAAGTTATAAGTCATCTCAACCTTTCCACTCATAACCAAATAAAAGATTCCAAGAACAGTAGGTATTATAAAAATAATACCACCCATCGTCGGAGTACCTTCCTTCTTTCTATGAGACTCCCCTACATATTCACTAATCCTTTGACCAAAATTAATTCTTTTTAATAACGGTATCAATATTAATCCAACAATAACCGCAGCAATAAACCCAATCATTAAAGATAAAATTGATTTAGTAAGTAACAACATATAATGCACCTCTTTCAAAAAACATTATACTATATTTTTAATACATTTCCTAGAACAATTTATTAAATTACACATTTATTTTACATAAAACAAGCATCATTCCTATTAATTTTATTTCATAAAAAAGAAAAAAAGAACTAAAAATAATTCTTTCATGACTCTATTCTTTCTCTAAGTCTATTTATCTGTCTATTTAAAACAACACATAATCCATGTATTCTACTATCAGAAAATCCAGTTAAATATTGATACTCATGTAATAATTCATCGAACCAGCAAACAATACCATCCAAAGCATCTATATTAATTCTTTTAATATCTTTTACTACTTTAATTATTTCATCAAAAGGCTTTACTTCATAAAAAAATCTACCTTCACTAGCAACATGAAGTTCCTCATCACTATAATGAATAACATTTAAACTCTGTCCATTATCAAAAATTGGAGCAACACCAATCCATTTCAAAGTATTTACATCCCTTATAATTCCAAAATTATTCAAATGTCTATCATCATTCATTATTAAAAAATCTAAGATATACATATTCTCCATCTGAATCCTAGCATCACTAATACCATTTTTCTCTAATATATTTATATACTCTTCATAATCATTTATATCATTATATCTTCTAACATCATTCATAATTTGATGACAAGTAATTAACTCAGTATCACAATTTATAAAACAAGGACACTTAGATACAACCATATCTTTATAAACATCAAGCTTATACTCTACATGATAAAATCCCAATCTATTACATATTTCACTCGCTAAAACTTCGTTAAAAGGCTGCAATAACTCATTCTTATAACCACCCTTAAGTAAATACCTAACTCCCTCATCAATAATCCATGCTTTCTTTAACATCCCATCAGTAGTATTATTCGGAGTTATAAAAGATTCTTTACCAACTATTTTCTTACTATCTTTAGAAAAAGAAGCTTCCAAAAACTCACTATATGAAAAATCATTATCAAAAAAATTAATATCATCATACTTAATATCTAAATCATAAGGCTTTATCCAATATTGATCAGACAACGATAAACCAAAAGCTTTATCTAATAATTCAGAAGGAGCAGTTACATTAAGTCTATGTAATAAAATATCCAATTTATCTCTCCAGGAAGGAATCCCTCTATTTCTAAACCATTCAGTAAGGTTAGTTATAAAAAGATTATTATTAATATTATCTTTATTATAAAAACTTCTTAAAATATATGGAGCATACAAAATATTATAAACATCATAAACTTTAGAAAACACACCATTGCAAGAATCATATGATGCACATAACACTTTAGTATTTTTATTCATCAAAATACACTTCATAAAAACATCTCCTTTCATATAACTTACAATATATATCACATCTACTAAAATTATACCACAAAACAAAAAGAAAAAACACAAGCTAAAACTCATGTTTATTCATCACCCATAAGAAGTCTTATTGTACCAGTCTCATAATACCTCGTATTAGGTTTAATACTTTGTTCTAAAACAATATTTCCATCTCCCTCAAAAGAAATATCAAAATTATAAAGTAACTTCTTTGCCTCTTTCTTAGTAAGACCCACTACATTAGGAACATCATAATACTTCTTATCATACCACTCATAATCCTTTTCCTTTTGAGAAGACTGCTTCTTTATATCCATAATAGAAATAATATCTAAAAGTATCTTTCTAACAAATGGAGTCGTTGTATAACTAGACAAAAGAGCAGTCTTCTTAGGATTATCAATAGCAAGATATAAAACAACCTTAGGATCATTACTAGGTAAAACAGCCATAAAACTCATTATATAATTATTCTCTAAATACCTACCATTAGAAACCTTTTGAGCAGTACCAGTCTTACCACCAACACGATAACCATCAATATAAGTCATCTTACCTCCACCATTAGATACAACACTCTCAAGAGCCATTCTCATTATCTTCGAAGTATTAAGACTAATCGTTTTTCTAACCAAATCCTTTTCATTAGTTTTAATAATATTATTAGTCTTAGTATCAAGAATACTCTTAACTACATAAGGTCTATACAAATAACCACCATTAACTATCGAAGAAACCGCAGTAACTTGTTGAATCGGAGTAACACTAACACCTTGTCCAAACGCAGTAGTAGCAAGTTCCAAATCATGCACTTTATCAAGACTAAACAATATTCCTTTACCCTCTCCATTAAGATCTATTCCAGTTTTTTCACCAAATCCAAACAAATCTATATACGAAAACAATTTTTCTTTCCCTAAACGAAATCCCATTGAAACAAATCCAGGATTACAAGAGTTTTCAAAAACTTGAAGAAAACTCTGATGACCATGTCCCCCACTTTTCCAACACCTTATTTTAGCACCACTTACCTTAACAGAACCAGGATCATAAAAAGTATCATGCTCTAAATCAACAACACCTTCTTCAACCGCTGCAGATGTAGTAATAATTTTGAAAGTAACCCCCGAAAACGATAACTAAACAAAACAAAAAAAGACTAGATTACCATATATAATTTATATACGATAACCTAGTCTATATCATAACTTAAATACACATTTATTC
>CAKOIB010000075.1 GCA_934086255.1 uncultured Bacilli bacterium
ATCTATAACCATTTTAAATATCGTCATAATGTGTCCACATTCTTAATATATATATTTCCCTTGTGTCTTCATTAACTTCATATACAATTCTATGTTGACGATTTATTCGTCTTGAATATAGTCCTGATAAATTACCAACTAATTTTTCATACAATGGTGGATAACAAAACGGATCATCCATCATTAAATATAAAATATTTTTGCAAATATTATCAAGACCTGCATTTTTTAATCTGATTTTATCTTTTTCTGCTTTTTTTGAAAACTTAATAATATAGAAATTACCAATCTTCATTTTTAGAAAATTCCTTAGCATCTTTCCAGTCTTCGTTTTTTCGAATACTGTTAATATCTTCGATAAAACCAGGTATACTAGATAAATATAATGTTTCTTCAATACTTTTCCATTCTTCTTCAGAAATTAAAACGGCATTCTTCCCTTTGTTATTTACAATTGTAATTGGATTGAATCCAACATTAACGTCAGAAACTAATTGAAATAAGTTTTGTCTAGCATTAGTGATATTAATTATATTCATTTTATTCACCTCATATATATTATAATGTACTTTTTCATGTACGTCAAGTGTTATATTTATATTATATTTAATCTAGTAATAATATATACAAAAAAACTAGCATTGCTAGTTTTAAACTTTTTTAAACTGGTGGCTCCAGCGGGAATCGAACCAGCGACACACGGATTTTCAGTCCGTTGCTCTACCGACTGAGCTATGAAGCCAAAAATAAATGGCGGTTCCGACGGGACTTGAACCCGCGATCTTCTGCGTGACAGGCAGACGTGATAACCACTACACCACGGAACCATTGGTTGCGGAGATAGGATTTGAACCTATGACCTTCGGGTTATGAGCCCGACGAGCTACCGAACTGCTCTACTCCGCGATAGAGTAAAAATTTTTAATGGCGGAGGAAAAGGGATTCGAACCCCTGCGCCGTCGCCGACCTTCCGGTTTTCAAGACCGGTCCCTTCAACCAGACTTGGGTATTCCTCCATAGTAATTGGTGCCTAAGGCCGGACTTGAACCGGCACGAGGGATGAACCTCGCAGGATTTTAAGTCCTGTGCGTCTACCTATTCCGCCACTCAGGCATAAATAATGGTGTCCCGCTGGAGATTCGAACTCCAGACCCTTTGATTAAAAGTCAAATGCTCTACCGGCTGAGCTAGCGGAACAATAAAGATGGTTGCCTCGGCTAGATTCGAACTAGCGCATGCGAGAGTCAAAGTCTCGTGCCTTACCGCTTGGCTACGAGGCAACAAAACTAAGTTATGGTGGAGCGAGGTGGATTTGAACCACCGAACCCGAAGGAACAGATTTACAGTCTGCCGCGTTTGGCCACTTCGCTATCACTCCACAGTGGTGCCGAAAATAGGACTTGAACCCACAACCTACTGATTACAAGTCAGTTGCTCTACCAATTGAGCTATTTCGGCATAAAAAATGGTGGGCGATGAGAGACTCGAACTCCCGACCCCCTGCTTGTAAGGCAGGTGCTCTAACCAACTGAGCTAATCGCCCGAATAAAATCATATGTCGACGTATATAAATATAATATATTCTGAAAGTTTTGTCAATACAATTTGAAAAACTTTTTAATTTTTATTATTTTTTATTTCTTCAATTTTAATATTTACCCAATTATCTAGATTATCCTTAAGTATTCCAAAACCACTACCAGTTTCTATAATTTGTTTTTTCTTTTTAATTTTATCTTTATGATCCAAATCTTTAATACTTAATTTAACATGAAAAGAATCATCATCAACTTCAATAACTTTTGCTTTTATTGTTTCACCATATTTCACATAATCATTAACATCTCTTACAAAATCATCTGATATTTCAGATATATGTATAAGACCATTATAATATTCATCTAAACTAACAAATATTCCATATTTTTCTATACCAGTAACATTCCCTGTTACTATATTACCAACTTCATACTTCGACATATTACCACATCCATATCCATTATACTATATTTTTTCACAATTTTAAAGTATAACATTTCCAAAAACTATGGTATAATACTAATTGGTGATCAAATATGGAAAAAAAAGTTTTAGAAGTCATTAATGATTTAAGACCATTTTTAATGAACGATGGCGGTAATATCGAACTAGTTAAAATTGAAGATAACATCGTCTATGTTAGATTTCAAGGAGCATGTTCTTCTTGCATGATGAGACAATTCACATTAAAAGAAGGAATTGAAAAAACATTAATGGAAAAAGTACCTGAAATTAAAGAAGTAAGATTAGTTGACTAATCTTCTTTTTTTATCCATTCAATTTGTGGAATATTACTATTTTTATATTTATCAAATATTATCTTCAATAAAACTAATATATTTTTATTCTTATTTATTACATCATTTAAAACAACCTCATCCCTACTTCCAACCATAATATCATCATATCTATCAAAATAATATGAAGAAAACATTATTCTACAAATAAATCTTTTTACCTTTACATCATCTAAAGAAATCCTATTTAACATATTATTTATATTATCAACTGTATAACTTTCATTTATAATATAAGACTTAAAATATTCTCCTAGATCCCTTTCTTTAGTATCTATAATAAGATTAATTGGATTTAAAAACGAAAGCAAATCCATATTAGTATCTACTCTTTTATGCACTACTTGCTTAACATAAGAACCATTTACATTATCATTATAATAACTAATAGCATTTTCCCATAAACCTATGTAATAATTAATACTATTTTTAATAACTTTATACTTATCCATAACACCACTAAATTGATATTCTATATAATCAATTTTCTCACTCCAATAATAAGCCCAATTTGACTTATCTAAAGCATTTAGCACCTTATCATTATTAGTATAAACATTAAAATTAATAACATCATCATAAGTAATTATTCTATTTCTAATTTTTGGAATTATCATTAAAAAATATAAATATCCATCATATTCAAACAAAACATTATTTTCCTTAGTAAGTATTATTTTATATGTATTTATCTTATTATCTAGCATTTCCTTATTTAATTCATACATAAAAACTGATTCTTTAATATCAAAATTATATTGTTCAATAACATAATCATCATCATTAAAAGAAAAATAATAATTACTATTTAATTTTCTTATATCATTAACATACATATTATAAAAATAGATAATAGCATTTTTCATATAATCCCTCATCTAATTCTATGAAAGAGTATAAAAAAAAGACCATTAGCGTCTACTAACGGTTCTTAATTCCATTTCATTATTTACTTCTTCTTCCATACTTCTTACCCTATCAAATGGATTAGAAATACTTGATACTTTCTTAGGTTCTTCATCAATTAAAGATAAACTTGAATACAATTCACTAATTCCACTTTGAATTTTTTCTTCTTCACGTTCATGTTTTTCTTTTAAACTTTCTAATTCACTAGAACGTTTCATATATTCACTAGCCTTAACTTTATTATCTTCAATTTCACGACAGATTTCATAAAGCTCATTCTCTTTTGATTTTTTAGTTTCTGCAACAGATGCTTTTTCTTGCTTTTGAACAACAATTTTATCTTCAATATCATCAATTACCTTATCAGATTCAGTTTTTCTAGTTTCTAAAACACTAATACCTTGATTAATACCCCTTGCAGCTTCCAAAGCAATTGCATCTTGAATCTTAGTTAAATCAATCTTCATAGTCTTACTCATTTCATTTTCAAGTGCTTTATTATTTCTTTGAGCAAGATTTTTCTTTGTCATTAACTCATCAATAATACCACTGATTTTCATATTTCTTTCATCTAAATCACTGATTTCTCTTTCAACTTGTTCAATTTTTGAAACACCACCAAGTAATACTTTACCAATTATAGAATCCTTATCTGCTGATGAAGCTTCTTTCTTTAATTTTTCAATTTTAGTATCAACATTTAATGTATTACTAACACTTTTAATATCTGGTACAGAACTTGTAACACCACGATATCCAGCATATGGATGTGGTTCTTCAATACTTGGTTTAACAGTATTAAAAGTATTATCATGCACTATAATTGGAGTCTCTTCTACCTCTTGTTCTTTAACAAAATCCATTACAGGTTGTTCTTCAACTTCAGTAACATAATTAACATCAAGTTCTTCATGAACTGGTTCTTCTATTTCAATATTTTCCTTTGGTTGTAATGCCTTTGATAAAACATTTGCAAGTTTTTCTATAGATAGTTTTATTTTTTTACTATCATTTTCCGAAACAGCACT
>CAKOIB010000076.1 GCA_934086255.1 uncultured Bacilli bacterium
ATGCTAATATTAATAACAAAGCACCAAATATTATACCAAGTATTATTATCTTTTTATTCTTCTTTTCCTCAGTATCATCTTTTATTTGACTAACCAAACTATTATCTATATCACTTGAATTAGTAACAACAGAATTATCTTCAAGAATACCTTCATTATACTTTAATTTTCTAACAGGCTCATTTAATCTATCTTTATCTAAACACGTCACTAAATCATCATGCATCTCATTAGCATTAGCATATCTATTTTTAGGATTCTTAGCAGTCGCAGTTTTTAATATATTTTCAATACTTTGAGGTATTTCAGGATATTCATCCCTAATACTTGGAAATGGTTCTTTCAAATGCTTTAACGCTATTTCTACAGCATTATCACCACGAAAAGGTAAAACCCCAGTAAGTAACTCATACATCATTATACCAAGTGAATAAACATCACTTTTTAAAGTAGCACCCTTTCCATTAGCTTGTTCTGGTGGAAAATAATGAACAGAACCCATCGCAGAGTTTGTTTGAGTAAGTTGTGTAGCATTAAGTGCCATAGCAATACCAAAATCAGTTATTTTTATTTCTCCATCATCTTTTATTAATATGTTTTGTGGCTTCAAATCCCTATGAATAATTAAATTATCATGAGCAGCACCCATAGCACTTGTAATTTGTAACATAATATCTACTACTTCATGCACAGTAAGCTTTTCCCTTTTCTTTAATAACTGTTTTAAGTTTTTACCTGGAACATACTCCATAACAATGTAATAGTCACCATCATCTTCTCCTACTCCATAGATTTGTACTATATTATGATGAGAAAGTGATGAAGCAGAAAGAGCCTCTCTTTGAAACCTTCTTACAAACTTTTCATCAGTCGCAAGGTCCCCACGTAATACTTTTATTGCTACTTGTCTTTTTAATATATTATCAAAAGCAAGATAAACATTAGCCATTCCACCTTCTCCGATTGTTTTTAATATCTCATATCTATCATCTACTAATTGTCCTTTTACTATCATTTTATCAACACCCTTCTTATCTTACCATATAAGCAACTGATATATTATCATTGCCACCCCTGTTATTAGCTTTTTTAATTAGTTTAATAACTTTTTCCTCAATTGAAAGATCTTCAAGCAAAACATGTTGTATTTGTTCTTCAGTAAGCATTGTAGTAAGTCCATCAGATGATAAAACTATTCCTTCAATTTCCATATTACAATCAAAGATATCTATTTCAACTGGATCATTTATCCCAAGCGCATTCATCAAAATATTCTTACGAGGATGATTCCTTGCTTCTTCTTTAGTAAGTTCCCCTGCACTAACAAGTAAGTTTACTAAAGTATGATCATATGTTACTTTATGCAATTTATTATCTTTCATAACAAACCCTGATGAGTCTCCGATATTACCAAATAATATATAATCACTTGTAACAATACAAAGTACTAAAGTAGTACCCATTCCCTTACTTTCTTGGTGTTCATCTGTATATTTAAATATTAAACTATTTATTTCATTAACACTATTTCTTATCCATTCAACAGCATCTTGCTTAGTCATTTTAAAGAAACTCTCACTAAATCTTTTTCCTAAATAACTAATTGCTATAGATGATGCAACTTCTCCAGCAGAATGTCCACCCATTCCATCCGCAACAGCCATAAGAGTAGCATTATCACTATTTGTAAGAATAATCACACTATCTTCATTATGATCTCTTACTAAACCAGTATCAGTTAAATAAAATGTTTCCATTCTATTCCTCCTTTTTAGATCTTAATTGACCACATGCAGCAGAAATATTACTACCAAATTCTTTTCTTATAGTAACATTTATACCTTCCTTTTTTATTATATCATAAAATCTCATAATTGTATCTTTTTTACTTCTTTTATATAAAATATTACTGTTTTCATTGTAAGGAATTAAATTAATATAACAATTTATTCCTTTAACTAATCTACATAACTCTTTAGCATGCTCTTCTTTATCATTTATATCTTTTAATAATATATATTCAAAAGTAACACGACGATTAGTACTTTTAACATAATCCTTTACCGCCTTAATTAATTCATCAAGTGGATACCTTTTATTAATAGGCATTAAAAAGTTTCTTAACTCATCATCAGGAGCATGTAAACTAATTGCAAGATTTACTTGATATGGAAGTTTACTAAACTCATATATTTTAGGTACTATTCCACAAGTAGATACAGTAATATGACGAGATCCAATATTAAGTGCTTTATGATAATTTGCTATTTTAATAAATTTTACTAAGTTATCAAAGTTATCAAATGGTTCACCAATACCCATGATTACCACATGAGTAATTTTTTCTTTAATTAGTTCTTCGATCATCATAATTTGAAGAATCATTTCATATGCATTTAAATTACGTACTTTTTTTCTTCTTCCACTTTCACAGAAACTACAACTCATATTGCATCCTACTTGACTAGATATACATAAGCTAAGTCCATAGTTATGTCTCATTAATACACTTTCTATATGTTCTTTGTCTTTTAGTTTAAATAAAAACTTAGAAACATCTGTATCAATTTCTTGGCTTACTATCTCTAGTTTTTCTATAGAAAAAGAGTTTTTAAGTAATAGAATAAGTTCTTTACTTAAATTAGTCATTTTATCATATGATGATACTCTTTTATCATATAACCATTCAAATATTTGAGAAGCACGATATTTTTTTTGATTATTATCTATTAAAAAGTTTTCTAACTCTTCATAAGTTAAGTTATATATATTTTCCATATTTTTCCCTCAAGATAATTATATAAAAAAAGACACACTAAATCAAGTGTCTTATTTCCCATTTTTTGCAAGATTGTACAGTCTTTTTACTTCTTTGGGTGTTAACATTCTATATTCTTTAGAAGACAAGCCCTCAAGTGTTAAGAAAGCAATTTGTTCTCTTTTTAATTTCAATACTTCATGATTAACTTTTTCGAACATCTTTTTAACTTGATGGTTTCTTCCTTCATGAATTATTATCTCTACGATTGATGTATTTGTTTTCTTATCATATTTTTTTACTCTTACTTTGGCACGTGATGTTTTAACCCCATCGATTACTACACCCTTAGTAAGTTGTTCTATTTCATTTTTAAAAAGTATTCCTTTTATTTTAGCAATATATAATTTATCAATCTTATTTTTAGGATGCATCATCAAATTAGCAAATTCACCGTCATTAGTAAGAAGTAAAATACCAGTAGTATCATAATCTAATCTTCCTACAGGATATATTCTTAATGTAGTATTAATCAAATCCGTTACTACTTTTCTTCCCTTATCATCTTCGGTTGATGAAACATATCCTCTAGGTTTATTTAATAAATAATATACTTTATTCTCTTTAGTAATATGAGTACCATCGACTACTACATCATCATTTGTATCCACTTTATAACCTAACTCTGTAATAAGCTTACCGTTTACTAATACTTTTCCATCCTTTATTAACTCTTCAGCTTTACGACGTGATGTATAACCAGAGTTAGCTATTACTTTTTGTAATCTTTCCATAAAATCACCAAATTAATTATACATATTTTTTGTCAATTAGTCAAAAAGTTTTGAAAAGAAACTTTTAATCTTAGAAAATAAACTCACCTTTTCACTAGCTTTATATATTTTTTCTTGATGTATTAAATCTTTATCTAAATATATTTTTATATCCTTCTTATCATTATTTATA
>CAKOIB010000077.1 GCA_934086255.1 uncultured Bacilli bacterium
TACCTAACCTTTAAAGAAAACCAAGTAAATATAACAGTAAAAAACTCTGGTGTGGAGGAGACTATTCTAAAACAAGTTCTAGAACAAATACAAAGTAACTCAAAAATAATTAATAAAAAAGTTGAAAAAGAAATAAGTGAACAAATAGCAACAAATAAAAAAATAAACTATGAACAAATATATCAAAATGCTCTAAGTCTACTAAATGAAAATAATATAAAAATAAATAACATATCAAATAAGAACTTAAGCTACACTATGATAGAATACTATACTCTAATAGCAATGGCTTGTTTATATGGTGCAATGCTATCAATGTTCATCATAAACTACCAACTACCTAACATGAATAGTACAGGAAAAAGAATATCAGCATCACCAATAAACAAATCAAAACAACTTATAAGTAGCCTTCTATCAGCGTATATTGTCCAAATAATCGGACTATTACTCTTATTTCTATTCACAATCTTTATCCTAAAAGTAGACTATGGAAAAAATCTTTTATATGTAATAATAACCTCCCTATGCGGAGCACTTTCAGGCTTATCCCTCGGAGTAGCAACATCAACCCTATTTAAAACAAATGAAAATGCTAAAACAGGTATAATAATTGCTATAACTATGCTATTTTGCTTTTTATCAGGAATGATGGGAATAACCATGAAATACATAATAGACAAAAACATACCATTACTAAATACGATTAATCCTGCCAATATGATAACAGACGCTCTATACTCACTATATTATTACAGTACATTTGATAGGTTCTACAAAGATATACTAAGTCTTTTAATATTCTCAGGCATAATGATTCTAATCTCTATAAAAGGATTAAGGAGGCAAAAGTATGACAACATTTAATACATTTTGGAAAATAGTAAAAAAATACAAAGGAACGATAATTCTATACACTGTAATACTAATAGCCTTCGGAGGAATAAATCTAAAAAACAACGACATCAGTCAAACGTTTGAGAAAGAACTACCAGACATTGCAATAGTAAATAAAGATGAAAACAAATCATTAACAAATAATCTAATAAACTACTTAGACAAAAATACAAAGATTAGAAACATCGAAGAAAAAGATTTAGAAGACGCCTTATTCTATAGAGATATAAGCTATATAATATATATACCAGAAAACTATACAAACGATCTTTTAAATAATAAAAACAAAGAAATAAATATAAAAACAAACAATAATTATGATGCATCACTATCAGAATTAATACTAACTAGATATTTAAAAGTACAAAACATAATGCTAAAACAAAGTACAAATGAAAATGAAATTATAAATAATATTAACGAAGTATTAGAAACCCAAGCAAATATTAACTTAACATCAAAACAAAACATATCAAATATAGAAAAAACAGCAACATACTTCAACTTTGCAAGCTATAGTATAACAGCAGTTGTGATATTTATAATCTGCCTAGTACTATCAAGCTTTCATCAAAAAGAAGTAAACAAAAGAATAATCATCAGTAGTACTAACTATAAGAAAAACAATAAATTAATATTAATAGCAAGCACACTATTCGCAAGCATAGTATGTGCATTCTATATAATACTAGGACTAATCATCTTAAAAGAACCCTTACTAAATATAAAAGGAATGCTATATATAATAAACACAATCCTATTTACATTTACAACTCTAACCCTAGCACTGTTAATAAGCAACTTAATATATAATAAAAACGCTATAACAGCACTAGTAAACGTCATTGCTCTATCACAAGCCTTCCTATGTGGCGCCTTTATACCAGCAAAATATATGCCAGATAAAGTATTACAAGTAGCACAAATACTACCTGCTAGATGGTACATAAAAAGTAATGATATATTAAAAAGTCTAGAAACCATTACTCTAAATAATACAAACGAAATAATAATTAATATGATTGTTATGCTTATATTTGCAATTATCTTTATAACCATAACTAACATAGTATCAAAAAATAAACAAAAAATATAAAAATAAAAAATACCAAAGTAACAAAATGATTACTATTAGGTATTTTTTTATTAATGAACAAAACACAACTACAAGCCCACCTCATTGTATAAACTTGTAAAAAATACAAAAAAATGATAATATAAAGTAAGAAAAAGAGGTGTTTTATGAAAAAATATTTATTAATTTTACTATTACTATTTCCACTTACTGTAACTGCTCAAACATACCAAGTAGATGAGTACATGAAAATGGATATGAATGATAATTGGTATACATTTACAAGAACTAATTTAAAAGATAATAAACAACTAGAAGAACTAAACATTACATATGACTACTTAAATGATTTTATGAATAAAAATAGTGTTTACTTAGATGCATTAAAAAAAGAATCTAAAACAGAAGACATGATAGAATCATTTGTAAGAATAAAAGAAGCTAATATAAATAATTTAAGTAACTATGATGATGACTTTGTAAAAAAAGTAGCAAAAGAACTACAAAAGAAAATAAATGCTAGTGAATATGACATATATAAAAATAGCTATAAATATGCGTATATAAAATATAATGATCAAGGACTAAATATAATTCAATACTACACAGTAATAAATAAAAAAGGTTATAACATTCAGTTTCAAAAACAAAATGATTTTACTAAAGAAGATCAAGAAGAATTAAAAAATATACTAAGTAAAATAACATATAAAATAAATAAAGACTTAAAAGAAGAAACTAATAATAAAAATAAGACTTACAATTATACTATGATTGGCGCGATAGCAGGAGCCATTGTAGGTACTTTATTAGTAGTTAATAAAAATAAAAAGAAAAGTAAACAATAGAAAAAAAGACGTTAGTGCAGACTTATTATTCTATAAGTTTGTGTTAGCGCTTTTTAATTACAAACATAAAATTGTCTAAACTTGTAGGAAAAATAAACGTTTAATGATATAATAAATATATATTTAACTTGGAGGTAGATAACAATGATAAAGGGAAAACCATTTGTAAAGTGGGCTGGTGGAAAAAGACAAATAATTGATAAATTATTAAAATATGTACCTGAGGACTTTGATACTTATTACGAACCATTCGTTGGTGGTGGAGCTTTATTATTTGAATTATCACCAAAGAAAGCAGTAATAAATGACTTTAATAAAGAGTTGATGAATGTATATAATGTTTTATTCAATGAAAACAAGTTTAAGAAGATGTGCAATGTATTAAATAATTATGAAGCAAATCATAGTGAAAAATTCTTTTATGAAATAAGAAATAAAGATAAAAATAAAGCATCATTTAATAGACTATCAGATTATACAAGAGCAGGAAGAACAATTTACTTAAATAAAGCTTGTTTTAATGGTTTATATAGAGTAAACAGTAAAAATGAGTTCAACGTTCCATTCGGTAAGAAAACAAAAGTGAATACTTATGAAGGTAGCAATCTAATAACAGTCAGCAATTATTTGACAATGAATGATGTAAAAATATTAAGTGTAGACTTTGAAGAAGCAGTGAAAGATGCTAAGAAAGGTGACTTTATATACTTTGATCCTCCATACGATTCAGATACAGCAACATTTAACAGTTACACAGAAGGAGGATTTGGAAAAGAAGAGCAAAAAAGACTCGCAAAAGTTTATAAAGAACTTTCTGACAGAGGTTGCTACGTGATGCTTTCAAATCACAATACAACATTAGTCAAAGAATTATATAAGG
>CAKOIB010000078.1 GCA_934086255.1 uncultured Bacilli bacterium
ATGACTTGAATCCACTAGCAGTTATTCCTTTTAAGTACATATACTTCACCCTTTTATGATTATACTATAAATTACTACATTCAGCAAATAATTAATATGATTAAATATAAGAAAAAAGTGGCTTTTGCCACTTTATTATCCACTGATTTTTCTTATTAATGTACCATCTTTTTTAGAATTCATAACAAAATAATTATTATCGAACTTAATATCATCATAATATGGTTTTATTATTTCTTTACCTTGTAAATTAATAATTCCATATTTGTTATTAGTATCTTTTATAATTAATAAATCTTTATCTGTACTAATTATTTTATCATAAGTATTTCCTACTTTATTATTTTTCAAATTTATCAAATTATATTTATTATTTTTTATAGATATATATAAATTATCTTTTACTTGTTCTAAATAATCATATTCAAATGGAATTATTATCTTATTTTTCTTATTAATTACTCCATATTTATTATTACTATTTGCAATAGCATAACCTTTATTATTAAATTCTTCAGTTCCCTCAAAATAAGAAAATGGAATGATAGTTTCTTCTGATTCATTTATATAACCATATTTGTCATCTAATGATACTGCTAAAACTAAGTTATTTGATACTTCTGTTATTGCACTATATGAATTATTAAATGTAATTATTTTTTTATTTTTTAAATTATAAATAGAAAATTTATTGTCTTGTGTTAGATACACTATTTGATTATTACTTAATTTTATAAATTCCTTTGGTTGAATATTTACTTCCTGTAGTTTATTTTTATTAGATAAATAATATGTTTTTTCTATACTATCTTTTTCTATTAAATATACATATTCTTTACTATCTTCACTTGCTATAGTAAGTTTTATATTTATATTTTGTATAGAATCATTGTCTGCAAAGTTGTATAAAGTAGTTTGTTCTTCTTTTGTTAATTTAAGATAATTTGTATTTTTTATTATCTCTATATCATCTATATTATCAATAATTGTTTTCTTTGTATTTATATCAATAATACTATATTTACTTTCATTATAAGTTATTACTTTATTATTGTTTAATATGATTACATCTGTATACTTTGCTTTTAAAACTACTTTACCATTTTTATCAATAAGTCCTATTTTATCATTTTTGTTATATGGAGCATAATTATTACTATAAATATATTTTTCAAATGGAATTGATACATTTTTGTCATATTTCAATTCATATTCATTGGTATTAATATTTAAATAACCTATTTTTTTATTATCTGTTATTGCTACCATATCGTCATTTATAGAACCAACATTATATTTAATATAGGATAATTGCTTATTATTACTTTCAAGTATAATAATTCCTGTTACTAATAAAATAATACCTATTAATATTAAGATTATTACTTTTTTTCTCATATATTGTCCTTTCTATCTTGTTACTTGGAATAAGTCTACCATATATCCTGTTGTTTGAATTCTCCACATGGGACTTCCTCCACCTGATTTAACAATAATTCTATAATTTCCTGCAGACCAATTTTTTACATCTACTGTTGTGTCAAAGTTCGCAAAATGTGCTCCTTTACCTGCATAGCCTTGACTAGCAATACTAAATGATGATAAATTTACTACACAATTATTAGATGAGTTAGCAATACATACTGTTCTTGATGGATCATATGCATTATGTGTAATGTAGTAACTATTATTTACAAGATGTCCTTTAACTCTTACATTAGTTCCACTTGCTGATACACTTGTAACATTTAATGCATTGTATTGTCCTCCCACACATTTATCCCTTGTTGGCTTATTTTGATCTTCTGGACAGATGTAGGCTGAACTTTTTAATACGCTTACTGATACACAACTATGTGTATTACAACTTTGACTTGCGCTTTCTGTTTCTCTGTTGCATTCTATGCTTGAGTCATATGCAGATTTATATAATATTATTCTTGAGTGTGACTGACTTCCTCCTCCACATGTTTTACTGCAATTTGACCAGCCACCCCATGATTGAGTTTCCTTATTAGTTTTCGAACAGCATTCCATTGTATTACATTTTTCTTGCTTTTTAGCAGTTCCACTACATTGAACACCAGTATATTTATCTTTTTTACCATATGTGTCTAGTCTAGTTCCACCGCCACATTTCTTTGTACATGTCCCCTTTTCTTTTAAATTATTTGAATCTAATATTGAAGTTGAACATTCTTTATATAATGTATAATCTAACGTTTTTGAAGTTACATTACCTGCATTATCCTTTACATAGACATATATTTTCTTAGTACTTCCATCATACTTTTCACCAGGAATAGTTATATCATAACTTGAAGCATATGCTTTATAATCATTTGATGAACAACTACTTGTATTCGTTTTTATACAAACTTTTACATCATTTTGTGAAGATAACATATTGTTATCTGTTGCATTTATACTAACTTTTGCTTTAAATCCAAAAAATGATTCTCTTGATGACACACTTAACGAGTTTATTACTGGAGGCTGATTATCTATTTTATATGGTCCAAAAGTAGCTGTTTTATTTAAATCTGTAATTAAATTAGTACCAGTAATATCAATTGCATTATTAATTTTTACTAATAATTTATAACTTCCTGTTTCCTTATCTGGTGTTAATATTTCACTTGATTTTAAAGTGATTGTTTTTGTATTTAAAATTTGTTCTTCTTGTTTTGAAGATGATATACTTTTAAAAGTGGCATCTTGCCATATATCTTTTGATGAATCTGTTCCTTCTTTATGCCAAGCATAACTTACTTGTACTCCCTTATTTATTCCTGTAAAACTTTCTAAAATAATTTTTAATGCGTACCTTTTCTTATCTGTTTTTTCATAACTTTCATATGGACTTACTTTAACAGATAATTTAGTTTTAGCATCATAATCACAAGTTTCGTTTCTTGGTACTCCTGTTTCTGGATATAATACATTTACTTTACTACTAGCAATTTTTTCATTACCACTAGAATTACCACAACCAATTTGTGTTGCATATGCATACTTTCCATTCAATTTTACGACTCTTACATATGTCTTATCTGAATTACATGAAACATTATTTTCTTGGATGTTTTTTATTAGATTTTTATCTTTCATTTGATCATACGTAATATAAGCACAACCAGATTTGTTTTTTCCAAATAAATCTTCTGAGTAAGAATCTACATAAAGTTTAGCACTAGTTTCAACAGAATCTTTATAAGTTGTATATTTTTTTAAAGTATTTGCTTCTATTATATTTCTAATAACTGGTATAGACATGGCTGTAATAAGACCTAAAATAGAAATAGTTACTAGTAATTCAACTAATGTAAAGCCTTTCTCTTTTTTTCTTTTTTTATTTTGTTCTTTTGTTCTTGATTTATTCACATTTCTATCTCCTTTCTACTATCGTTATTGTAATTGTACTATAAAACAAAAAAAAAAGAAAGATAACTTTTTCTCTAAAATAACGATAATTGATTAGATTCAGGTAATCCTTCTAATATTTTCATATCTTTCATTTTTTCTATTAATGTTTGGGATACTTTTGCTCTTTTTTGAACATCTTCAATACTTATAAATTTGCCTTTTTCTCTTTCTGCTACTATGTTTTTTGC
>CAKOIB010000079.1 GCA_934086255.1 uncultured Bacilli bacterium
GTTGTATCTAAGGTGTTTTCAATTGTTATAAAGCTTGTTGGTTCTTCTTCGCTTGTTGTTACTTGATAACCTGAAAGACCTATCACATCATCCGTTAAATGAATGCTTAAAATGTCTTTGACTCCCCAATCTGTTAAAGTATTGGTAACGGTAATCTTTGGTGCTTCTTTATCAATTAAAGTGATAGAATACGCTTCATAACTTATGTTACCAACATTATCTTTACTCCAAATATAGTAAACACCATTTTCACTTATTTCTTTTTCTATTATTGTTTCTTTAGTTGAAATGGGTAATGAGATTGTTATTACTCATGGCAATGGACCTCAAGTAGGAATGATTAATTTAGCCTTTGATAATGATTCTTTAGGATTTAGTATGCCTTTTGCAGAGTGTAATGCTATGAGTGAGGGATATATTGGTTATCATTTACAACAATCCATTACTAATGAATTAAGAAAAAGATCCATTAATAAAAGTTGTGTTAGTGTTATTACACAAGTTATTGTTGATAAAAATGATAAAGCTTTCTCAGAACCTACTAAACCTATTGGTAATTTCTATACCAAAGAAGAAAGCGAAAGACTTAGTTTAGAAAATAATTATATTTATAAAGAAGATGCAGGACGTGGTTATAGAAGAGTTGTTGCATCTCCAGAACCCATTGATATAGTAGAAAAAGAATCAATAAATAGCTTAATTAATGCTGGTAATATAGTAATTGCAGTTGGAGGAGGAGGTATTCCTGTTGTAAATGATAATGGAATCCTTACCGGAGTTGATGCTGTTATAGATAAAGATTTATCTAGTAGTTTACTTGCAAGACTTATTGATTTTGATATGTTACTTATTTTAACTAATGTAGAAAAGGTTTATTTAAATTATAATAAAGAAAACGAAATAGGACTTGATACTCTTAGTGTTGATGATGCTTTAAAATATATAGATGATGGAGAATTTGCTAAAGGTAGTATGCTTCCTAAGATAAAGGCTTGTGTTAGCTTTGTAAAGCAAACAAATAAACAAGCAATTATTACTTCATTATTAAGTGCTAAAGATGCCTTAGAAGGTAAGACTGGTACTTTAATAAAATAAAAAATAAAAGGAGGAAAAGAAAATGGCTAGTGATACTAGTAAAAATAATAAGAAGAAAGTAAAAGAAAAAAATAAAAAGTTTATGCTTACATCTTTTTCCATTTTATTTATTCTTATTATTGCACTTGCGATATTAACTCATTTTTTACCCGTTGCAACTTTTAGTGGTAAAGTGTTAAATAATGGTAGTGGTGTAGTCCCTGCAAAATTATCAGATGTGTTAATGTCACCCGTTCTAGGTTTTAAAGATGCAATTGAAGTTGGAATATTCATCTTTATACTAGGAGGTTTCTTAGCAATAGTTTCTAAAACTGGTGCTTTAGAAACTGGGATTAAGGTTTTGGTTAAAAAATTAAAAGGAAAGGAACTTCTACTTATTCCAATTCTTATGTTTATCTTCTCTGTTGGAGGAACAACATATGGAATGCTTGAAGAAACAGTTGGTTTTTATGCACTTCTTGCAGCAACCATGGTAGTAGCGGGAATGGATACCATTGTTGCATCAGCAATTGTCTTACTTGGAGCAGGATCTGGGGTACTTGGTTCTACAATTAATCCGTTTGCAGTCGGAGTAGCAGTGGATTCATTACCTAATGGTATCGTTGCTAATCAAGGTGCTATTATATTAATCGGAGTATTTTTATGGTTAACATCACTTTTCATATCAATTATGTTTGTTATGAATTATGCTAAGAAGGTAAAAAAAGATAAAGGTTCTACTTTCTTGTCATTACAAGAACAAAAAATAATGGAAGAAAGATATGGTAAAGAAGAGACTACTAAAGAAAAGAAAGAAGTAAAACTATCTTCAAAACAAAAGTTTACATTAATACTTTTTGCTCTTACTTTTGTAGTAATGATTATAGGATTTATTCCTTGGGAAGATTTTGGTATAACATTATTTAGTAAGACTGGAATATTATCCGGTACACCTCTTGGTAAATGGTATTTTAATGAAAGTTCAATGTGGTTCTTTATTATGACTATTATTATTGCAATAGTAAATAGAATAGGAGAAAAAGAAACTGCTAGTACTTTTGTTTCTGGTGCTGCTGATATGATGAGTGTAGTACTTATTATTGCAGTTGCTCGTGGTGTATCAATTCTTATGGGTGTTACTCATTTAGATAATTATATTATCTATAATGCCGCAGATGCTTTAAAAAATGTTTCAGCAGGACTTTTTGCACCACTTAGTTATCTACTTCATATTGTATTATCAATACTTGTACCATCTTCATCAGGTCTTGCAACTCTTAGTACACCAATTATGGGTTCTCTTGCTAATACACTTGGTTATAGTGTTGAGGCTACTATTATGAGCATTGTAGCATCAAATGGACTTGTTAATTTGATTACTCCAACTTGTGGTGCTATAATGGGTGGTCTTGCCCTAGCGGGAGTTGAATATTCTACTTGGTTTAAATGGTCACTTAAAGTTGTTCTTACTATTGGAATCGTATCAATGATAATACTTACTCTTGCAATGGTATTACTTTAAAAGTTTAATTTTATAATAGAAATTGAATCAATTTAATTATTGATTCTTTTTTTTATATTTTTCAAAGTGCAAATTAAGATAATCCAAAGTGCAATATTTGCACTTTGGAATTGTTTGTTTTTATAAAAAATGATATAGTATTAATAGGTAAAGGAGGCTTTATTATGAATCAAAAAAATTGGGATTTAGAATTATCTCATTATATAAAAGTAGAAGAACCTAATAAAGCTTTTAAAGCTAAAACTTGGGAGACTGCGATTGGGTTACAAGATAAAAATAGAATAAATCAGTATTATAAAGTTTTAGATAATAGAAAAAAAGAAGTAAAAGAAGAATGAGTATTAAAAGGTGATACAGTTATATATGCATCATACGAAACTATTATGGATTCATTACAATATGATTTTCTTCAAGAAAAAAACTTTTCATACAAAGATTTATCTTTAGAAGAATCAATTAAACATTTATCTCGTTTTACATCTAATAGGCAAGTTCATCCTTTTTGTGATAAGGATGAATACTTAAGACAGAAAATGGCATACTTTCAAAATTCATATATAAATAGTGAAAGATTTTGATATAATATATTTATTAATGTAGTTAAATCAGGAGGTAGAGAATTATGCAAACATTACAAATAAGAAATTCAACAGCAGAATTTTTGATATTCACAAAACAAAATAAAGAAAAGACAATAGAAGTTATTGTTGATGAAGAATCAGTCTGGCTTAGTCAAAAATTGATGGCCGAACTTTTTGGAACAACAAGAAATAATATAACAATACATCTTTCTAATATTTTTGAAAAAGAATTAAGTGAAAATTCAGTATGTAAAGAATTCTTACATACTGCTAGAGATGGGAAAAATTATAAAACAAAATATTATAATCTAGATGTTATTATTGCTGTTGGATTTAAAGTTAATAGCAAAAGAGCAATAGATTTTAGATTGTGGGCAATCAATATTTTAAAACAATATTCTGTAAAAGGATAT
>CAKOIB010000080.1 GCA_934086255.1 uncultured Bacilli bacterium
GGTTTATCCGCTGTTTTAGTTATTGTAAGACCACTTATCATTGTAACAACAGATACAGCTGAGGTTATAGAAGTTGGTACATCATTATAGTTTCCAACAGCTCTTACTGTATTACTTAATTCTGTTTCCATTTTTACCTCCTTATTAATATATTTTATGAGAACAATCCTTAATGTGTTTCTTTTATAACAATTTATATAGTAAACTAATTAACTCTTTTTTATTTTGATTAATAGAATAAATAAAGAGGTGTTATATGACAATTATTAATGGTACTACGGTAGTTGTTTTTTCTAGTGCGGAACTTAAGGAGGCATTAGAAAATAATAATGGTTATACTTATATTTATTTTGGAAGTAATATAACTTTAACGTCAGGTATTCTTATTTCAAGTAATAAGAGTGAAGTTATTATTGATGGCACGTATAATGATATTATTTATGAATATGTTGATCAAAAGAAATTAGGTACAGGGGATGGTATTAGAGTTAATTCGGCTCTTAATAAAAAAGTTACTGTAAAAAATATGAAGGTAGTTGGTTATAACTATTATGGGATTATTTATGTGCCAGAGTCTAATACTTTTAAGGATACAGTAATAGAGTATAATAATATAAATTATGTGGGCCCACAGATTAGTTTTAATCCTTCAGGACTTACCAGGTTTGTTGATTGCGATATAACTATTCAGGATAATTATGCATCAGGAAATGAGGTCTGTGAGTGTAATAGAGTAGAGATTGGTGGGGCAACTACTATTATTCATAAGTCAACAGCGAACTCTTCATTTTGGTTTAGAAATCAAAGTCCTTCATTAACAATATTAAAAAATGCGGTCGTTAATTTTGAAAGTGTTTCTAGAGAACTAATATATGGTGTAACTGATTTGAATTTTGTGATTGATTATAATGCTTCATTTCATGTTACGACACATAATGGAATGGGCTATGGTAATTTTGGAACTGGTTCTACTGTAATTAATGATGGGGCAGAACTAGTTATAAATCAAACAAGTAAAAATGGAAGTTATGCAACATGGTATAGTTATGGTTTAATAACCTTAAACTTTGGCTCAACATTATCTATAATTAGCAATTATGATAGTATTGGTAGTGCTAATTATAATATTTATTTTCAGGGTGATAAGTCTGGATTAGTACTTAATAATCCAGAAAAGGTCGTTTTATATAATAGTGTTGCGAATGTCATTAATACTAATTCTACATCTACTTTTAAATTCACATATTCAAGAATTAATTTGTTTGATAAGGCTATTACAATATCTAGTGAGATAAGTAAAGATACATTACCTACTTATGCCTGGTATAAAGAGAGTGAATTATCTAGTGTTGATGGTAGTTTTTCTAGTAGTAAGACTGTAGTAAGCAGTAATAATTATACAGAAGAAGAATTAAAGAAATTACCAAGTTTAGATAATTTTAATATTTTAGGAAAAAAGATTATTTCAGTTGGAACATTTTTATTTAGAATGGCTGCTGTGACGGATAAAGATGTAGTAATGACGGGGATTACCTTGCCACAATCATCTGTTTTAATAAAGTATGATGATGTGGAGGCTTTATCTTTGGCGAATGATGATGGGGTGTTTACTTATTCATATTCTGATCCTTTGACGATAGGAACAATTGTAACTTTTAATTGGAAAACTCATAATGATTTATTGTATTACACAAAACAAATCGAAATAGTTTATAGTGGAGAATTGACTTTAGATAGTGCGACTAAGTCTTTTAGTTTTAATGTATCACCAATTAGTACGAATCCGCTTCTTTGTCCAAGACTTACGAATTTAGAAGTTGTAGTTACGGATTCAAGAATTAATAGTAGTGCCTGGAAGCTTTATGCTACCATAGATCACGAATTAGAATCTGATAATGGTTATGTACTAGATGATGGGTTAGTTTTTGTTGATGATTTAAATAATGTGATAGCTTTGTCTGATGTTGAAACTTTAGTATATACAGGTGATGATAATGGAGGATTGACAAGGGTTACCACTGTTTCGTGGGATGATGATAAAGGTATACTTTTACAGGTGAAGAAGCCTTTAGAAAATAGAGTATCATATACTGCTAAAATCATATGGAGAGTTGAGGAATGATGAGGTATAATTTTACTGTAAAGTTGTTAATTTAAATTTTATACTGAAAAAATATGTGTTATACTTTTTTTGTAAGATAATATTTTGGAGGATGTTAGAATGGAAATATTTAAAATGGATACACCTAATGGTACTTTTAACAATGCTATTAGGATGACAAAACCTATTGATGATGGTCTTATTTTACAAGCGGCCCAACTTGCTTTCGAGTATAACATTGATTTTGATTTAGATACTTTGAGAGATGAAATATATAAAACAAAATATGATTTTTCTAATTTAGAAAAATCACAGTTAGAGCTTGAACAAGTTTTACAATCTCGTTTTGGCAGTAATATTAAAATGGAAAATCAACATCAAGAGTATAAATGGGTCAAAATTAATACAAATAAAATAGGAAGTATACATGATAGATTTTATATAGCGCCTAATCCTAAAAATATGCATAAAATAGCATTAGGATTAGTAGAGGAGTTTACTTCACAAAATCTTCCTGTTATGTTTAAATATCAATTAACTACTTCTGAAAATCATTGTGACCGAATTATTATATATAGTGATAAAGAACATAATAAGCAAGTAGAGGATGCAATAAAATCTGTTTATGATAAAAATCATGAACTATTTACTGGATGTGAACGATCAATGGCATGGATATATGATACAAGTGTTCCTGGAGTATACACAACTCCGGAAAAACCTGGGACATCATATGGTAATGCATTTGCTAATGTTGTTGTGGATGCATATAAAACTTTTTGTTATTTATATGGGGTTAGTACAATGTCTACTATATCCATTCCTGAGCAGGAAAAGGAAGAGGCTTATCAATGGATGAAGGCAATTATACCGTCACTTTTGTTTAGAAATAGTATGTTAGAGGCAAAGGATGGAGGTAGAATTAGAATAAATAGTGATAAAAATATAAAAATGGTTTATGATTATGATACTGGTAAATTAAAACAATCATTTAGAGATGATAATGGTTATCATGAATTTTTATTTGATTCTACGGAAGATGGAAAAGAGGCTTTATTACGCAACTTTTATTCAGTATCGTTTAAGAAGCAATTAGGCGTAAATACAAGAAACTTAACATTACAAGAAGAAGAGATAGAGAGGTATAATGCTCTTTATCCATCAGAAAAGAAATCATTAAAACATTAATTTAAAGTACTATATCAAAAAATATTTTGTTGACTAAGCAATAGCTTAGTTTTTTTTTCTAAATATAGGAACATAAAATATGTTTCAGTAATGCTACATTATCATCAAATATGAAATGGCATTGGAATTGGATGTTTGGATATTAAATGTATAAAAAAACCAACTCATTTCTGAATTGGTTGTATTAAAAAAGCTCGAAAGTTTCGAGCGTATTTTTTTATGGAGCCCTTATGGTTCTGGTAAAGCAACCATTATAAGCAATAATTATAGGCAGTAATAACTACTAACTAAAATTA
>CAKOIB010000081.1 GCA_934086255.1 uncultured Bacilli bacterium
GAAGTTAGTTCTGTTTTAGGAAATGGTACGTGTGTTAAATTGGTTTTTCCTAATAGTAGTTTTGTAGAGTTAAAATAGTACTTTTTACAGTACTTTTTATTTTAATGTTACAAAATTGTAGGATTAATGTAGTGTTAATCGATGGATGTTTCTTTTATATTTTATTATAATTGATGTGTAATGAAAGGAAGGAAGTTATATGGAAAATATATTAGAGGTTAAAAATATTGAGAAGTATTATGGTAATAGGTCTAATTTGACTAAGGCTATAGATAATATTAGTTTTAATGTTTCTAAGGGGGAGTTTGTAGGTATTATGGGTGCTTCAGGAAGTGGTAAGACTACTCTTTTGAATTGTATATCTACGATTGATAAGGTGACTACTGGGCATATTTTTATAAATAAGAATGATATTACTAAGCTTAGTGGTAATAGACTTAATAAGTTTAGAAGGGATGAGCTTGGTTTTATATTTCAAGATTTTAATTTACTTGATACTCTTACTGCTTATGAGAATATTGCTCTTGCTCTTACTATTTTGAAGGTTAATTATAATGAAATAGATAAAAGGGTAAAGGATATAGCTAAGAAGTTAGAGATTACTAATATTTTAGATAAGTATCCTTATCAATTGTCTGGTGGTCAAAAGCAAAGGGTTGCTTCTGCTAGAGCAATAATTACTAATCCTAAGATTATTCTTGCTGATGAACCTACTGGTGCTTTAGATTCTAAGTCTGCGAAAAAGTTACTTGATAGTTTTGTTACTTTGAATGATGAACTTGGCGCTACTATTTTGATGGTTACTCATGATGCTTTTACTGCTAGTTATGCAGATCGTATTATTTTTATTAAAGATGGTAAGATTTTTAATGAGTTAGTAAAGGGTAGTGATAGTAGAAAACAATTCTTCGAGAAGATAATTGAGGTTCAAACACTTCTTGGGGGTGAGTTAAATGATGTTATTTAAGTTGTCTCTTAGAAATATGAAGAAGAGTTTTAAAGATTATGCAATATATTTTATTACTTTAGTGTTAGGTGTTGCAGTATTTTATATGTTTAACTCTTTGGATAGTCAACAGGCAATGCTTGAGGTTTCTAGTTCTACTAAACAGATTATAAAGTTAATGATTAATATGCTTAGTATGGTTTCTGTTTTTATTGCGGTGATACTGGGGTTTTTAATTGTATATGCTAATAACTTTTTAATAAATCGTAGGAAGAAAGAGTTTGGAATATATATGATGCTTGGTATGAGTAAGAGGCAGATTTCTAAGATTTTATTAATGGAGACTGTGTTTGTTGGAATTGTTTCACTTGTAGTGGGTCTTGTTTTAGGAATATTTGGTTCACAGTTTATGTCTATTTTAGTGGCTAAGTTGTTTGAAGCTGATATGAAGCAGTTTGAGTTTATTTTTTCAAAGGGTGCTTGTTTTAAGACTTGTTTATATTTTGCTATTATGTATTTAGCAGTAGTTATTTTTAATGCTATTTCTATTTCTAGGTATAAGTTAATTAATTTACTTGTTGCTTCAAGAAAGAATGAAAGAATTAAGATGAAGAATCCTATAGTGTGTGTTATAGTGTTTATAATTGCAAGTTGTGGTTTAGGGTTTGCTTATTGGATAGTTACAAAGGGTATTTTTAGACTTAGTAATATTAATGAAACGACTATTGCTGTTGGGATTTCAGTTTTACTTGGTATTGTTACTACTATTTTAATATTTTGGTCAATTTCAGGTCTTGTTTTAAGAGTGGTTCAATCAAGGAAGAGAGTGTATTTAAAGGGTACAAATATGTTTGTATTGAGGCAGTTATATAATAAGATAAATACTACTGTTGTTAGTATAAGTGTGATATGTATAATGCTTTTTATGACTATTACTTCTTTGTCTTCTTCGATTGCTCTTAAGAATTCGATGCAAGCTGATATAGAGAAGATGACTCCGGTTGATCTTAATTTGTATAAGACTGCTAATCTGGGATATAGTTATTTTGATATGTATGGGAATGAAATAGTTTATTCTGATGTAGATAGGAATGATTCTAAGCATAATATTTCTTATACGCTTGTTAGTAGTGGTTTTGATATGAGTAAGTTAAAGGATGTAGTAGAGTTTTCCACATATGAGATAGATGGGTTTACTTGGGAAAAAACTTTGGGTAGTGCTTTGTCTATAGTAAAGAATGAGTTTCCAAGGATTAATTTTGATGCTTATGAACGAATAGTAAAGGTTTCTGATTATAATAAGGTTGCAAAGTTATATGGAAATGAAGAGTATATGCTTAATGATGATGAGTATATGATTATTGGTAATTATGAGAGTATAATGAATCTTAGAAATGCTGGATTAAAAGCTGGTACTGTTATAAATATATATGGAAAAGATTATAAACCTAAGTATAGTGAATGTAAGGACGGGTTTATAAAAATATCTACTTCTCATGTTAATACTGGAATTATACTTGTTCCTGATAGTGTAGTGTTTAACGATGATGATCGCAATTTATGGTTTTTGGCTTCTAATTATAATGTAGTAGATGATAAAGAGTTAAGTAGTATTAATATGTTATTTTCTGATGATTCTAGTTTTATGAAAAAGCTTAATAGTACTAGTAGTACGCTTAAGAGTGAAACTAAAATTGGACTTATTGAGTCTAGTGTTGGGGTATCAACTTTAATAGTTTTTATTGCTATTTATTTAGGAATTATATTTTTGATAGTTAGTTGTGCTATTTTGGCTTTGAAACAATTGACTGAGAGTTCTGATAATAGACAGAGGTATATTATTTTAAGAAAAATTGGTTGTGATGAAGGAATGATTAATGGTGCTTTGTTTAAGCAAATAGCAATATTCTTTAGTTTACCACTTATTTTAGCTATAGTTCATTCAATATTTGGAATACAGTTTGCAATGTCAATGTTTGATGTCCTTGCTTCAAAATCGCAACTTCTTCCTTCGATTGTGATGACTGTGTTTATTATGGGAGTTGTTTATGTTTGTTACTTCTTGGCAACTTATATTGGAAGTAAAAATATTATAAGAGATAATGAGTAATGGTTTTACTCATTATTTTATTTTTAAAAGTTGCATAAAAAAATGTTGTAATTATATAATTATAATGGTATAATTAATTTACAACTTGATGGAGCTATAGCCAAGCGGTAAGGCATGGGTCTGCAAAACCTTGAGCACCGGTTCAAATCCGGTTAGCTCCTCCATATTAAGTTATTTTGAGACTTAGGTCTTTTTTTATTGATTATTGATGATGATAAGATCTTGTTTTAAATTAAAAAACACTGAAATCGGTAAACAATTTTTTTCTTTTTTTGGTATAATATTTATTGTGACGGGAGATGTTTAGAAATGACTTTTACAGAAGCCATAATAAAAAGAATTAATGAGCTTTGTGATCTTAATCATATAACTACAAATAAGTTGTCTGAGCTTTCCACTGTTCCAGCAACAACGCTTTATGCGTTGCTTTATGATAAAGTAGAAAACCCAAGTTCTA
>CAKOIB010000082.1 GCA_934086255.1 uncultured Bacilli bacterium
CATTATACCAAAACCTAAAGATATACATACAAATCCAAATATACTAAAAATACTCATAAGTATTTTAAAACTATTATTTTTTATATGATTCAAAACAAATCACCTCAACTACTAAAATAGTATCATATTTTTCCATCTAAGTCAAATAATCTACTAACATTATCACTGGTAATTTTTGCTACTTCATCAACACTTAAACCCTTAATAAAAGCTATTTTTTCCGCTATAACTTTAATATTTTTAGGTTCATTTCTTTCACCCCTAAAAGGAGATAAATAAGGTGAATCAGTTTCTAAAACAATATGAGATAAATTTATTTCTTTAACAACATCACCAAGTTTACTATTAGAAAAAGTAACAACTCCTCCAATTCCTAAATAAAAACCAAGTTCAATAAATTTATCAGCCATTTCTTTACTTCCAGAAAAACAATGAATAATACCATTAACCCCACTGTCTTTTAAAATATCATAAGTTTCTTGCATAGCATCCCTAGTATGAATAATAACAGGCAATTTATATTTTTTAGCAATAGAAAGTTGCTTTTTAAATACTTCAATCTGTAATTTTCTATCATCTTTACCATAATGATAATCCAAACCAACTTCCCCAAGACCTAAAACTTTATCTTTATTATCACAAATCTGTTTTTCAAGCAACAAAAAATCAGAATCATCTAAACTATTAACCTCGCTGGGATGATAACCAACAGTCGTAAATAAATTACTATATCCTTTACAAAGATCAATATTAGAAATATTATCTTCTTTACTACAACCACCAAGAATTAAATATGAAACACCTGCTTCCATTGCATCATCTATAACTTTATCAATATTATCATAACCTTCATTAACTAAATGTAAATGAGTATCAAACATAAATACACCTCCAACAAGATTTTATCATAAAAGTGGGTAAATAATCACCCACTTTTACTATTCATCCACTGTTTCTACAAATACATATACGCCATATAGCATAATCAGAAAATAAAATGCATCTATAAAAGAACGCAAACTAGTTAAATAAATCATAACTAGTACAAAAACAACACTCATAATTATTGCATATCGCTTTATTCTTTCTGCAACCATAATTATCTCCTTTTTGTTATTTTCTACTGCAACTCAATTATAAAACATTATTCGACAATATCAAACAAAAAAAGAGTAAAAAAAGCAACTTTACACTCTTTTTTACATACTAATAATCAATTCGTTGAAACAAAACAAACGATTCATTCAATTTTGTACCAGATTTATAATATCCAAACTTATCTAAACTATCAAAACCTTTAATACTTGTATTTAACTGATCAAATATTTTTTCACTAGTATCTGGCATATAAGCTTGAAGTAAAACAGCGCCAAATCTAATTGATTCTACTAAATTGTATAAAACAGTAGATAACCTATCCAAACATTTTTCATCTTTAGCAAGAACCCATGGCATAGTTTCATCAATATATTTATTACACATTCTAAAAATATCAAAAATAGCATCCAAAGAATCAGCAACACGCAAACTATTCATTTTCTCATCAACAACATCTCTACTAGATAAAACCAAATTAATTAAATCATTATCAATATCTTCATTTACATTTTTATTTTCAACAACACCATCAAAATATTTATTAGCCATTCCAATAGTTCTATTAACTAAATTACCAAGTACATTAGCTAAATTAGAATTAATACTATCTATAAGAAGTTCTCTAGTAAAAGTTCCATCAGATGAAAATGGCATTTCATGAAGCATATAGTATCTAACAGCATCTACTCCAAACTCATTAACTAAATCATCAGCATAAACTATATTACCCTTACTCTTACTCATTTTATCATTCCCAAAAAGCATCCAAGGATGACCAAATATTCTCTTAGGAAGTTCTAAATCAAGAGCCTTCAATATAATTGGCCAATAAATAGTATGAAACCTTAAAATATCCTTACCAATTACATGCACATCGCAAGGCCAATATTTATTAAACATTTCATCCGAATCACCATCTGGATCATAACCAAGAAAAGTAATATAATTTGTTAACGCATCAATCCATACATAAATAACATGATTATCATCAAATGAAACAGGTATTCCCCATTTAAATGAAGAACGAGAAACACACAAATCTTCAAGACCTGGCTTAATAAAATTATTTATCATTTCATTTTTTCTAGACTCAGGCTGTATAAAATGTGGGTGACTTTCAATATAACTTTCAAGCCATGAAGCATAATCGCTCATTCTAAAGAAATAAGCCTCTTCACTAGTTTCATGCACTTCTCTACCACAATCGGGACATTTACCATCAACCAACTGAGTTTCAGTCCAAAAAGATTCACAAGGTGTACAATAAAGTCCTTTATATTCACCTTTATAAATATCACCCTTGTCATACAACTTTTTAAATATCTTTTGAACTTTTTCAACATGTAAATTATCAGTAGTTCTAATAAACTTATCATAACTAGTATTCATAACATCCCAAATCTTTTTAATTTCATCAGCAACATTATCAACATATTCCTTACAAGAAACACCCGCTTCCATTGCTTTTTGTTCTATTTTTTGACCATGTTCATCTGTACCAGTTTGAAAATAAACATCATATCCTTTAAGCCTCTTATACCTAGCAATTGCATCTGTCAAAACAATTTCATATGTATTCCCAATATGTGGTTTAGCAGAAGTATAAGCAATTGCAGTACTAATATAAAATTTTTCTTTCATAATCATCCCTCCATAAATAAAAAAACGAAATATCTCTAAGGACGAAATATTCCGTGGTACCACCTTAATTTTGCAAAAATTACAAACTTATTTTTTTAACGCATCCCTGCGGGTAAAACCTGTTCCAAAAATCATACCAAACAATTTGAAATATTTGTTTTCACCAAACACAAACTCTCTACAATTTCAAAACTGTTCTAACTTTTCTTCATCACATTTAAATAAAATTATATCATAACAAAAATCATAATTCAATATATTTACTTAAAAATTTAGAATACACAATTGCACTACTCTCATCAAATGAATCCAAATCACAAAAATCAGAAACTATAATTATACTACCTATAGCATCCCCATCAACTATAATCGGACAAATAACATATCCAATAATATCTTTCCTATCCTTAACTATACTAAAACTAGATTTAACATATGAAAAAGCATTAGTCCTTTCCTCAATAATTCTATCAACATCAGAAGAAATATCCATATCAATATAATCATTTTTCAAACTCCCAGCACCCGCAATAACACTACATCTATCAGTAATTAGAACAGTCTTATCAATTGAACTAGAAATACTAGCAACAAATTTATTATAAAAATCTTTTAAATCATCAAAATGAGAATACTTCTTTAAAATTATATTCCCATCTTCTAAAAATATTTCTAAAGACTCACCGTCCCTAATTTTTAATGTTTTTCTAATCTCCTTAGGGACAACAATTCTTCCTAAC
>CAKOIB010000083.1 GCA_934086255.1 uncultured Bacilli bacterium
AATATCAATATTAGAATTGTTTTTATTAAAATATACTCCTAATGTAATATAGTCTTCATTGCATCCAAAGGTATATACTTTTTTAATATAATCTTTTTCATCAAATAAATATGTAGATGTTTTTATACTATCTTCATAAGGAGTTCTTTTTTCTTTTTCAAAAAAGAACTTATCATTGTAAAATCTCATACTTATTTCTTCTTTATTATTTAGATCTTTTAAATTAACTCTATTACATAAAACACCATTTTTCTTAGTTTCAGTAAATAATACTCTAACATTTTTTTCTTCATCAAATAAATATCCATTATTTAATTGCCATTTATTTAAATCAGGTACTATATCCTTAACTTGATCATATAAAACTTCAAAATCTTTTCCTAAATTGTTTATAAAATTATCACTTAAATTACTTAACATATTATCCCTCCGTTATATTATTATATGAATCACACATAAATTAAGTGCAAGATATATTATAGCATACATTTTATAAATCTCAAAGAAAATGTTTTTATTTGATAAATATATCTATTTAAATATTTATTTTATAAAACTTTTACTTTCGTACATACAATACACCATTTTGTTGGACGAAAGTAAAGAAAATATATATTATTTATTAAAAATATTTTAAAAAGATTTAACTAGTATTCTTTCTTAGTACTAGTTAAATCTTTATATAATTCTTTATAATTAGAAACAAATATAAACCTTATTCCTTCCTTAATATAATCTTCTATTTCTTCAAGATCTTTTTCATTAGAAGAAGGTAAATAAATCTTAGTAACTCCTGCTCTTTTAGCACCTATTATCTTTTCTTTTAATCCTCCGATTGCAAGTATTTCACCACGTAAAGTAATCTCTCCAGTCATTGCAATATTGGATGTAATCTTTCTTTTTGTAATAGCACTAATAATTGCAGTAGTAAGAGCAGTACCAGCTGAAGGACCATCTTTTCTAATTGCACCTTCTGGTACATGAATATGTATATCATTTTCTTCTAAAATGTTGTAATCAATACCAAAATACTTATAATTACTTTTAATGTAACTAAGAGCAATTTTAGCACTTTCTATAAAAACATCTCCTAGTTGACCAGTAGTAATAACAGTTCCATGTCCTTTAAAGTAATTAACTTCTATTTTTAGAATGTCTCCTCCGAAAATGGTATAACTCATTGCATTAACTACTCCTACTAATGCTTTAGAATCTTTTTGATGATATGAGTATTTTTCTTTTCCTAAATAATGTAGTACCATTCCATTATCAATGATATTTATACTTTGATTATTTAACATAATCATATCTTTTATAATTTTTCTAAGTATAGAAAGAATAAGTCTTTCTAACTCACGAACACCAGCTTCTTTTGTATAGTCTCTAATTATTTTAAGAATAGCATCATCAGTAAACTCTATCATGGTGTCTTCTAAATTGTATTCTTTTATTCCTTTAGGTATTATATGTTTTTTACATATATTAAGTTTTTCATACTCAGTATAGCTAGATATTTCTATTATTTCTAATCTATCAAGAAGTTCAAGGGGTATTCTATCGATGTAATTTGCAGTGCAAATAAACATAACGTTTGATAAATCAAACTCTTCTTCAATATAATTATCACAAAAGTTTTTATTTTGTTCTTTGTCTAAAACTTCAAGCAAGGTTGATGCAGGGTCTCCTTTTATGTCTTTTGTCATTTTATCTATTTCATCGATAACAAATACCGGATTACTGCTTCCTGCTTTTTTCATGCCTTGTATTATTTTACCACATGAAGAACCAATGTATGCTCTTTTATGACCGATTATGTCGGATTCATCATTGATTCCTCCGACGGATACTTTGGTAAAACATCTATTCATTGCATCTGCTACGCTCTTAGCAAAAGTGGTTTTACCAACTCCTGGGGGTCCTACTAAGCAAATGATTGGGCTATTGGTATTGTTATTCATTTGAAGAAGTGCTAAATACTCAATAATTTTTGTCTTTACTTCATTGAGTCCAAAATGACTACTATCTAAAACACTCATGGCTTTATTTAAATCTTTATTGTCAATGGTTTTTTTATTCCATGGTAAAGATAAAATAGTATCAATATAGGTTTTAATCATACCAACTTCAGGAGAAGACATTGAAGTGGCTTCATATCTGGATATTTCTATATCAAGTCTTTCTCTTACCTTATCAGGAAGAGAAATGTCATTCATTTTAGATCTTATGTTATCAATTTCAGTATCCTTATCATAAGAAACACCAAGTTCTTCTTTTATTGCTTTAATTTTTTCTTGTAGTATAAAATCTCTTTGTGATTTTTCAATGTTGGTATTTACTTTTTCTTCAATTCTTTGTTCTAGTTTAATAATTTTTAGTTCTTGATTAATGTCTTCAAGTAGCATCATAACTCTATTTGTGGGATCTATTTCATTTAAATATTCTAGTTTTCTTTCATATGTACCTGGTATTGACATAACAAGTACATCAGTTATTTTATCTATGTCATTAATACCAAGTATTTGTGATAAAACGCTATTACTCATATTGGGGTTTTGTTCTATATAGTATTCAACTTGTTTAATAAGGCTTCTAGAAAAAGCTATTTCTTCGTATTTATCAAGTTTTTTATAATGTATCTCATCAATGACTGAAGTAACAAAGTTGTCTGATTTTTCATAGTTTTTAACTTGTACCCTGTTAAGTCCACGTATAACGATTCTAGTTTTATTATTAGGTAAATCAAGTTTCATGTTTATGTATCCTAAGACTCCGATTTTAGGATAATCATCAACTGAAATGTTTTCATTAAACATATCATTAGGATGGACTACTAAAATGTGTTTATTGTAATAAGACTCTGCTAATGAGATGAGTTCTTTATCTTTATCGTTTTCTAATTCAATTCTAATTTCACTTTGAGGGAATAAGATTATATTTCTTAAAACTAGTACAGGTAAACAAGTTTCAACCATCAAAATCCCTCCCTTTAAAACATTACACTCTATTATAACAATTTTATTTTTTTATTCAAGTCATTTTATAAAATATTTAAAAGTTTATTGGATGTAAAGAAAAAACTTAATCATTTTTTAGATGATTAAGTTTATAACCACGTTAGTTTAGATTAGATATGACTGTACGGGCGGAGTAGTCAGTGCGAGCGTAACCGTTGCTGGTGGTGAAGTCGAAGGCACCAGCTAAAGCACCGCTGCCATAGTACCCGCCGCGCATAACCCAAGGGTTGTTAGAGTTCACGAAGTCGGCGTAATCTGAATACCAGTTACCATTTGTTCCAGTAGATGCCATTTCTTTTGTTGCATCTCCTAGTTTTCCTCTTGTATATTC
Organism: uncultured Bacilli bacterium; assembly: GCA_934086255.1. Lineage (GTDB taxonomy): Bacteria > Bacillota_I > Bacilli_A > RF39 > UBA660 > JAEDJI01. The sequence continues at coordinate 3,346 of CAKOIB010000083.1, forward strand.
TGTATTACTTGTTCCATAACTATATTTATCATA
>CAKOIB010000084.1 GCA_934086255.1 uncultured Bacilli bacterium
TAAATGCCGTAGCACCAGGAGCAGTAATGACAGATATGACTAAAGACTCCACTGATGAAAAAACAAGAGGCATGCTATCACAACTAACACCATTAGGAAGAATAGCAAATCCATCTGAATTAGCGGGAGCATATCTATACTTAGGAAGTGATGACTCAACATTTACAAACGGAACAATCATTCAAGTTGACGGAGGAATTGTAATTTAAGTAAAAAAACTTTATTAAATAAAAATATCGTGGTATACTTATAATAGAGGTGGCCCATGATAAGATACAATGAAGCGGTTGAAGAAACTAATTATAAAAAAGAACAAAAATATTATAATCTAGAAAAGTATGATTTATTAAACAAACTATCTAATTTTGAAACAAACAATAAGTACATGAAAATAACATTAAAAGATAGCTTTCCATATCAATTAATAGTATCTAGTAATACAAATGGAGTAGAAAACAGTCTAGTAATAGTCTATGATCAACCTCAAATATTTGAAATGGAAATAATACCTGAAATAATTGTTAGATATAGTATGTGTACTAGTGTAAAAAGTAGTTATTTCGAAGACCAAAACTATTTAGCAATTATGGAAAACGATACTATTCTAGAACTAAAAGACTTTGATGAAAAAATAATAAACAAACTAGTAGGACACATAGAAAAAATTCAAGAAATTACAGGTTATGGTGATGACTTCTCATCAAAACTACAAGTAGAAGAAGAAAAAGAAAACCTAAGATTTATCAAGAGTAAAACAGGTTCAAGTAATATGCTTTTAATAACCTTAATACTAGTGGCACTTCTTTCACTTGCAACAATAATCATAATTTTGTTAAAAAATGCTTGAAAATAATTAAAATATATCATATAATAAATATACACTTAAAAAAAGTGTCCTTGGAGTGGTACTCAAGAGGCTGAAGAGGCGCCCCTGCTAAGGGTGTAGATCGGGTAACTGGTGCGAGGGTTCAAATCCCTCCCGCTCCGCCATATAAAAAAAACAACTCTTATTAAAGAGTTTTTTTGTTGCTTTTTTTACGTTTTTTTATTTTCTCTAAAATCCATTTTATAAATAAATCTATACCAAAAATAGTTGTCTCAAAATTATTTGTCTTCTTCAAACATATCACCTTAGTTAACTATTATATAACTTTTTAGAAAAATATACCAGAAATTTCTAATATATTTTAAAATATAATAAAACATTAAAATAGAATTAGGTAGGTGGTATCATGAATTTTACATTAAAAAAGACAAAAGGAAAAGAAATAGCAATATATAAATCCTTATATATAAAAGAAAACTTAGTACAAAAAATTGAAGAAATAGCAAAAGAAAATGACACATCATTTAACAATGTCATAATAAGTATGATTGAACATTGCCTAAATGAAGAAAAAGAAGAAGTAAATAACTAAATATAATAAAAGATTATATTTAGTTATTTTACTATAAAAGTAGTATCATCAATAAACGTATAATCCGTCAAATACTTCAACTGCCTAATAAGCCTAAACATAGCCTCATCCTTCATCTTAGCCTCAATCATAACATCAACCCTGTCAGTATAAGGCTTAATAAGCTCAATAAATGAAATAAACTCATTAACATTAACAAAATCAGCATGACTTCTCATATCCTTCTTTAACTTACCCTTTGAAGAAGAAAAATGTACCTTAGGAATTATATCACCCCAAGTATCAAAAATATCCTTTAAATAACAAGTAATATCTTTTTCACAAGGATTACAAACATGATGATGATAATCAAGAACAAAAGGTCTTTTAATAACCCTACAAAGATATAAAACATCATCGATATTAAAAACCTTATCATCATTCTCAATCAAAATACTATTCTTAATATCAGAATCAAGTAAATTAAAATTATTAATAAACCTAGTAAGAGAGTTTTTCTTACCAAAAACACTACTACCAACATGAAGTATAACAAAAGGATCAATATTCATACTCTTAAGAATATCAACATGATATCTAAGTATTTTAAAAGTATCATTAACCACCTTTTGATTAGTACTATTAAGAACACTATACTCACTCGGGTGTGCATCAACTCTCATCTTATGTAGATTTATAAGATTTCCAATCTCCTTATAATAATCACTATACTTATCAATATAATCAAAACTAACATCATCCAAAGTAGCAAGAGGTACTAAATCAGAAGTAATTCTATAAAAATGAACATTATTTCTAATATTAAAACATATTATTTTATTAAGCGTTTCTAAGTTATTAACAATAACAGAATCTATTCTTTCTAAATTAGCATTCTTCATATAATTAGTATAGTTAATACTCTTAAAACTAGTATCATCATATATAGACTTAGCAATAGAAACATAACCCAATCTTACTATCATAAAATCACCCATAATTAGTATGAATAATTTACAAAAAATAATGACTTTTATTAATCATTATGATATAATTTCTTTGATAAAACGAACAAGGTAGGTGAATAAAATGAAAGTATGTAAAAAATGTAAAAAACAAGTACCAAACAAACTAAAAATATGTAGATATTGTGGAGCAGATGTATCAAAAGCAAAGATAATACCATCAAATAAAAAAAGTACTAAAACAAGTAATAAAGTACAAAAAAATATAAAAGAACAATTAACAAAAAACATAATTGATATAAAAGAAATGCCTAAACAAGAACAAAAAATAATAGTAACAGAAGAAATAACTGAAGAACCACAAATAATTAATAATTCTAAACCAAAAAAGATTAAAACTCCAAAAAAGAAAATAAAAAAAATAAAACTACCAAAAAATACTACAAAGAAAACAAATAATAAGTATGAAAAAATAAACCTTAAGAGAATCATAGTAAGTATAATTGTACTAACATTGGTGATAACAATAACCATATCAGGAATAAAATTATACCATAAAGTATTCGATGTTGGAAAAGAAGTAAAACCAAATGAAAATACTACTAAAACATTTGATATAAATGAAACAATAAGATATAAAGATGTAAACTATAAAGTTAAAAAAGTTGAAATAAACGAAACAGGAACAGAATATAAAAAGCCTAAAGATGGTAATCAATTCATTATAATAACAATACAATATGAAAACAAATCTGATGAGCCAGTAAATTATAGTTCTAGAAATTGGAAACTTGAAAATGAAGACAAAGAAGAAACTCAAAGGATTTTTACTGCTCTTGATGTTAATACAGCACTTTACAGTGGTAAGCTAGTAATCGGAGCAACTAAAGTTGGTACTTTAGTATTTGAACAATCTAAAAAATATGACTCTTTCAAATTGAACTTTTATGAGTTAAAAGTAGAAAAGAAAGAAGATGAAAAAGAAACTAAGGAAAATATAAAAGAAG
>CAKOIB010000085.1 GCA_934086255.1 uncultured Bacilli bacterium
GAAATAGCAAAAATAGATAACACAACATTAGCTTAAAATTAAATTATAGGAGGATTATTTAAATGGATGGAATAGAAATTAAATTATTGATGTCATTTATGACTAGTAGCGGTAGAAAAGTTAGCTTATTTGTAACAGATCCAAGAGAAGACGTTACAGAAACAGAAATAAAACAAGTCATGGACTTAATAATTGAAAAAAATATCTTTGCTCCTAACGGTGAAGATATAGTTAGTGCAAAAGAAGCAAAAATAGTTCAAACAGAAACTACAGAATTTGATTTAGTAGTAGCGTAACACATGAAACTATTATCGCTAACGATATGTATATCGCATATTATCATACATATCCGTTGCTCAAACATAGAGATGCCCTTCTGAGCTTATGAGGGGCTTTCTTAGCAATATTAAAGATTTTTTGGAGGAATATATCATTGGAACTAGATTTAATGCAATTAGTGGCTAATTTAGGCTTTCCTGCTATCGTGACTATGTATTTACTTGTACGTATTGAAGGAAAACTAGAAAGTTTGAGTATTGGTATTAATTCTTTAAACTCAAATATAAGTGAATTGAATAATAAAATGTAAAAAGCTACACATCCCAATATTAATCAGGTGTGTAGCTTCTTTGTTTCAAAAATCTAGAATATAAGTATCTAAATACCTATCATACTTTCTCTATTAACTTATGTCAATAAAGGTATTAAGCACTTTTCTTATGTCTGTTTATAATAGCTCTTATGTAACTTTCAGACATATTGTATTTAACTGCTAATTCTTTATGATTAAATCCATTGTACTCAGATATAATTTCTCTGTCGCGAGCTTCTTTGTATATCATTTTTTCAGTAGGAAAGTACACTGATGTCCCCCCAAATTCTTTAAATAAAGCCTTAACTTTGTCCATTCCAAGCTCTATAGCTATATTTTCAAATTGTGGAGGTAAGTCACTTATTTTTAATTCCATAAAATATCCTCCTATAAATTCATTTAATCCAATATATTGTTTAATTTCTTATATTCGATATTCTACAAATAATCTCTATACCCTACTAAAATACTTATTTTATAAATTTAGTTTTTTAAAACTCCATCTATCAAGTGCAAATTCTAATATTTTATCATGTCTTCTTTGTATAGCGGCTCTATCCCAAATAGGATTTCCTAAATCTCCGCTAATAAACTCTTTAATTTCTGTCTGTTGTCTTAAAATTGGATTTTTCATATATGTATTAAGCTTCTTCTCAAATTTACAATTACCTATAGAGCAATTATGAGATTTAGATATAATAACTAAATTTCCTAAACAGTTAAGATAGTCCTCTTCAAATTCATCACTATATTTTCCATTTTCATCAACTTCATATCCACCACCAATAATAGGTGTCTGTGGTGATATATGCTCAATTTCATCATCTTTAATCTCTATGTTTCCTAATAAATACCCTTTTGTTTGAATATAATTTTCATAATTATATAAAAGATATTTTAAAACTCCATTTCCACACATATATCCTTCTAAAAACTCTTCTACCCTATCATCACTCCAATACCATGCCTCGTTAAGTGTTTTATCTACCTCTTCTCTTAACAACTTAACATCTCCTTTGAATGACTTTAGTATTGGATTAAGTCTACTCTTTATATCAGCTCTACTATTTATAAGTTTTTCTCTAAAAATTATTTTCTCCATGACATCATATAAGTTGTTCATATCTAAAGAATTTTCATCTAAATATTTCATTCCTTTTATTAAGAAAGGATAAACAAATGCTGGTATTGTCAACTTCTCCATTTGTTTTAAATGCTTATTATTACTATTTTCTATCTTTTTCATATTAGCAAATGAAGTATGTAAATCTCTAACAAAATCTTTTATAAATCCAACTTTATCTTTAGATACTTTTAACTTTTCTTTTATATTATCTATTGTTCTGTAATCATATCCATTAACATAAGCATTACAATGATAAATTAGCAAACTATCTTCATTTATTTTTAAATCATTGACTATTAAGTATATTTCTCTAAAAATATCTGCAATACCCTCAATATTTGAGTCAGTTTCATCTTCTTTACTGCTTACATGCATCTGATACATAAAGTATGATTTTAGTTTTTCAAGATTTGTTAAATCTTTTCCTCTGTTATTTTCTAGCTCAAACATTAGTGCAGCTTCTTTTTTACCTTCAAGTTCAATACAGTTAATTTCTGCATTTTCAACTACTTCTAAGTATTTTTCAAGTAACTGTGTATCTTTTATATTAGATAAATATTTATAAAAATACTTTTTAGCATTTGCCATTCTTCTTTGAGAAACAGTAGATGTTTTATAAGCATTGTTTCCATCAACTATAATTGAATCATAACAAGCTCTATCATACTCTACAGGTCTTAATTTTATATTTCCTCTATTTTTAAAATATGTTTTTTCTATATCTTCAATATCTATTTTTGTATCTTTTCTATTTTTTAAAACATCCATTAATGCTCTTATAAAAATTGTTATTGTTGTTATTCTTTGTTGCCCATCTATTATTTCATATTCTTTATCTATTTTAATTGTTTCTAACAAAAGATTTCCATAGTAATACTTATTTTCACCTTTTACTTGCTCTTCTAAATCTTCAATAAAATATCTCCATTCAAACATCTCCCATGAATAAGCTCTTTGATATACAGGTATAACTAACTGCTTTTTAGAACTATCAAAAAGACCTAAGATTGTTCGTTGTGTAAATTTCATATAAATAAACCTCCCCTCGAAAAAGACCCACATATTTATAAAGACCCATTTCGTTGCACCTTTTACTTAAGTCTATACACCACATATTTATAAAGACCCATTTC
>CAKOIB010000086.1 GCA_934086255.1 uncultured Bacilli bacterium
TTGCAATACTAAAAAGTGAAATAGCAACAAGCATTAATGTTTTCTTCTTTTTAGTTTCCATTTTTACCTCCAATTTTTTAAACACGACAAAACTCTGTCTATGATATCTAAATTATACAACAATATTTTTTACTTTTCAATATCAAAAATCGCTTTTTAAGAAATAAAACTTTTTTATACTAAAATCATATAAAAAAACTACTAACAAAAGTTAATAGTTCTTACATACTACTAATGTCATTACTCTTTCTTTTCAAAAGATTACTAGCAAGACTCTTTAAATCCTCCCTTGCTTCTCTAGGCATTGCCATATAAGCAGAAGCTCCCGCAATCATTGTAGCCCCAACCATATAAGCAGCCACCTTAGTAATTTTTTTCAAAATATATCACCTCAAAAATAGTATTAACTAAAATAACTATTTAATACATTTCAATATAAAACTTTTTAAACCAGTCTTTCTATTACTTTCCCTATTATTATAAACACTCTTCATAAAAGCATCTTTTTCTCCGATTAAAACAAGTCTTTTTTTAGCCCTAGTAATACCAGTATAAATAAGTTTTTTATACAACATATTATTATACCTATTCAAAATAGGTATAATAACATAATCAAACTCACTACCTTGTGACTTATGAATACTAATGCAATAACCAAGCTTTATATTACTAAAATTACTAGGATTATACTTTATCATATTATTATCAAAATCAATATAAACTTGCTTTTCTTTATTTTTAATAAACCTAATACAACCAATATCCCCATTAAAAACATTATCATCAACCATATTAACAAGCTGTAAAACCTTATCACACTCTCTATATAAAACCCCATCCATAACGATCTCATTCTTATGCTTATCCCTAGGATTAAATATATTCTGCATAAAATAATTCAAATCATCAATACCATTATCACCCTTATATATCGGAGCCATAACCTGAAACTCCTCACAAGAACAATCAATATACTTAACAAGCTCTTCTTTAAGCTTATCCTTCATATTTGAACCATCGCACTCAATAAACACCAAATCATCACTAGTATTAAATAAATCCATAGACAAATCCTCATGTATAATATCATGAGCAAGAAGCGTAATATTAGAACTCTCTTCCCTACGATACAATTTTTCTAACTTAACAACATTAACACACTCACTATCAATTATATCCTTTAAAACCTGACCTGGTCCAACACTAGGTAACTGATTAAAATCCCCAATAAAAATAACCTTAGTATTATCCTTTATACCCTTAAGTAAACTATATAAAAGATGAATATCAACCATACTAACCTCATCAACAATAATAAACTTAGCATCACTCTTATTCTCCTCATTAACCCTAAAAGTATTATCATCTTTATTCCATTTTAAAAACCTATGAATAGTACTCGCAGTATAATCAGTCTGTTCCGCAACCCTTTTCGAAGCCCTTCCAGTCGGAGCAAGAAGAACAAAACTATCCATCATCTCATCATAACTAACACCATTTATATAACTATACAATTCACATATAGCTTTTATAATCGTAGTCTTCCCAGTACCAGGACCCCCAGTTATAACTAAAAAATTATTACAAAAAGCCTCCTTAATAGCATCAATCTGACAAGAATTATAACAAATACCAAATAACTTCTCTAAATTATTAATTAATTCCAATATATTATCTATCTTAATACTTTTATCATTATTAGCTAAATTAAAAATCCTATTAGCAACATACCTCTCCTCATCATACATACTCTTTAAAAAATACTTCTCATCATACTTAACAATATCACAAGAATTAACCATTTCACCAAGACAATCAATAATCAAAGAACTATTATCAGTTTCTAATAACTTCTTAGTAAAAAACAAAATCTCCTCATACAACATATAAGTACTACCATAAGAAAAAGAAACATAATTAAAAACATACTTAACAGAAGCCTTAATTCTATTCTTATCATCATCTAATATATTAAGATTATGACGAATCTTTTCAATCTTACTATAAGTAATATCATTAATATCATCAATAAGCCTATAAGGATTAGAACTAAATACAGAAAAAGTCTCACCCTTATACTTATTATATATACAAAGCGCATCCTTCATACTAAAACCATACGAAGTAAGCTCCACGATCACTTTATAAGATTCACGATACTTAACCAAATTATCATAAATAGTATCCTTTTGCTTTTCAGTAACACCAGGAACTAACATAAGATTCGAAGGATGCTCTAATATAACACTAAGACAATCATCTCCTAAAACTTCCACAATTTTTGAAGCCTTCTTAAAACCAATACCAGGAAATATATCACTACATAAAAACTCTACAACATTATCCTTTTCATTAGGTAATATCACTTCATAAGAAACAACATTAAACTGTTCCCCATACTTAGCATGATTAACCATATCACCATTAAAAACATATAAATCATTCTCATTCAATAAAGGAAAATAACCAGTAAAAGTAATAGTCTTATTCTTATACAAAATATCATCAGAACAATCTTTCACTCTAAAAAGACCAATAATATAACCACTATCAGACTTAAAAATATATTTCTTAAAATTACCCTTTATAAAAGACATAGTATCACCACCAACACAATTCTATCATAAAAAAAAATATTTGAAAACAATTTTAAAATCACATACAAAAAGAAATAGATTACTCTACTGAAGTTGTAAGATAAAAGTAGACACAAAAAGAATGTGTTTACTTTTTCTTTTGTTAAAATAGAAATAGGAGGTAAA
>CAKOIB010000087.1 GCA_934086255.1 uncultured Bacilli bacterium
TAATAATTATAAAGCATTATATAATCAATTCTTCTTATTCTTTGTAGCATTGGAGTAATAATAGTCATAATCTTTTCTTTCATTTTTATAATCTACTCCTTAAAAATATAGTCATATGTCTTTTCAGTCGACTTTCCATCACATGCTTCCATAAATAAATCATTAAATTTATCTCTTTTATCTTCATCCATCTTAGGATTTTTAATAGCTTTAATTAATTGGTTAGTATTTTCAGTAATTTCACCATAAACATAGTCTTCAAATGGATAATAAAGTCCACGTTCTTTTTTATATTCTTCTAAATCATATGTATAATAAACAACTGGCTTATCAAGTAAGAAATAATCAAATATTACTGAAGAATAATCTGTTACAAGAACATCTGTTATTAACAAAATATCATTTATATCTCTCTTATCAGAAAAATCATATATAAAATCTTTGTACTTGCTATAATCCACTTTAATTTTACCAAGTTTAATCTTATCATAAATAGCAGGATGCCATTTAACAATTAAAATATAATCATCTTTTAACTCATTATACATTTTATCAAAATCTATCTTGTCAAAATCATATGTTGCTTTAGCTAAATTAACACCTCTGTAAGTTGGTGCAAAAAGTATAATTTTTTTATTTTTAAATTCCTTATACTCATCATAAAAACTCTTCTTAATATCAGAAACATACTTTTTATCAAAGAAACAATCAGTTCTAGGAAACCCAGTAGCACGAACATTTAAAATATCCATTCCAAACCCTTCAGCATAACACCATCTAATTTTATCCGAAGTAACAATTGCCTTAGTATAATTTCTATGCATTGTATACTTATTAACCTTTTTACTACGATCAACCCTACTAAAACCAAAAGTTTTAAATGCTCCAGGTCCATGCCATAATTGAACTATTTCTTGTTTTTTTCTTCTTGTAATCATACAAATAGTTTTATTCCAATCATCAAGCAATATATACTTAGATGTTGTTATATGATATAAAAGTTTAATCACATCTTTTTTACTTCTTTTTGTTAGATTATTAGCTTTTAGTATTAAAACTTTATTATATTTTTTTGAATCAACACTATCATATAAACATTTTAAATTACCTCCAAGAACATCCCTTTGATCAGATAAAAACAAAACTTTATTCTTTTTTAAAGGAATAATCATAAAGAGAAAGTTCAATCCTCTGACTAAATGAAACTTAATTTTTCTTTTTGTTTTACTCTTCATAAGTAATCCTCCTTACTTTGTCTTTTTATATATAATTTCACATGGATCATCAACTTTAAAAAAGAAATTATCCATTCTATCTAAATACTTCTTCTTAGTTTTAAAGCCATTAGATATATAACTTGTAACTTCATCAATAAACTCTTTAGAATTAGTATATAAATCTCCGAAAGCATCTTCATATTTTAAATCAAGTTTTCTATATGTATGCATCCCTGATTTTATTTGCTCCATATCAGGTACAAAATACATAATCGGTCTTTTTAAAAATATATAATCAAATTGTACAGATGAAAAATCAGTAATAAGCATTTTATACTCTTCAGGTTTAATATCTCCGACACTAACAGTAATTCTATCATTAGTATAAAAATACTTAACGTAATCTGTAAATATAGGATGTACTTTAAAATCAAATATTAAATCATTTTCTTGTAATAATTTGTATAATTTTTCAGACTTTAATAAATTATTAATTTCTTGGTAAAAAGTCGATTTCAATAAAACATCAGGAATAATTTCACGTTTATTATTTACTAAATCTCCAATCAAATATTTACGCCAAGATGGTGCAAATAATATTTTATTTTTACATTTATCATCATCAAGTTTAGATTTCATTCTAGGCATTGTAGACTTAATCAAATCCTCTTCAAAATAATTATAGTTGTTTTTTAAGTTTTCTTCTTCAAAATAAGAAGAAATAATAAACTTATCAATTTCTTTAAACTCTTTAGAATACATCTCAACAAGATTAGCATGTAGTAAACCATGTTGTAGATAAACTAAATCATACTTTTTTAAATCTTTATAATATTTCATCCCTTTATTAAAAGGACAATAAACTTGTAAATCAACAAAAGAAGTATAAATCTTTTTCGATTTTAAAAATAATACTTTATGTTTTAAACTTCCAATATCCACTAAAAACTTTTGCTCATAAGCTGAAAAGTATTTATTCTTTTTTTCTTCATCCATTGAAGTAATATAATATCTATTTTTTCCATCCTTAATATTAACATCATGTTTAAATTGATAATATGCATTATCAATTATATCATTTCTATCAGAATATAAATAAATATTTCTTTTAGTAGGATATATTTTAGAAACAATTCGATATAAATATGCTTTACTATTACGCTTTAAAACTGCTAAATCATTTCTAATTTTAACAAATAATGAATTAAATAAATATGAATTAGTAATTTTTAGTATTTTATTCTTTTTATTATATAATACAATTTTTCTATTAGTAACAAAATTACCACATGTATACTTATTATAAGTTAACTTAATAGGAATAGTCATTCCATTAATTTTTACATTAAAACCTAATTTAGTATTCTTTGAGACATTTGTTTTAATATAAAAATTATATAAATTAGTTTTGTATTCTTCACATTGCTTATTTAATCTATTAGATTTAATTAAATCAAGTTTTATATTCTTAGTTTTTCCTTTTACCC
>CAKOIB010000088.1 GCA_934086255.1 uncultured Bacilli bacterium
TTTTGATACTCTTCACCCACTAAAGCACAAGATGATTTTGTAATAGAATCTTTTAAATAACCTCCTAAAAATGTTACTAACGATATAGCAAGTACACTTATTAGTGCAATTATTAAAACATATTCTACTAAAGCTTGACCTTTATTATTTAGTCTCATCATACATCACCTATTTTCCTACATTAATTTTATTATTTTTTTAAAGTATTGTCAAGATGTAAAAAATGATATAGAATAAAAATGGTGGTAGAATGTATTTAGTAAATGGTAATAAGAAGTTAAAGATTAATAAAATCAATAAATTAATTGGTTTAATGTTTAAAAAAGAGCCTATTAAAGAAGGATATATATTTTATAATTGTAATGCTATTCATACTTTTTTTATGAGACAAAATATTGATGTAATAATAATTGATAAAAATAATAAAATAGTTTTAATAAAAGAAAATGTTAAAAGAAATAAAATAATAATTAAAAAAGAAGGAATTATTACTTTAGAGTTACCACTTGGTACATCTAAAGGATATAAAGTTAATGATATAATAAAAATAATAGATTAATGAAATCTATTATTTTTTAGTTTAGATTAGATATAACCGCGCGGGTAGAGGCATTATCCCAGGCCTGCCCCTGATAACCATTTGAAAAATAAAAAATACTTGAATAATAAGCTTGATAACTCGCACCACGTATAAACCAAGGTGATACATCACTTACAAACTTGAGGCTTTCTCCGCTATTTTGATACCATCCTTTATAACTTCCCGTTGGTACTAATTCTTTTGTAGCATCTCCTAGCTTCCCTCTTGTATATTCTGTATAGCTAGAACCGTAACTATATTTATCATAATACCTTGCTAATGGTGCAGAAAGCATCGACTTTTCACCGTAATATTCTCCGGATGAGTTTACCATATTACCCATCATGTATTCATTTGCTCCACCACTCATGTCATATACTCCATATACATTTCCTGTTGTTGATGCACTTTGTCCTAATGTTGTTGTATAATCATTACACGTTGTATCACTTGACGTTGCACCCTCACTTTGTGGTCCGCATCCTGTAATAAAAGTATTTTGACTATTCATTGCCATTTTTTTATTAATCCCATACTTACTATGAGATAAGTATGTTACTGCTCCCCATTCCATATTCTTCATCATATGAGTTTCATCAGTTGCACCAAATCCAAAGATATTATTATTTCTTCGCATATTGTATATATCATCAAAGAAATCTTTCGTATTTCTACTTCTTAATGATGTCACATTCGGTATAATTTTATAACCATAACTAATTTCAAACTTACCTACCCATATTCCTGTTAGTTCTTCTCCTTCTTCTCTTACATCATTATCATTTTTATCCCACCAAAATGCTGGATGGGTATATGTTGAAGTTCCTGCTTTTAATCCACCATTTGTTGCATCTGTGCATTTTTCTGAAATAGTTTTTCCATCACTATCTTTTTGATTTATTGTATTTACGCATTTTATAGAACCAGAACTATTTGCATCCTTTTCAAACTTTATTTTTATCTCTTGTGGTGTATTTGTACTCAAATAAGTATAAGTATACCTAGGAATCCACACCCACATTGTATTTATATTAGAAATTGATATTGTGGTACCAACTTTTGAATTCAATAGTTCATCACGCGATACTGTTTTAGTTTTATATTCATCCACCTTATTAATACTATTACTAGAAGCATCCACTATCTTATAAGGAGTTTCGCAAGCCAAATCAGAAACATTAGGACACACATATTTACCTACTAATGAGTTTGAAATAGTAGAAAGATTAGTTCCATTTAAATCATATTTACTTGTAGAATTGTTATAAGAAATAGAATCACCTACTAAAACACCAGTACCACTAGGATTTCCACCACTTGCAGTCCAATCTTGACCAGAAGTACCACCAGCAGTAGCACTATCAGTAAAAGTAACAACACTATTCGCAGGATAATCAAATGCATCTAAAATAGCAATATCATTATTTTCATTACCTTTATCATCCTTAGAATATTGAGCATATATATCATAAACATCCCCAGCATTAGCAACATTAGAAAAAGTATTGCTATCTATACCAGTTTTACCATCAAGAACATGATAAATAAAATCTTTATTTTTTTGAACAGAAACGGTTAATTGATCATGCATATATTCACTTGAAACAGAAGCCCTAAAGCCAAAAGTACCACCACTTTTAATATTAACAGTTATTTTAATATAACTCCTAGCATTGTTAATTCCTTTACCTCCACTAATAAAAGTAGTATAAGGAACATGCTCAATGGTCTTATTAGATAAGGAAACACTCTTATTCTTTGTGATATCATCAATTATATTTGAAGATCCGACAGTCACTGCATTGGCCCACATCTTATTATCATAATCATACCATTTATAGTTTTCATCTTTATTACTACTATCAGCTTTCTTCCACTCTTTTGATCCTTCATCATAATATACTGGTATCATATTACTAGTTAATAATGGTTC
>CAKOIB010000089.1 GCA_934086255.1 uncultured Bacilli bacterium
ACCTTTCCGTATTCCGGAAACGGAAGGGCGAAATAAAAAAACAACGAAAAGAGGAAAAGAAGATGAAAAAACTGTTAAAGAAGATGAAAAAAATACTGAAGAAGAAAAAGAAAAGCCAATATTTTCAATCAATATAAAAATTGAGAATAAAGATAAAGAAAAAGAAAAGAGTAAAGAAGACAAAAATAAAACTACACAAACAACTAAAAAAGAAACAAAAGAAAAAGAACTTAGCAAAAAATAAGTTCTTTATCTTTATAATAAAATCATTCTCTTACATATACTACACTAGGAGGATGATATTATGTACGTAAAATATCCTGTAAATGCAGTAGGAATAACATCAGACTTTGGATTAAGAACTCATCCCATAACTAAAGTAAGTAGATATCACTATGGATTAGATTTAGGGTGGATAAAAAAACCGGGAGAACCTGTGTATGCAACACATGATGCAACCGTAATTGAAGAAGGTTACACATCATCAATGGGAAATTATATAGTTTTAAAATATATAAAAAAAGAAAATACGATCATAAATATATACATGCATTTAAAACAAAGATCATTAATAAAGAAAGGTAAAAAAGTAAAACAAGGAGAAAAGCTAGGATACATGGGTGAAACAGGACTAGCACAAGGAGTACATCTTCATTTTGAATATTGGGTATGTCCTAAAAATTATAAATATAAATCATCAGATGCTTCAAAATATGCAAAAGATCCATTAAACTATTTATATTTATTTGATGATCAAACAGTTACTAAAAACTCCAGTTCAAGAGTTAAAAAAGTCGTAGGCACACCAACTACTAGAAATAAAGATAAAAACCAAGTTCAAGTCTTACAAGAATATTTAAATTGTAGAGATAATTCCTCATTATCAGCAAAAGTATTAGGGTATGCTAATCTTGGATACTACAATGTTTTAGATAAAAAAGAATCAAATGGTTATACTTGGTATAGAATAGATTACAATAAATGGATAGCAAATGTAAAAGACTATGTCAAAGTATTAAACAAAGAAGAACAACCAGTAACTCCAACTCCTACGCCAAAACCAGATCCCACACCAACACCTAGTCCAAAACCAGAACCCCAAGATCCTAAAACACTCGAAGACTATAATAGTTTTACAGCATCAAAAGATGGTTACTACTGTATATATTTAAAACAAAATGAAAAAATATATTACCCAAAACAAAAAGATTCAAACTAAATGAATCTTTTTATTTATAAGTTTCTTTCTTAATCAAATCTAAATTATAATGCATCAAAGACAAGTAATCATCATTATTAGCAATATCTTCCTCTTTAATATTATCAAGAGACCTAATAGTAAGTTTTTCAACATTGTATTTCTTTATAAAGTTTTCTATATCATTACTAATTTTTTCATTTTCAATAACAAACACATAACTAATCTTTTTATTATTATATAAATCACTAGCAACATCAATATTACTTTGTTTAGTCTTACCATTTTCAGTCAAGTTAATAACTTTAAAACCATACTTATTTAAATAATTTAAACTCTCATCATAAACAACAATCGTAGGTAAATTAGAACTTTCAGCAGCTTTCTTTATTTCAGACTCAAGTTCAGTAATATCTACTTTAAGCAAATCATACTTATTATTTATACTATCAATTACAACACTGGAATTAATATATTCACTAAGCTCATTTCTTATATTTTGAGCAACCATAAGTATATTCGAAGGATTTAACCAAACATCACTATCCTTATAAGTAGAATCAATACCATAAGAAGCATCAATTATTTTTAAGTTTCTATTAAAACCTAACATATCCTTAGCATATTCCTTTTCATTAGTATTACCATTATATATAAATAAATCTTTTTCACTATAGTCCCTCAACATCTTATTAGTTAATTTATACTCATTAACAATAGTACCTTTAGGATAAATACTAGTTATATTAGAATCCTCACCATATAATCTATTAGTAATATAATCAATTGGATATATAGTAGTAACTATATCAATACCTTGCATTACATCACTCTTAATACATCCACTACAACTAAATAAAATAACAAAAATAAATAATAAATAAATAATTTTCTTTTTCATAATTACTCCTTTTTACCTTTAGGAACAGGATCATAACCACTAGTTCCAAAAGGATTACACCTTAATATTCTTTTAATAGTTAAATAACTTCCATAAATAGCACCATGTATCTTAATTGCCTCAATTCCATAATTTGAACAACTAGGAATATGACGACACATATTATGCCATGGACCTGGTATCATTTGATATATTTTAATTATTCCAAGAAGCAAATATTTCATATTACCACCTATTAAATATTTTAACACTAAATAATGA
>CAKOIB010000090.1 GCA_934086255.1 uncultured Bacilli bacterium
TCTTATTCACCTTTTAACATCTCCTTATCATACATTAAGTAGTATATCATTTTTACGCAATTTTTACTATAGTTTTTAATAAAAAAACATTCTTTTATTAGAATATTTTTTTAATCTTATTTATATTATTATAATCATTAAGTATATAAGACGCACTAACTACTATATCAACATTAGACAATCTATCAATATTACTATCATTTATTCCACCATCTATTTCTATTTTAGTAGTAAGATTCCTTCTTATTATTTCTTCTTTTAATTCATTAACCTTATCAATAGATCCTTCAATAAAAGTTTGTCCACTCTTACCTGGTTCTACACTCATTATTAAAACCATATTAATTCTATCTAAATACTTATATACTTCTTTCACATCCGTACTAGGCTTTAACGATATACCAACTTTCAAACCATATTCTTTTATTTTATCAATTACTTTATCCAAGTTCTTTATTTCATAATGAACAGTTACATAATCTATATTATATAAATATATCTTTTCTATATACTTTAAAGGATCATTAACCATAAAATGAATATCATTCTTTTTAGTAGACAAATCTAAATACGTCGTCAATTCCTTTACAGAAAGATTCTTATTATCCACAAACTTACCATCCATTACATCAAAATGTATATAATCAGTATTTGTTTCATTAAGCTCTAAAATAGTCTTTTTATAATCTTTATTACTTAAAAATGATGTTGATACTTCCATAATTACCTCTTTTCTATAAACTTCTTATAATTATCATACCTTGATCTTAATATATTTTTATTATTTTTAATAATACACTCTTTCTCATTAATATGCATACAATCTTTATAAGGACAATTAAAACTATTAAACTCCACAAAAGAATCCCTTATTTGTCTATCAGTATAACTACTTAAATCAATCGCAGAAAACCCTGGAGTATCAAGTACCTTACCATTATATAATTGTACAAGAGTCACATACCTTGTTGTATGCTTCCCTCTTCCTAAAGCAGTAGATATTTCATTAGTTTCAAAGTTCAAACTCTTATCTAATCTATTCATAAGAGAAGACTTACCAGCCCCTGTTTGACCAGTAAAAACCGTTGTTTTATTTTTAAAAAGTCTTTTTATCTTAAATATCTCATTATTATATACCACTTTATATCCAATACTTTTATAATATTTTATTACTTTCTTTATTTCCTTTAATTCTTTATTACTCAATAAATCCTTTTTAGTTAAACATATTATAGGCTTTATATTATTTATATGACATATTACAAGCAATTTATCAAGTAAATTAGTAGAAAAATCTGGTTTTTTTAAACTAGTTACAATAAATGCTTGATCAATATTTGAAACACTAGGTCTTAATAAACTATTTTTTCTAGGCAATATATTAAGTATATAATTATTATCTATATCGAATAAAACATAATCCCCAACTTGGGGAGTTATGTTTTCATTCTTAAACTTACCTCTTGCTTTACAAATATATTCTTTACCATTATATAATACAAAATAATCATTACTTATTATTTTAATAATTTGTCCTTGCATAATTGCTCCTTATTCTGTTTTTGCATCAGTTTTTGTTTCTTCTTTTTTACTTTCTTCAGTCTTATTATCGGTTTTATTATCAGTTTTGTTATCAGTACTTGGAGTATCTACTCTTTTTTTAGCAATAGTTATCTTAAGAGTAGCACCTTTAGTAATAACAGTATCCTTTTCTCTACTTTGATCAATAATTGTACCCTCATCATAATCATTAGTTTCTTGATACTCTTTCTTTAAAACAATACCTTTTTCCTTAGCCCACTTCTCAGTTTCCTCAACTGTCCAACCCTCTTTTACTATATCAGGATATTTTTCTAATACTCTAGGTATATAAAGAGTAATTTTATCATCCTCAGTTAACTCTTCTCCTGCTTTTACAGATTGATCCACTATTTCTTGTGAATCATATTTTTTATTATCACTAACATCTTTTTCTTCAACAGTTACAGTTATACCAGATAATTCTAATTTAGTTTTTATTTCAATATAATTCTTACCAGTATAATCCTCAACAACAACCTTAGAAACCCCACTTGATACTATAAGAGTTATTTTAGTACCTTCTTTTATAAATCTACCTATTGATGGACTAGTATTTATTACTTTACCCTCTTCAATTTCTTTTGATGGTTCTTGCTTTAATTCAACATCTACTTCAAAACCTAAATCTTTTAATTTTTTTTCAGCTTCAGCAACTGTATAATTAGAAACATCAGGTATTTTTATATCATCAGGCTCAGTAAGTTTTGGT
>CAKOIB010000091.1 GCA_934086255.1 uncultured Bacilli bacterium
ATTTAGTACCACGTAAAGAATTAGAAAAAAACGGAACAAAAGGGCGATAATTATTGCTTTTTTTTTATATATTTTATATAATTGTTCTAGGATGTGATAATTTTGAAAACAAGAATAATTAGTGCAATAATAATGATAATGGTAGTTATACCCCTTATAGTAATCGGAGGATTACCTTTTAAAGTACTTGCAATAGCACTTGCAATACTTGGTTTAAAAGAGTTAATTGATTTAAGAAAAAAAGAAAGTGATATATCAATAATAATGGAAATTATTTCTTATTTATTTGTTATATTCTTAATAGCATTTGGAAATAATTACTATTTTATAGATTATTCATTAACATATCAAATATTTATAATACTTTTCTTGGTATTTTTATTACCATTAGTATTAATAAACAATAGTGAAAAATATAATATAAAAGATGCTTTATATTTAATGGCATCAACTTTATTCCTAGCAATATCTTTTAATACTTTTATATTAATTGAAAATATGGGTGTTGTTTATATTATATATATAGCATTAATAACTGTTATGACTGATACTTTTGCCTATGCTGGTGGAAGTTTAATAGGAAGACATAAACTTTGTCCTAAGATTAGTCCAAATAAAACAGTTGAGGGTGCTGTTATAGGTAGTTTAGTAGGTACTATTATACCTGTTATGTTTTATACTCTTATAATTACTACAAATGAGAATATACTAGTAGTAGTCTTAATAACATTATTACTATCAATTGTAGGACAACTTGGCGATTTAGTATTTTCAAGTATAAAAAGATATTATAAAGTAAAAGATTATTCTAATATTATACCTGGTCATGGTGGTATACTTGATAGATTAGATAGTTTAATATTTGTAGCACTTACATTTATACTATTTATGAATATTTTATAAGGAGGATTAATATGTTGACATTAATATTATTTATATTTATTTTAGGTATTATAGTTTTAGTACATGAAGGAGGACACTTCTTATTTGCTAAATTAGTGGGAGTTCATGTATATGAATTCTCTATTGGAATGGGTCCTAAAGTTATTCAAAAAATAGCAAAAGATAAGACAAAATATTCAATAAGATTAATTCCAATTGGTGGATTTGTTTCATTAGCGGGAGAAGAAGTTGATCCTGAAAAATTAAAAGAACATAAAGGAAGTAATCTTCAAGATAAAAAACCATGGCAAAGATTTTTAGTAATGTTCATGGGAGTAGGCTTTAATTTCATATTTGCATTTTTAATATTAACTATTTCTGGATTAATATTTGGTTCCCCTAGTACAGAACCTATAATTACTAAAGTAGCAGATAATTATCCTGCTGCTATCGCAGGGATTGAGGCTAATGATAAAGTATTAAGAATAAATGATCATAAAGTTACTTATAAAGATGATATATCACTTTATTTAGCCATTGAAGATTTAAATAAAGAAGTAGTTTTTGAAGTAGAAAAGCAAGATGGAACAATAAGAAAGTATCAAGTTAAACCAATAAAAGAAATAGCAAGTGATAAGAGTGAAAGATACGTTGTAGGTATAGTAATGGGAAGTGAAATTAATCATGGACTTGTTAATGCTATAAAGTATGGTTTTAATGAAGAACTTGCAATATTTAAACAAATGTATATTGTTTTAGGTAATTTGTTTACTGGTGGAGTATCTGTTAACCAATTAAGTGGTCCAGTTGGAATATATTCAGTAGTGGGACAAATGAGTAAACAAGGATTAGTGGCTTTAATATACTTAATGGCACTTCTAAGCATAAATGTTGGAGTAATCAACTTATTACCATTACCAGCATTCGATGGAGGAAGAATACTATTCTTATTAATCGAAAAAATAAAAGGTAGTCCAGTTGATCCTAAAGTAGAAAATACAATTCATTCAATAGGATTTATATTATTAATATTATTAATGTTATATGTAACATTTAATGATATATTAAGATTATTTTAAAGATTAGACTTAGGTCTTTTCTTTTTATTTAGTTTTTTTTAAAAAATTATAGTAAAAATTGCGTAAAAATGATATACTACTTAATGTATGATAAGGAGATGTTAAAAGGTGAATAAGAAAAAAAAGAAAACTAATTCTAATAAAAAGTTATTATTAATGGGATTAATTTTATTAGTATTTATTGCTATGATTTCAATTGGTACTTATGCAATATGGAATAGTGAACTACTTACTGGGGATAGT
>CAKOIB010000092.1 GCA_934086255.1 uncultured Bacilli bacterium
AAGTTAATAGCAAAAGAGCAATAGATTTTAGATTGTGGGCAATCAATATTTTAAAACAATATTCTGTAAAAGGATATGTATTAGATAAAGAAAGACTTAAAAATGGAACTTTTTTAAATGAAAATTATTTTAATGAATTACTACAAGAAATAAGAGAAATAAGAATTAGTGAAAGGAATTTTTATCAAAAGATTACTGATATATACACAACAAGTTTAGATTATAATATAGATTCACCGATAACAAAAGAGTTTTTTAAAACAGTTCAAAATAAAATGCACTATGCTGTTCATGGAAATACGGCTGCAGAAATTATAGTGAATCGCGCAAATCATAATAAAGTGCATATGGGATTAACAAATTGGAAAAATTCACCTAATGGCAAAATAATTGCATCTGATGTTATAGTTGCTAAAAATTATTTAACTAAAGAAGAATTAAAATCTTTAGAAAGAATTGTTACAATGTATTTAGATTACGCGGAGGATCAAGCTGAAAGACATATTCCTATGACAATGGAAGACTGGAAAGGTAAGCTAGATGTATTTTTACAATTTAACGAAAGAGATGTACTTGATAATCCTGGTAAAGTATCACATAAGGTAGCAAAGAGTTTTGCACTTTCTGAATTTGAAAAGTATAGAATTACTCAAGATAAATTATTTGAATCTGACTTTGATAAATTTATGATTGAAATGGAAAATGAGGATATCAGTTGTTAAAAATATTCTGTTCTTAGGTATCATTCTCAGATGGAAATGGACGTGTTGGTAGAATGATTATGTTCAGAGAATGTTTATATAATGATATAATGCCATTTTTTATAGAAGAAAAAAATAAAGATTTCTACATCAGAGGAATTAAAGAATATCAAATAAATAATGAAAAAGGTTATTTGATTGATACTTGTTTAAAAAGTCAAGATAACTATGAGAAAATGGTTAATTACTTTTTAGAAGAAGATAATAATTAGTTTTATAACAATATGGAGTCAATAAAGACTCTTTTTTTGATATGAAAAAATGTTAGTACTTTTTTATTTTGTATTAGAAAAATCTAATTGCAAATTGCATGAAAATGTTGTATTATTGTTATAGTAAAGGAGTGTTATAATGGATAAGAAAAAGAAAAAGTTAATGATGATATCGTTATCTTTATTTGCTATTGCAATAGTATCATTTGGTACTTATGCATTATGGAATAGTGAGTTATTAACAGGTAATAGTAGTATATCATCTGGACAAGTAAAGATGAGTTATACTGAAACTAATGAAATAGGAATGGATAATGCATTACCTATTAAAGATGAAGAAGGTAAGACGCTTACTAATTATTTTGATTTTCAAGTGTTGTCTTATATTAAGACTAGAACAAATGATAATACACAAAGAAAGATTAATTATAAAGTAGTGCTAGAACCAATAACAGTAGACAACCCTTTAAATGATAGTGAAATTAAAGTATATCTTACTAAGGTAGAAAATGGTACTGAAACTGTTGTGGTTGAACCTACGACAATTGATCAAATAAGTAATTATATACTTAGTTCACAAGATGAAGTTTTTTCAAATAATAAAGCTGAAGTAATAACTAGTTATAGACTTAGAGCTTGGATTGATTCTAAGGTTGATACTAATAAGCTTAGTGAAAAACAATACTCTTATAAGTTTAGAGTAAATGTAAACAGTGGTAATATTACAAGTAGTAAACCTGTATCACTTGATGAAAGTGGTGCTAATGCACCAGAACTTACATCAAATATGATACCAGTATATTATGATAGTACTAGTGATAGTTGGAAGAAAGCAGATAGTAATAATGCTA
>CAKOIB010000093.1 GCA_934086255.1 uncultured Bacilli bacterium
AATGAAGAGGACGATGAAGTTCTCGATATGTTAAGTAAGGGTGATGATATTATGAAAGAATACATAGAAGATTCTAAAAATGCGAGCGAGCAGGATGAAGTAATCGGAATGTATGACAAAGAGTTAAATGATGAAATGTTAAAGAAAGCAGAAATAAGAGAAAATAGAGAAGAAGCATTTAATGAAGGTGCTTTAGAAAAAGCTAGAGAAACTGCTCTTAATATGCTTCAAGATAATTTAACTTTAGATACTATCGCTAAGTATACTGGACTTTCGCTTGAAGAACTTAATGTACTAAAGGAAGAAATAGAGTAATATTGAACATTACTCTATTTCTTTTCAATAATTATTAGACTTTTTTTAATAAAATTGGTACAATTATAAGGGAGATAATTATATGGAAATATTAGATATATTACAAACTTTAATTGATTATATTGCATCTGTAGGATTAATTGGTGGATTTTTTATTATTGTTCTTGAGTCAATCATTCCTATTATACCTTTATCAGTATTTATTGGTATTAACGTGTATAATTTTGGTAGTTTTTTTGGATTCATTATTTCATATATTGCTACAATATGCGGATGTTTACTATCTTATTTTATATTTAGATATTTAATTAGGGACAGAGTTAGCCTTTTAAAGAAAAAGGATATTTCATACTATGTTTCTAAGTTTGATGATATAAAACTATCCTTTTTAGTTCTTATAATAGCCCTTCCTTTTACCCCAGCATTTGCGATTAATATAGCAGCAGGTCTTTCTAACATCGATTTTAAAAAGTATTTACTCGCACTTTTTATTGGTAAACTTGCTACAATATACTTTTGGGGTTATATAGGAGTAAGCTTAATAGACAGCATAAAACATCCAGTTATTCTTATTAAGATTTCTATTTTACTTATTTTTTCATATATTATCTGTAAAATTATAGAAAAATTATTTCATTTGGAGGTATAGTTATGGATTATATTATTATTGGACTTTTAATTCTTATTGTTATTCTTATTATAGCTTCTTTATTTAAGAGTAAGAACGACATTGCTTTATTTGACAAGTTATCTTCTCTAGAACTTAATATTAATAAAGAAATGAATGGATTAAAAGAAAGTCTAAACAAGAACTTTAATGAACTTAGTGATAGACAAGAAAGAAGACTTATTGCAATAAATGATAAAGTTAATGAAAGAATTGAGGCTAATTTTGAAAAGACTAATAAGACCTTTAGTTCTGTTTTAGAAAGACTTGCTAAAATAGATGAAGCTCAAAAGAAGATTGATACTTTATCCAGTGATATTGTTTCATTACAAAGTATTTTAACCGATAAGAAAACACGCGGTATTTTTGGAGAAGTTAATTTAAAACACATTCTCACATCAGTTTTTGGAGAAGGCAATGATAGCATTTATAGACTTCAGTATACAATGCCAAATACTTACATAGCAGATTCTATTCTATTTGCACCACAACCACTTGGTACAATTGCAATTGATTCTAAGTTTCCTTTAGAAAATTATAGGATGATGGTCGACAAAGATATAACTAAAGATGAGAGAGCTAGATATGAAAAACTATTTAAAGCTGATGTAAAAAAACACATTGATGCTATTGCAAGTAAGTATATTATTGAGGGGTATACTAGTGATCAAGCTATTATGTTTTTACCTGCTGAGGCTATCTTTGCAGAGATTAATGCCTACCATCAAGATATAATTGATTATGCTTATAAGAAAAAGGTATGGATTACTTCTCCGACTACTTTGATATCTACTC